>WSYA01000069.1 GCA_009773615.1 Gallionellaceae bacterium
GAGGATGGCTAATTCTTCTGTAGGAAGTTGCTGGGCGGGCTTTGTAGGAAAAAGTCTTACGACTTCGAGGGGAGCATGGGGACATTATCCCGATTCGGGGAACTTTCAATACGGGGAATAGCGGGGGGTTTGCGCGGCTGTTCGATTTGCAGCAGGGGTTGCATGCGAAATGCATGTAACGCCCCCTCTGCTTGCCGCACCTCTTCAGCCCCGCCATTACAAACTGGCTAGCGCCTGACTAGCCCCCACTTGGCTGCGGAAATCTTCAGGAAATTTATAACATCCTGCGCGAACGAATCTCCCGCAAGCTGAGATTCATATTCTTCCCAATCGAACTCATCCGGTCTCGCCTCATCCCGCAGATGGAGTTCGGAAAAATTCTCCGGTGCGACCGAATATAGCAGACCGGGTGAAAATGTTTGTTGCTGCTCCATATCCCCTCCTTCAATCGAGCCGTATCATCGTGGCGCATGCCACGCAATAACAGTATATACAGTAATACTGTTATTGCGTAAAAAAATTTAATGCCGTCGCATCTGGCATGCGTAATATTTAAACGCTATCGCACCACATATTTCGCTTCAGGAATGAAAAGAAATCAGCTGAAAACTCGGCTCCAGACCAAGCTATTGACACTGCCCTATTTCTTTTTACAGGCCGCATTAAACAGAATCTTGACGAGCGAGTCTGAGTCGACCGGATACCAATCTGTTGGCTGAGTATTTTTAACAGCCACTTCTTCCGCCCCCATATTTCCGGCAAAAAATGAGTAATGAAGCGATCTATACTGCCTGCCCTTGCAGTCGTACTCGTCTTGAGATTTCACCGACATATACGACTTACCGGTAATTTTTTTCAAATGGGCGAAATCGACCAGACTCCACATTTTCACAACATCGCCATCCCTGCGGATAGTGGAGTTATTGACGTAAACAGTGTACGCAGGATTGACGATATTGCCGGCGGCAACTTCATCGTTATGCTGGGTGAAAATCTCACTCCACTCCGAAATCACACCACTATCCTTAATTTCAGCGGTGCGATCACCTCCATAATTGGCAATGAAAATCGTCAGTAAAATTAACAAGGGCAGTATCTCAACGGTCATTTTCCATCCCTTCCCTTTCAGGCATTCGATCAGTTCTAATCAAATTTAGCGGCACCGCTTTGCACTAATCTAGCTTGGCGTAACAAGTGCTATGCACCACTTTCAAACTACGCCACTCGCGCAACCGGGTCAACATGCCGGGCATCTCTCTAGAGGATGCAAAAATTCTGAACAGACAATCATTCATTGTCCGAATCCACGGCCAATTGCAGCATCTCAAAAATATCCGGAATGGCCGAGGTCACTCGGTTCCAATTCGGAATAAGCGGCGTGGTCAACGGATTTTCCATAAACACCTGAGTTGCCATGCCGATGGCTCTGGTAAATGCTTCCACTGCCATCGCCTCTTCGTGCCGGTCAAACTTGAGCCCATTGATTGCAGCATCTGCTTCATATTTCATGATCGTATCCTCGGCGTGCCGCAGATAGGATACGAGCAGAGATTTAAACAGCCCGTCCGAGAACACAACCCCCTCCGATGCCAAAGTCCTGAAGATGGATTTACAGATATCCACCGTCATTTTCATAAGACCTTTGCTTGCATCTTCGGCAGATAGCACTTGGTGTTTGTGGTCGTAGTTTGCGGCAATGTCAACTTGGCAAACGCGGCGCGGCGAATAGTTGCGATGCACTTCAGCAAGCGAGCCAACCTCCAGCCCCCAATCCCATGGGATCCTGTTCACCCGTGCGAGGTCGGTAGTCATACAGAACTCTCCGGCCAGCGGATAGCGGAAACTGTCTAGAAATGCGAGAAAAGGATGCGGCCCGACGAGTTGCAGGAGGGACCTGATCAGCGGCGTCACCAGCAGGCGGGTAACGCGCCCGTTCATTTTGTTGGATATGCGGCTGTAATATCCTTTGCAAAATACATAGTCCAGATTCGGGTTTGCCACCGGGTAACACAGCCTGGCCAGCAATTCCCGGTTATAGGTGACGATGTCGCAATCATGCAGCGCAATGACGTCTGATTTGCCGCGCGCAAGCACATAACCGTATGCAAGCCACACGGAGCGCCCTTTGCCGCGCTCCCCGACATTGAATCCGTTGCGGGCAAAGGTTTCATATATTTCGCTTATCCTCTTGCCGTCGTTGTGGACGATCTTTACTTCCGTCGATATTGGTGACATGAATTCGCGTACCTTTTGGAATTCTTTTTCCGATGCTTTGTCCAGAACAAGCACAATTTCATTCAGGTACTTTACCTTGGCGAGCTCCTGGACAATTCCCGGCATCGCCGGCCCTTCGAACTCTGAATATAGTGACGGTAGCACCAAGGCGATTGGCCTGGTTTTTGAAAAACCATACAACTCCGATTCCAGCCGCTCAAGCGAAGGTTTACCGAGCTGATGCAGTGTCGTGATGATTCCGGTCTGGTAAAAATCAGTCATGGCGCATGCCTTCCTCAGAGAGGTTCAATCTCGTCATTTACTTCTTCACGTTTTGAGATGGCTTCTTGTTCAATTATCCGTTTGGCCGCATCAATACCGCCCACACCAAAGGCTATGGCAAGGGCGATCACAATACCGCCGAAGATGATGGAAAAAGCGGCCAGCACTATAACGGGAGCGATTTGCAACTGCTCCATAATCATAGCCAGAATGAGCACGATCAGCAGGGTATGCACCGCTTCGGCAAGCAGCTTGGCATAGTGAAAGCCGCTGTTTGCCGCTGTAATAAGCACCGCACGGCTGATAAAACCGGAAAGCAGGTGACCGATAATCAGGATCATGGCGGCAGAGAAGATGCGGGGGATATAACTAAAAAACTGGTTCACCAATTGATCAATCGCCGTTATCTGGAGGGCGTTCAAACCGCTCATCAGCGTAATGATAATCAACATCCAAAACACGATCGCACCTAGTATCGCAGTCGGCTTGCTCCACAGGTCTCCTTTGCGCATGAGCTTGGTAAACCCCTTGCGATCAGACCAGCTATCGAAATTAATCGCGGCCAGAAATTTCACGAGTATTCGCTTAATGATCAATGCTAGGAGAATCCCGATGGTCAAGATCACCAGCATGGCCAGAAGGTTTGGCATAAACACCTTGAACTTGAAAAACAGAGCATTTAGCGGATCGAGAATCAGGTTAATAAAATTTTCCATGACATACCTCCTTGTGGTTATTTCCAGTTTCTTACCAGGTAATCCTTGCGATTTTCAAATTCCAAACAAAGCTTTTCGATTTCCGTTTCCGCTTCTGTTTGCCCCATGTCTTTGGCCTCCAGAATGAATGAGGCAGTTTTTCCGACATAGAGCGGGGTCATTGATTTGATCAGGTGCTCTGCGGGTAGCTTTCTTTGGTGGAAGGCGAGCGCACAGTCATAGACAACCTGTGCCCACAAACCGATGGGGAAGTGAAATTCACTGTCAGACAGAGCACCCAGTTTTTCGACTTCGCCGAAGTCGCCCGCGCCGAGAATATCGAGCCAAATTTCACCTAGGTTCCTGAGCCCCTCCCGGAATGTGTTCAGCATCCTCGCGGTGTTGACGTTTACCGGCTCAAGCCCGACGGTATATTCGAAACCGAAGGCCGGAACCGGCTCAGTGCCTTGAATCGGCATCCACACTGCTGAATAGGTTTCCATGAGCTCGAAGGTCGCGCTGACCACTTGGTAGAGCATGCTGCTTAGATCGGAGCCGGGATCCTTGGCATCGTGAATCTTGGCACCAAGAAATGACTGGGTAACCTTGAAGCCGTTCGCGATCGCCGTCGTCGTCATCCAGATATCGATACCAAAGCGCGCGACATCGCTTTGCCACACATCTTTGGTCAGGTAATACTGCGCAAGGCTGCCGGAAAAGCCGAAATCGCCGCCAATGGGCTGACGTACTCTTCTGCCGTAGAGCGCGCGGGTAAGGGGATAGACGATGCTGTTAGTGATAGTGCCGTCAAACTTGTGCCGGTGATAGAGCGGTGACACATAATCGTAGCCGCCTTTCAGTATTGGCGTCACCAGCAGCTCGATCCATTCCGGGGTGATGCTCCTGAGATCGGAATCAACCACGGCACAGGCTTTCGCATCCAACGCTTCGGCAATCTCGAAAATAGTGCGGAAGGCGCTGCCTTTGCCGGGGATGCCGGAATAGGGGAATGCGATTTTAGAAATGGGTGATACGCGGTGGTGCAGGAGTATGGCGCTGAAATCGTCAATCGAGGAGTTATGCACCACGTCCATGGTGCCGTCGCTGGAGCCGCCGTCCGAATTCACGATCACTGCCTTGTACTCCGGGAAGTATTTGGCCAGCCCACCCTGCACCGCGCGCACCACATGACCAATGGTGCGCGCGTTATTAAAGCTAGGGATGCCGACGATGATGTCGGCCTGCCCTATGCGTTCAAGTTGTTCTTGCACATCTGTTCGGAAGGTGGAGGTCTTCATCGCGGGCAACCCCTTAAGAAATAATGTCCGGTTGCGCGGACGGTAACTCCTGTTTGTTTAATAGCACAATCTGTATATCCATGACGTTTGTGCCCGTCGGTCCGGTTTTGAAATGGCTGTAACCGCCGGATAGGTCGTCAAATTTTTGAAAGAAAGCGTAAGAGTCATTGCGTTCGAGATAGCTGAGAGGATCCATCCCCATTCTCCGTGCATGCGCGGCTGTCGTTGAGTCGACCACCGCGCCAGCCGCATCGGTTGGGCCGTCAGTACCATCGGTAGCAGCGGAGAGCAACGATACACCCTGCAAGCCCTCGATTTCCGATGCAAAGGCCAACGTAAATTCCTGATTCCTGCCGCCCTTGCCATTGCCGCGCACGGTGACAGTAGTTTCGCCCCCACAGAGCAGGCAATGTCGTTCACCCGGTTTCATCCCCATCAGCTCTACATGCGCAGCTTGTGCCAAAAAGTGAGCTGCATCGCACGCCTCTCCTTGTAATGCGGCAGAAATAATTTTCGGGGTAAATCCAAGTTGCTCGGATTGAGTTTGTGCAGCAGCCAGTGCCTGAGTGATGCTGGCGATAATTACATTGCGTGTTTTACTCAGGCTGAGATCATTGGCCTTTGCAGTTTCAACTGCGCGCCCTTCCATTCCGCGTTGAAGTAAATCAGCGACGCATTGCGGAAGCTTTTCTAGCAGGCCGTATTTCAAAACCACTGCCCATGCTTCGGCGAAGGTGGAGCTGTCTGGCGCTGTCGGCCCCGATGCGATTACATCAACCGGATCTCCGATCACGTCTGAGAGTATCAGCGTAAGCATTGGTGCCGGATAGGCTGCCTGTGCAAGCTTGCCCCCCTTTACCGACGAAAGATGTTTGCGCACCGCGTTTAGTTCAGCAATGGATGCGCCCGCATTCAGCAGCATCCGGGTTACCTCCTGCTTGTCCCGTAGTGTCACGCCTTCGCTTGGCGAAACCAGCAGCGCTGACGCGCCCCCCGAGAGCAGGCATACGACGAGCGTCTTTTCATCTGCGTCACGAGCCATTTGCAAGATACTTTGCGTACCCTCTATCCCAGCCCGATTGGGAATGGGGTGGGCCGCTTCAACTTGCCTAATGATAGATAGCGGCTGCATATGGCCATCTTTAACCACGATCAGTCCCGCCGAAATTTTTTCGCCCAGCAGTGATTCGACGGCCAGCGCCATGCGCGCCGTGGCCTTGCCCGCGCCGATCACGATGATCCGTTCAAACTTCGAAAGTTCGTATTTTGTTTCTGAAATCCGCAACTGATTATGCTCGCAGAGCACGGTATTAAGCACCGCGTTGAACGGATCAACCGCTGCTAACGCAGAGTTAAAGATTCGCTCCATTTCTTTTCGAACAGGCAGAAATGGAGGCTTTTCAACTTCCGTCTGCGCCAACAATTGCAACACGGTTTCATTCCAACCTGCGGGGCCCGAACGCTGCGTTTTAATTAAATTAGAAATAGCGATACGGTTGTCGAAACTCCCGTCCGCGTGCCGGATGAGGACCGGGCGATCCACCACCCTCAGCATGGGCAGGTCGTTCAAACTGTCACCTATCCCGACAGTTACAACAGAGCCGAATTGGTGTTCGTAGAGCGCCTTTAAAATGCTCACCGCCCGACCTTTGTCATGGTTGCCCATGATGTGAAACAGACGCCCCTGGGTCCAGCGCAAATTCGACGATTCAATTGCCTGTAGAAAGCGTTCACTTGGAGCGCCTTCAAACACAAACGGCTCATCGAAATCCCGATGTTTTGCCAGCACGGCCTCAGCCAAGGAAAGCCCGGTTAACTTGGAAACTTCCTCAGTGCTCATGTCAGCAAAGCCGCGCACCTGAACCGGAAAGCGCCTTCGCAGGCTGGAAAAGTTGCGCAGAATTTCAGCATAGGGAGTTCCGAGCGTAATGAGCAAATAACCATTCAGTTCACTTGCTTCAATGGGCATCTTGAAATAGCCCTTCGGAATAAAAATTCCGCCGCCGTTCTCAGAAATAAAAGGATGGGTATTATCAAGGCGCTGGCGGCACACCTCAATCTCAGCGCGCGTCTTGCTGGAACATAAAATTAATGGAATGTGGAGTTCATGTACCCGACTCAGGGCCGGGCACGCCTCCCTATGCGAATAGGTCACAGGATCGAGCAGGGTTCCGTCCAAGTCACTAAAAATGATCGTATTCGTCATCTGAGACTTTCATTAGGTGGACGGTCTGTTGGATTCAGACCTGCGGTTGCGTCACGGCCCGGAGGATGACCAGTTATATCCGCGTACGACTCCCTGCTTGTCAAATCTAAGCTGTAGTAGTTTCACTTTTAAATTCGACATGCCCGGCAATTTCCCGGTAGCGAAAAAGTACGTCCAATCATCGAATCTCTCGCCGCCGGAATCAACACTGATACCCATGCTCGACGGGTCACCAAGCCAGGTGCGAACCTGACTTTGGGTAGTACTGCCCCGTTCGATCTTCGCTTCCAGCGAACTCAGGTCAAAATTACGCCCCGCCTGCATGGTGCTACAGGCGGTGAGTAACAAAGCCATTATCCAAATCGACGTGCGGCGCAATATAGATAACATATATCCCCCTTTATAAAATAACACGTGTCTTTGTGATGACAGGCCATTCAATTTTTCGAGTTACTGGACGTAGTTCATATCCGTGCGGCGGTTTTCTTTCCAGCAATTCTTTTTGTGGCATGTAAGCTTGGGCTTCTCTTCGCCATAGCTCACCGTCTCAATTTGGCTTGCCATAACACCGTCTTCCAGCAATATTTTTTTCACCCCTTCAGCACGGCGCTGCCCCAGCTTGCGGTTGTATTTCTTGCTTCCGCGTTCGTCGCAGTTTCCTTCTAGCCGCACTTTGCGGTCAGGATGAGCCTTTAGGTATTTTGCATGAGCCTGAACCAGCGACAGATCAGCACTTTGCACTACCGACACATCAAACGGATAGTGCGTGCTGCGCTGAGCCAATATATTGTTCGGGTCATTCAGGGTGTCCGCAATCGCGGGTTGTGCTGCTGCGGACGTTATGGCAAGCGTAGATTCAGGTTTCGCCTCGGCAATAGGAGCGTCCGCCTGCTTTACCTCTGCGACAGGAGCAACCTGCTTAACCTCAGCAGCAGGCATTATCGGTTTCACTTCATCCTTTTGTTTTGGGCTGGCACAAGCAGCTAACAAGCACATCGCAAGTACGTTTAGTATGAGTTTCATCATCGTTCCTTTCCAATAGTTTTAAAATAGTTTGTGAGTTTACCTATGTGATCCCTGCTTCTTAACATGCTCATTATGCGACCTTCTTCAACTGCGGCGCAAGCCAGTTTTAATTCAAGAAACATCGTGCAGAAAAATGCTATGAGTGCTTCCAAATTTTTGCTTTTAATAAATAACAGCATTGGTGTCCGTACATTTAATTGAATAGATTCATTTGGTTATTGTCTTGCGGCGTATCCATTTGCGGCTCCATGTTTTTAAGCAGTTGATCGAGCGGT
>WSYA01000070.1 GCA_009773615.1 Gallionellaceae bacterium
GTCAGAACACCATTCGCCTAAGCAAATAATATTACTGTTCCTCAGCGCACATACCCACACTAATCGGTTGTTTTAATTTAAATTTTAAAGAACTTTTTTGCTTCAACTTCATCTGCCGTGCAGCGAAGAGGTGCGCATTATATAGATTGAAACAATATCGTCAACTTATATTTCAACACACTTTAAATCTTTATTCTTTGACTGGGTTGCGGGGGCAGGATTTGAACCTACGACCTTCGGGTTATGAGCCCGACGAGCTGCCAGACTGCTCCACCCCGCGTCAGCGAAGGGGCGAGACTATAGCGAACATCCGCAGACACGTCAACAACTATCAGACTATTCTCTCGGATGGACACATGCAGCAAGTCTTTACAGACCAACCTGCACTAACGTAAATTCCGCGCCGTGAAAAAACTACTCATCATCTCTATATTCGCGTTACTCAGCGCCTGCGGCTCCACACCCCGGCATGCCGCGTCACACTCTGCAAACTCAGACGAGCAAATGAATGAAGTCGTCATGTATGCCGTTAGCCTTGCCGACACACCATATCGTTATGGCGGAACCTCTCCCGAAAACGGTTTCGATTGCAGCGGCTTCGTAGGACATGTTTTTAGACGCTCAATGGGAATTGCGTTACCGCGCACCAGCCATGAGATCAGCCAAGTCGGTATCGCGCTAAAAGCCGATCAACTTCGCCCGGGCGATCTGGTTTTCTACAACACGCAACACCGCTCGTTTTCGCATGTTGGAATATTCATCGGGGAAGGGAAGTTCGTGCATGCCCCCAAAAGCGGCAGCAGCATCCGCGTGGAGAAGATGAGTGAAAAATACTGGGTAAGCCGTTACAACGGTGCCCGGCGCATCAGGAGTTAGTGTAATAGGCGGCACGCAATGCAGCCGCCAACTGGAATACCGACATCGCGTAAAAATTGCTGTTGTTATAGAGCGTGATCACGCGGAAGTTATTGTAGGTCAGCCAATATTCCTTGCCCGCCTCAACCGTAAAGTCCAACAGCCATGCAGGCGGAGCCACTCCTTGCGGCTTTGTCAAAGGCATCACTCCTGCATCGCCCCAGGCGGCAAGACTGCGAGAATCCGCAAGACCGGGCGGAAAAGCTTCATTGCTCAACTTTGCCTGCTGCGCGATCGGCTCTCCCGTTTTCCATCCATATTGCTTCAGATAATTGGCGACACTACCGATAGCATCTTCTGGCTCGTGCAACAAATCTACCTTGCCGTTGCCGTTGAAGTCCACCGCATATTTGCGGTAATTGCTCGGCATGAACTGCGGAATGCCCAGTGCCCCGGCATATGAAGCCTGAATCGCCAACAGATCGAAATTTTGTTCGCGCGCCAATAGCAAATATTCCGCCAATTCGTTACGGAAAAATTCCGCACGGCGCAGATAATCGAATGCCAGCGTTGTCAGCGCATCCAAGGTGCGGAATTTTCCCGCCCTCCGCCCGTACAAAGTTTCCACGCCGATCACCGCGAGGATAATCTCCTGCGGCACACCATACTGCTGCTCAGCACGCTTAAACGTCGCTTCATATAACTTCCAGAACCCTACTCCACCCTTGATACGCACCGGATTGATGAACGAGGCACGATATTCCACCCACGGCTTGATGGTGGCAGGCGTAGTGATGGCCGCGATAACATCAGGACGATACTCTGCGCGCTGAAAGGTCAGCGCCAACTCGTCGCGCTTGAATTGATGCTTCTCCACCATCTCATCAATGAACTGGGGAATACCCGGCAAGTCGGCTGCATTTCCTACCGTGCCAAACAAAAGCAGAATCGAAAAAATAATAAGGGTCAATTTCATAGTGCGCGCATTTTACTCGACAGCCCACGCCCGCACTGTTAAATTTCGCCCCACTTCTGCAACCTCATACCGAAAGCTTCCCATGGACAAAACGACTCAACACCATCCCCTGCTCATCCTCGGCTCCGGCCCCGCCGGTTACACCGCCGCCGTGTATGCCGCGCGCGCCAATCTCAAGCCCGTACTCATCACCGGCCTCGCCCAAGGCGGACAACTGATGACTACCACCGAAGTGGACAACTGGCCCGCCGATGCCAACGGCGTACAAGGCCCCGAACTCATGCAGCGCTTCCAGCAACACGCCGAGCGCTTCAACACCGAAATCATCTTCGACCACATCCACACCGCCAAACTGCAACAGAAACCATTCACGCTGATCGGCGACGCGAGCAACTACACCTGCGACGCCCTCATCATCTGCACCGGCGCATCGGCGCAATATCTCGGCCTACCCTCTGAAGAAGCCTTCATGGGCAAGGGCGTATCCGGCTGCGCCACCTGCGACGGCTTCTTCTACCGCAACAAGCCCGTGGCCGTCATCGGCGGCGGCAATACCGCAGTGGAAGAAGCGCTGTATCTGGCCAACATTGCCAGCCATGTCACGCTGGTGCATAGGCGCGACAGCTTCCGCGCCGAGCGCATCATGATCGACCACCTCATGGAAAAAGTGAAAGAAGGCAAGATCACCCTGCAACTGAATCAGACACTAGACGAAGTGCTGGGCGACGCCAGCGGCGTAACAGGCGCGCGTTTAAAGCAAATGCAAGGCGGCGCTACTCATGACATCAAGGTAGATGGCGTATTCATCGCCATCGGCCACAAACCCAACACCGACATCTTCGCCGGACAACTGGAAATGGATAACGGCTACATCATCACGCGCGGCGGCAACAAGGGCAACGCCACCGTCACCAGCATCTCCGGCGTATTCGCGGCGGGCGACGTGCAGGATCAAATCTACCGCCAAGCCTGTACCAGCGCGGCGACAGGCTGCATGGCCGCACTCGATGCGGACAAATACCTCGCCTCTCTGGGGTAAGCTTTGAAAGAAAAACCGGAACAGGATGGTGACTTGTTCCGGCAGTCGCTGGAAGGCGTAACCCCGCTCAAACCGACTGACCGTATCGCCCCCACCCACGCACCGCGCAAACTTATTCCGCGCAGCACCCACACCCCTGCCCTCATCGCCGACACCTTGTCCGACCACGGCGCAAGCGAAGAGTCCGCCAGCGAATACCTGAGCAACGGCTTGAACCGCATGACCCTGCGCAAACTGCGGCGCGGCACGTGGCCGCCGCAGGATAGCGTCGACCTGCACGGGCTCAACAGCGATGATGCCAGAAAACTACTGGTTGAATTCCTGCATCACTCTACACAAAACGGACTGCGCTGCGTCAACGTGATACACGGCAAAGGCTGGCGCAGCGAAGGTCGCGAAGGAATACTCAAAGTTCACACCCGCCACTGGCTCACGCAACATCCGCTAGTGCTGGCATTCTGCGAAGCACCGCAAAATGCGGGAGGTGGTGGTGCGGTGTGGGTATTGCTGAAAAATTTGCAGCCCCTCTGCTAAGAGTCCGCCCACACCTTTTGCAACGCATCTGCGAACACTTCGACCGCCTGCGCTCCAGAGATGCCGACCTTTTCGTTGATCACAAAGAACGGCACTCCCGTGATACCCAACTTTGCCGCACGCGCCTCATCTGCACGCACCGCGTCGAAATACGCATCACTCTCCAGCATCACCAACGCATCGCTTGCGCTGATGCCAAACTCGGAAGCAAGACGTGCCAGTGCGGCACGGTCACCTACGGCGAGCGACTCGGAAAAATAGGCGTGCATGATGCGCTCGGTGGCTGCATCGCCGAGTTGGCGCGAAACGGCAAAGTGCAGCAAGCGGTGTGCATCGAAGGTGTTACCGGGACGGGCATTGCTCAAGCGGTAGTCCAGCCCGATCTCTTTGGCGAGTGCGGTGACGCGCGCATTCATCGCTGCGGCTTCTTGCAGGCTGACGCCGTATTTGCGTGCGAGCATTTGTTCTAATGTGTCGGGATACTGCGGCGGGGACTTTGGATCGAGTTCAAAACTGCGCCAGATCACGCTGACGCTTTCTTTGTGCGCGAAATTGGCAAGTGCCATTTCGAAGCGGCGTTTGCCGATGTAACACCAAGGACAAATGACGTCCGACCATATTTCGATTTGCATGATTTTTCCTTGCCGCTCTCAATGACTGCGACGCCATTCCCGCCTTCGCGGGAATGGCGTTCTTTCAATAGTCGGTATAGCCCTTCTCGCCGGGCGTGTAGAACGTGTTGAAATCGGGCGCGGTGAGTGCGGTTCCGCTTTGCAGCTTTTTCACCAAATCCGGGTTGGAGATGAAAGGACGACCAAAAGCCACCAAGTCGCCGCGATTCGCATCGAGGTCGGCATTGGCACGCGCAGCGTCGTAACCACCGGAAAGGATGTACCTGCCTTTGAAGTTGGCGCGTATCTTGGCTTTCAGCGCGGGACTGACTTCCGGCGCGCCCATCGAGCTGTGATCGACAATGTGAATGTAAACTAGGCCGAGGCTGTTTAGTTCGGCGATCAGGCGTTCGTACAGCGTATCCATCTCGGCATCGGATGCGGTGCCGTTGAATGCGCCATAAGGTGAAATGCGCATACCGATGCGCTCTGCACCGATGGCGGCGACTGTAGCCTTGGCGACTTCCACGGCGAAGCGAATACGGTTCTCTACGCTGCCGCCCCATTTATCCGTGCGCTGGTTGGTTGCGGTGTTGAGAAACTGGTCGATCAGATAGCCGTTCGCGCCATGCAGCTCAACGCCGTCGAATCCGGCAGCGATAGCGTTTTTTGAGGCAGTGACAAATTCGGCGATGGCTTGCTTGATGTCTTCTTCCGTCATCACGGCGGGCATGGGGTGGGCCTGCATCCCGCCGCTGTCCGTCCACATTTCGCCCGGTGCGGCGATGGCGGAAGGCGCGATGACCTTGGCACCCGGCAACATATTGGCCGGATGGCTGACGCGTCCATCGTGCATCAGTTGCGCGAATATCTTGCCGCCTGCGGCATGTACGCCGTCGTTCACGCGCTTCCAGCCTTGTACTTGCGCATCGGTGAACAGACCGGGTTGGCGGGCATAGCCCATGCCGTTCGCGGAAGGCGCAATACCTTCGCTGATGATGAGTCCGGCGCTGGCGCGCTCTGCGTAATATTTTTCCATCAATTCGTTTGGCACATTGCCGTCTGCGCGGCAACGCGTCAACGGTGCCATGACGACGCGGTTTTTCAATTGCAGCTTGCCGAGAGTGGCTGGGGTGAATAGGGTTTGAGTCATGTGGTGCTCCTTAAGATACATTCAAAAACTGAGCTGCAAGCTCCCCTCCCTCGCGCGGGGGGAGGGGAGGTTTAACCAAAAAATTACTGCTTGATAGACTCAACCGGGATCGTCAGCGTCACTTCGTCACCCACGTAAGGCGCGTGCTTGCCCATGTTGAAATCGGAACGCTTGACCTTGGCGGTGGCAGTTGCCCCGCAGGCGTCTTTCTTTACCATCGGATGCGGCATGCACAGGAACGATGTCACGGTGAGCGTCACCGGTTTAGTGATGCCCTTGATCGTCAGATCGCCTTCCACGGAAACCACTTTATCGCCTTCAAATTTTAGCTTGCTCGACTTGTAGGTGATGGTGGGGTATTTCGCGGTATCGAAAAAATCTTCCGCTTGAATATGCCCGTTAAACACAGTCGAACCGGTGTTGACCGACTTCGCATCAATGGTCACATCGACTGAACCTGTTTTGGCAACACGATCGATGGTGATTTTTCCGGAAGTCGAATCGAAACGACTAAGCTGTATGGAATAGCCGAAGTGACTGTACTCGAAGCGCGGCAGGGTGTGCGACGGTTCGATCATATATGTTTCCGGGGCGGCATAAGCGGCGAAAGACAGCAAAGAAGCGAGGGTAACGGCAACTAATTTTTTCATTGTTCTCTCCTAAAGGGTGGTTGAAATTGAAACTACTTTTTGCTCGGTGCTACTTTAACGACAAGGTGAAACTTAATCTGAATCTCGTTGGCGACGGTGCCGACATCCGTCCACTCGCCCTCGCCTATCGCGTAGTCGAGCCGCTTGATGGTGAAGCTGCCATCGAATGCGCCGCGATTGCCTGCGGCCTGAAAAGTAACGGGCGCTTTCACCTCCTGCGTCCTGCCCTTTATACTGAGCTTGCCCGTCGCCTCATAGCGATTGTCACCCAAGGCTTTAAGCCCAGTGGAAACAAAGCTGGCGACTGGATAAGTCTTCGCGTTGAACCACAGCTTGCCGACCACTTCATCGTTGGCTTCCGTTGAACCTGTGTCAATGCTGGCAACGTCAATATCGATACGAGCCTGCGCCTTGGCGATCTTGGCGGGATCGAATGCAAGCTGCGCGGCAAACTTGTTGAACTTGCCATCCAGCGGCACGCCCATTTGTTTATAGGCAAATGTCACCGAACTTTCATTCGCCAGCACTTGTTTGAATTCGACTGCCTGCACCTGTGTGCATAGCAACAGCCCTCCGGCTAACAGCATGTGACATCGTTGAATCATGAGCGCTCTCCTTTTAGCGACATGCGCAACAGCACGCCGTCTTTGTCAATAAAGTGATGCTTGAGCGCGGCGGCAATGTGCAGCAGCACTAGCGCCAACAAAAGATAATTAAAACTCTCATGTACGTTGCTAAGCATCTCGCCCAACGCCTTGTCCTTGCCAACCAGATCGGGCAGCGGCAACACGCCGAACCACACCGTCTTGAAACCCTTGGCCGAACTCATCAGCCATCCTGAGATCGGCACGGCAAGTATCAACACATACAAAAATTGATGCGTGACGTGGCTGGCGATCTGCTGCCCGCGCGACAAGTTGTCCGGCAACGCGGGCGGCGCGTGCGTGACGCGCCATACCACACGCAACACCGCCAGCAGCAGCACCGTGATGCCCAGCCATTTGTGGTAGCTGTAAAGCTGCAACTTGGTCGGCGACAGCGGTAGATCATGCATGTACATACCCAGCGGAAATGCCGCGAAGACCAGCAGCGCAACCAGCCAATGCAGCGCGATGGCGGTGGTGTTATAGCGAGTGATTATTGTGTTCATTAACTAACCCCATTTTTACGCAAAGCGCCCATTGCGAAAATCATCCAGCGCCTGATGAATCTCTTCCTGCGTGTTCATCACAAACGGGCCGTACTGCACGATGGGTTCGTTGAGCGGTTTGCCTGCGATCAGGATCAGCCGCGCATCTTCGTTTGCAGCAAGCGTCACACCATCGGCTCCCGGCGTGTTGCTCAACATACCCATGCGTTGCACACTCACCTGCGTACCGCCCACCTCCACTGCACCGCGATAAACATAGATGAATGCGTTATGCGTCTCCGGCAATGCGGTCGAAAACGAAACACCCGCAGGCACATGAATATCGAGATACAGCGGCTCAGTGATCTCGCGCGTAACTACGCCGTCCACGCCGTTGCTACTACCCGCGATCACACGCACCGTAACACCAGTCGCAGTGACATACTCGGGAATCGCCGCGCTTTGGCAATCCTGATACCACGGTTCGCCCATTTTATTTTTTGCGGGCAGATTGAGCCAAAGCTGAAAGCCTTCCATCACGCCGTCTTTTTGTTCGGGAATCTCGGAGTGAATCACGCCGCGACCTGCCACCATCCACTGCACGCCGCCGTCGCCCAGCAAACCTTCGTGCCCAGCGCTGTCGCGGTGGCGCATGCGCCCGGCAAGCATGTAAGTCACCGTCTCGAAGCCGCGATGCGGATGATCGGGAAAGCCCGCGATGTAATCGTCCGGGTCGTCGCTGCCGAACGCATCCAGCATCAGAAAAGGGTCGAGGCGGCGTTGCAGCTTGCCCGTGAGCACGCGCGTGAGACTCACGCCTGCGCCGTCCGAAGTGGCGACACCTTCGACGATGCGTTCGATAGAGCGCGATTGATGCAGCGTTGCTTGTTTAAGGCAACACTGATTAAGTCCACCAATTCTATAGCTCGCGCGTTATAGCCGGTAGTAAATAAACACGGTAGATGGCAATGAAACAACAGACCTTGGC
>WSYA01000071.1 GCA_009773615.1 Gallionellaceae bacterium
CATCTGATTAGACTACCACCCTGTCTAACTTTCACGTTTCACACAATAGGCATAAGGGATAGACAGGATTAAACCTCCACGAAATGTCACTTAGCTCGCTGTTCCAGAATTTCCACATCGGCAAACGGCGCAATTTTGCGCAGCAGCTTGGCCGCCACGATGAGGAAGTTGATGCCGAGCGTGATGTTGGGCGAGCACAGCACGCGCGTTTCTTTGCCCAGGCTGCGCGCATAGGCAAGGTCGTCTTCAGAATAAGCCGAAATTGCGCTAAGCAACATGATGCCGCGCTTGCGCACCTCTTCGCCGTAAGCGTGGAGACTCGCCGCTGAGGAAAAATCCACCAGCGCATCTACCGGCGTCTTTTCAAATATGTCGGCAAACGAACGTTGTTCCATTCCGAAAATTGGAGTGCCGGTTCCCGGATGCGTCTGAGGCTCTTGGACTGCCGAACGACGGGCAATCCAGCACAGTTCAAAGCGTGGGTCGGTGCCTAATACGTTGGCTACTGCATGCCCGGCCTTGCCGTAGCCGACAAGGCCGACGCGTATTTTTTTCTCCATGATGCTCTCCTTGGTTGCATTGACCATAGCCGCGTAAACGCCACTCGGGAGCGACCAATTGTAACACCGGAAAATTCGCCATGTATAATCCGGCGTCTATCAAACTGGAGGCTCATAAATGTCCACAACGATCTTGGTTATCGGGCTGATGGTGTTCTTCGCACACTTTCTGTCGCTGCAATTTCGTAAGACCAATATTCCCGATGTGCTGGTGCTGATGATGGTTGGAATATTGATCGGGCCGCTGCTGGGCATCGTCACTCCGGCAGATTTCGGCAAGATCGGTTCGCTTATCGCCACTATTGCACTGGTAGTGATTTTGTTCGAGAGCGGCACTTCGCTGAATTTAAATATACTGGGCAAGTCGCTGGCGACCACGGGTGTATTGACGCTGTGGTGTTTCGCCCTGACCGTTATCATCGTAACGTTGATTGGCTTTACGACATTGGAGTTGGCATTGCTGCCATCCATTTTGCTCGGTGTCACATTGGGGGGCACCTCGTCTGCTGTGGTCATCCCGATGGTGAGTGCGCTACGCTTGTCGGAAAAACCCGCCACAGTGCTGGTACTTGAATCGGCTCTGACTGACGTGCTGTGCATCGTCGGCGTATTCGCCTTGTTGCAGATGCATGCCCAAGGCGGTATCGATCCCGGCAGATTGATCGGCGGTGTGCTCTCAGCCCTAATTTTCGCCGCCGTTATCGGCGTAATTGGTGGCATCGGCTGGTTGCTTGTACTGGGCAAGATCCGCGATTTCCCCAATACCATCTCTTCCACTCTAGCCTATGTGTTCATCGTGTACGGGGCGACCGAATTTCTTGGCTTCTCCGGGGCTATCGCCGCGCTGGCGCTGGGTATCACGCTGACCAATTTTGAGAAATTCGGTTTGACGCGCTTCGATCGCATCGACCGGAATATTGTGCCGTTGAACGAAATAGACATCACTTTTTATCGCGAGGCTGTCTTCCTGCTCAAGACCTACTTCTTCGTCTATCTCGGTATTTCCATTCACTTCGGGGCATCGCATCTCGTTACCGCAGCCCTGCTGATGGTGTTGCTCATATTCGTCATGCGTCTTTTTCTCACTCGTCTGGTTGCTCGTCGCGCAGGTTACGGTCTGCGTGACGCAGCTATCACCTCGATGATGGTGCCAAAAGGGCTAGCTGCCGCCGTGCTTGCCGCGCTGCCGTTGCAATACGGTGTAGCGGGCGGCGAGGTGATACGCGACACGACTTACATGGTGGTGCTGGCCAGTATTTCGCTCACGGCCTTGCTGGTGATGGCGTACCCGCTACCCGCGATGCAGAAGATATATGGCCGCGCGCTGGGAAAATCGAATGAATCGAATGATATGTAAGAAGGCGCGCTCAAAAACCAAGTGCAATATTTTTCGGAGAAAATATTGCAAGGGCAAAACATATAAACTATCTATGCGGAATTAGGGAGTAACCCGCTCGCCAGAGGACCATTTGCGAGGCCGCATGGTGCGCTCCCGTGCTTGGAGGCCGAGTTCAGGCTTCGTTGTTCCGTTGCAACATGTTCAGTGCCAGCGCCTCAGCCACTTCGATCCCGTCAATCGCCGCCGACATAATCCCCCCCGCGTAGCCCGCGCCTTCTCCCGCCGGATACAAGCCCTTGGTGTTCAGGCTCTGGTAGCTCTCGTCGCGCTTGATGCGCACGGGGGACGAGGTGCGCGTCTCCACTCCGGTGAGTACGGCATCGTGCATGGAAAAGCCTTTGATGGTTTTCTCGAACGCGGGCAGGGCTTCGCGCACGGCGACTATCACGTAATCCGGTAGTGCGGTGGAGAGGTCGCCCAGGGTGACGCCGGGGGTGTAGGAGGGCAGCACCTTCCCCAGTTTAGTGGAGGGGCGCTGCGCGATGAAGTCGCCGACCAGTTGCCCCGGCGCGTTGTAGTTGCTGCCGCCCAATTCGTAGGCGCGGCTTTCCCATTTGCGTTGAAACTCGATGCCCGCGAGCGGGTCGCCGGGATAGTCTTCCGGCGTGATGCCCACCACGATGCCGCTGTTGGCGTTGCGCTCGTTGCGCGAATACTGACTCATGCCGTTGGTCACCACGCGGCCCGCTTCCGAGGTGGCCGCGACCACCGTGCCGCCGGGGCACATGCAGAAGCTGTATACCGAACGCCCGTTGCTGGCGTGATGCACCAGTTTGTAATCCGCCGCACCCAGCAGCGGGTTGCCCGCGTTGGGGCCGAAGCGCGCGCGGTCGATGAGCGATTGCGGATGCTCGATGCGGAAGCCGATGGAGAACGGTTTGGCTTCCAGATACACGCCGCGCTGGTGCAGCATCTCGAAGGTGTCGCGCGCACTGTGACCGATGGCGAGCACCACATGCTGCGTGGCGATGTGTTCGCCGCTCGCCAGTGTCACGCCGCGCACTTGTCCGTTGTCGATCTCGATGTCGCTCATGCGGCTCTGGAAACGCACTTCGCCGCCAAGTTCGATGATGTTGGCGCGCATCACCTCCACCATGCCGACCAGCCGGAATGTGCCGATGTGAGGCTTGCTTACGTATTCGATCTCCGGCGGCGCGCCCGCCTTGATAAATTCTTTGAGCACTTTGCGGCTGTAGTGTTTGGGGTCTTTCACCTGGCTGTACAGCTTGCCGTCGGAGAACGTGCCCGCGCCGCCTTCGCCGAACTGCACGTTCGATTCGGGATTCAATTCATGCTTGCGCCACAAGCCCCAGGTGTCCTTGGTGCGCTCGCGCACCTCTTTGCCGCGCTCCAGAATAATGGGGCGGAAGCCCATCTGTGCGAGGATCAATCCCGCAAACAACCCGCACGGCCCGGTGCCGATGACGACCGGACGCTCGGTTAAGTTTTGCGGCGCTTGTGCGACGAAGTGGTAACTGGTGTCCGGTGCAAGTTTGACATGCAGGTCGTTCTTGAAGCGATGCAGCACCTTGTCCTCATTTGCGACTTCCACATCCAGCGTGTAGATCAATGCAATGGCCGAGGGCTTGCGCGCATCGAAGCCGCGCCGGAAGATGGTGTGACCGTGCAGTTCGTCCACGCGGATGCCGAGGCGCTGAATGATTGCATCGTGAATGGCGTGGGGTGGATGGGCTAAGGGAAGCTTGATTTCAGTGAGTCGCAGCATGGTAAAAATTCGTGATTCAGTAGACGCTATTTTACCTGCACAGCGGCAGAGATCAGGCGTTATTCTTTGTCGGCGCGCCAGATCGACAGCACGATCCAAACGCTGTTGATGAACGCGATCATGAAACCCAGCAGGCCGAACAGGGGCAGGCCGAAAATGGTCGGCCCGCCCTGTACTGTCATGACGATCGAAGAGCCGATGATGAGCGCGGCGGTGAGGATGCCGATGGTCAGGCGGTTGGTGCTGTGATCAATCTGGTGGCCGAAATGGTCGAGACGTTTAATGTCGAGGTCGATTTTTAAGCGCCCGCGCCGCGCTTCTTTCAGCAGCCGCGCCGCATCGCGCGGCAGGCCGCTGAGCAGCGAAAATACGTCATGCAGCCCGCGGTGTCCGCGTTTGAGCAGGGTGGCAGGATGGTAACGCTGGCGGATGACGCGCTTGAGGAACGGTTCGATGCGGTCGGTGATGTGAAAATCCGGATCCAGCTTTAGGCCCAAACCCTCCAAAGTTATCAGGGCCTTGAACAACAGCGTGAGATCGGAGGGCAAGATGATCGAATGCGCGCGCATGATGGCGGTGACCTCGCCCAGCAAGTCGCCCAACCGGATATCCTTGAGCGCACGGGATTCGTAATCCGATGCCAGTTCGCTGACGTCGCGGTACAGTCTGGCCTCGTCAATCTCGCCATCCTCGGTCCATTCCAGCAGCACTTCCAGCATGCCCTGTTCGTCATGCTGGGCGAGGGCTACGAGCAGGTTTACGATCTGGTTGCGGCGCTGGTCGGAGAGCTTGCCCACCATGCCGAAATCGAGCAGCGCCAAACGGTTTCCGGAAAGATAAAACACATTGCCCGGATGCGGGTCGGCGTGAAAATGGCCGTCGATCAGGATCATTTTCAGCACCGCATCGGCGCCGCGTTGTGCCAGCAGCTTGCGATCCAGGCCTGCGGTTTCGATGGCATCCATGTCGTTGCCCGCAATGCCGCTGACGTATTGCTGCACGTTCAATTGATGCGAAGTCCACTCCCAGTAGATGCGCGGAATAACGATGCCGGAGTCGGTGGCAAAGTTTTCGCGGAAGCGTTCCTGCGTGCGTCCCTCCAGAGCAAGATCGAGTTCGCGCAACAAGGAGCGCCCGAATTCATTGACGATCTGTGTCGGCTGATAACGACGCGCTTCGGGTATCTCCGATTCGATCAACGCGGCGATATGTTTGAGCAGGCGCAGATCCGCTTCTATCTTGGGGCGGATATCGGGGCGGCGGATTTTCAGCACTACTTCTGTGCCGTCGAGGAGTGTGGCGCGATGCACCTGGGCGATGGAGGCCGAGCCGCAGGGTTCCGTTTGCAATTCTCTGAACAGTTCGAACGGCGAGCGCCCCAGCGCTTTTTCGATTGCGGGCAGCAGCTTGTCGAATGGCACCGGAGGCGCGCTATCCTGAAGCTTTTCAAACTCCGCGATCCATTCCGGCGGGAACACGTCTACGCGCGTTGCCAGCAATTGGCTCAGTTTGACGAAGGTGGGGCCCAGCTCTTCGAAGGCGAGCCGGATGCGTTGCGGCGTCTCTAGCACCGTGTGCTTTTCTTCGGCATGCGACAGATGCAGCACCTGTCCGGCACGCTCCAGCAGCGTGATCACGCCGAGGCGGCGCATCACAT
The DNA here is from genome assembly GCA_009773615.1 of Gallionellaceae bacterium. Taxonomy (GTDB): domain Bacteria; phylum Pseudomonadota; class Gammaproteobacteria; order Burkholderiales; family Gallionellaceae; genus PALSA-1006. The sequence continues at coordinate 5,343 of WSYA01000071.1, forward strand.
CGCCGAAACCGTGGCGGATCATCACCGTGGTGATCTCGTGCAGGCGCGGCAAATCGCGCATGGCGCTTACCGTTTCGAGCAGCATGGCGCTATTTCTTGTCGCGCAAGGCTTGTGCAATCCCTTCCAGAATTCCGGCAGCGAGCAGGGTGAAACGAGAGCTCAGCGTATGTACCGCATCGGTGCTTGCCGCTTTGGTGTCGTGCGCGACCCCGTGTATCTGCTGCGAAAAAGCTGCCAGCGTAGTAGATACCTGACGCCCGGTGTCGGTGCCGGTGCGGCGGGCATGGGTAAGCAAGTCGTCGACTTCCGCTTTGATGCGCGCCGAACTCTTGTTGGCCACTTCGCTCACGGTGGAGAGAAAATTCTGTTCGACTTCTTTCAGGTTGTCGAGGGCGGCTTTGATATCCTGTTTGCTGAAATCGTTGCTGTGTTCGGTGAGTTGCTGCAAGGCCAAGTGGGTGGCTTCGGCTGATTTCATCAGCGCCGCATCCAGTCCGGCAAAAGCCTGAGCCAGCGCCTGCTTGGAATCATGCGCACGCTTGTCCAGCCCCAGGGTGATGCCCTCTGTCAGCGCTTTCACAACATTTTTGACCTCGCCCGACTCCATGCGGCGTTGCTTGATGGCGGTGAGCGTGAGATCGCGCATGCGCTCGCGGATGTCCTTGTCCCCTGAAACAGCAGCACTGGCGGCTTGCTTGATTCCTTCATCAGAAAAATCGTTCATGTTGCGCTCCTCAGTTGTTGGGTTGGTCGAGTTCAAATGGTAGCGCGAAGCACAATTGCGTGCAGGATTTTTATGCCTGCTCGGGCTGTGGCGCGCGGCAGGTATTGCTGGTAGATTGCCCGCCTTCCTCTCGATGTGTAAAACCGGTTCAAATGGCAAAAGCAAAAACGATATACAGCTGCACCGAGTGCGGCGGGCAGTCTCCCAAATGGCAGGGGCAGTGCCCGCATTGCGGCGAGTGGAACACCTTGGTGGAGGCGGTGGCGGAAGCGCTGCCGGCGGCGGGCAAGAACCGCTTCAGCGCGTTGGCGGCATCCGGCAAGTTGCAGCAACTGGCCGAGGTGGAGGCGAGTGAAGTGTCGCGCACTCCGACCGGAATTTCCGAGTTCGACCGCGTGTTGGGTGGTGGACTGGTGGAAGGCGGCGTGGTGCTGATCGGCGGTGATCCCGGTATCGGCAAATCCACCTTGCTGTTGCAGGCGCTGGCGCATCTTTCTCAATCGAAAAAAGTGCTCTACGTGAGCGGCGAGGAATCGGCGCAACAGATCGCGTTGCGCGCCAAACGCCTCGCACTGGATGCACGCGAGGTGCATCTGCTGCCCGAGATCCAACTCGAAAAAATCCAAGCTACCATCGCGCATGAAAAGCCGCATGTGGTGGTGATCGACTCCATCCAGACCGTATATTCCGAACAGCTCACCTCAGCACCCGGCTCGGTGGCGCAGGTGCGCGAATGCGCGGCGCAACTCACGCGCATGGCGAAGAGCAGCGGCGTGACCATCATCCTCGTCGGCCACGTCACCAAGGAAGGCGCGCTGGCCGGGCCGCGCGTGCTGGAGCACATCGTCGATACCGTGCTGTATTTCGAGGGCGACACGCATTCCAGTTTTCGCTTGATTCGCGCATTCAAAAACCGCTTCGGTGCCGTGAACGAACTCGGCGTGTTCGCCATGACGGAAAAAGGTCTGCGCGAAGTAAGCAACCCGTCCGCGATGTTCCTGTCGCAGCACGGCACGCAAGTGCCCGGTTCCTGCGTGATGGTCACGCAGGAAGGTACGCGCCCTTTACTGGTGGAGATTCAAGCGCTGCTCGACGAGGCGCATTCACCCAGCCCGCGCCGTTTGTCGCTGGGCTTGGAGCAAAACCGGCTGGCGATGCTGCTCGCTGTGCTGCACCGCCACGCGGGCATCGCCTGTTTCGATCAGGACGTGTTCATCAATGCCGTGGGCGGCGTGAAGATCACCGAGCCGGGGGCAGACCTCGCCGTGCTGCTCGCGATTGTTTCCAGCTTGCGCAACAAACCCTTGCCGGAAAAGCTCGTGGTGTTCGGCGAAGTCGGCTTAGCCGGTGAAGTGCGCCCCGTGCAGCGCGGACAAGAACGTTTGAAAGAAGCCGCCAAACTTGGCTTCACCCACGCCATCATCCCCAAAGCCAACGCGCCCAAGCACAAGATCGAAGGCATGCAAATCATCGCGGTGGATCGGGTGGAGGATGCGGTGGAGAAGATGCGATAAGTGCATGGCTTTTTATGGAGCGTCAAAAGGTGGGGTATCGCCCCAGATTAACGGTTATCAGTGGTTTTTCGGAGGAAGAAAATGAAAAAATTGTCACCGTTACTAATCGAGCAGTGGCTGCCATGAGGAGGGTGTCTTTTATTTTGTGTAAACGGAATTTCTTAATGCTGCGGCATCCGTTCCTCAAACTGGATAGTAAACCGATTTAGCGCCGCCTTCCAATCG
>WSYA01000072.1 GCA_009773615.1 Gallionellaceae bacterium
TCGGTTTCAAATGCCCGGTCGAGCTGTTTATGCCAGACGCTTTTGACTTTAGGCAGCATCACGCTGCGTTATTTGCACTTGGTGCTTGAAACCGCCCTGATATTCCTGCCGAGTTTAATTTGGATACCCTCCGGCAAGCGTAAAGCAGAGGACTTGCGCATTCCGCTCGAACGTTTTTTGCATGACAACCGTATCCGTTTTGTCGCGGGCGAAGTGACTGGCCTAGAGAACGGTGGACGCACCGTGCTGACGAACAACGACAAGGTGATGAACGATGGCCTCATCATCGCCAGCGGCGGGCGCTTCATCAAGAAACTGCACGGCATAGAGCATGCCATTTTGCCGTGCGAAGGTATCGCTGCCGCAGAAAGGATTCGCGAGCGGGTAGCTGAACTCAAGCAAGGCACCATCGCGCTGGGATTCGCGGGTAATCCGAACGAGCCGAGCGCTATGCGCGGTGGCCCTATCTTCGAGTTTTTGTTTGGACTGGATACCCAGTTGCGTCGCGAAGAACGACGGAAAAAGATCGGCCTCACCTTCTTCAATCCCATGCCCAATCCCGGCAACCGCCTCGGCGAACGTGCGGTGCAACGCCTGATGGCGGAGATGGATAAGCGCGGCATCAAAAAAACAACTCGGTCACAAACTGGTTGGTTTCGAGGCGGATAAAGTTAGGCAGGAGGGCGCCCGTTTCCCGCCTTCGGATAAACGGGTTCGATCAGGGCGCACAGAACAGACCACGGTACAACGTGATCCATCTCAGCCAGAAACGCCGCGCGTCGCGTCGTCTTGCCGTATCTGTCAAAGCTGCCCGAAGAGAGTGTCGTTTGTTTCATCGTTCTAATCCGTTTGTTCATCCTGCGCTTCTGACAGCGTGAAACGAAATGGTTCAGGATTTAATCAGAGATTCTCTAACGTAAAATCGCGCCCCTGGCGATTTGGCTCGCGACATTTGCATGAGTTCATTCTTCGACCAGCTCAGGACGAACGGTTTAGATTTGAATATAATCAAAAACGAGAATGAAACATGAAATTTGATACGCGATATTGAGTTGGTGCGCACGGTTGTAACAAAGAAATTTCACTGGACATAAATTGAACGATGCAAAAAATCGCAACGATGCCTTGTGCCGAATGCCCCGTGGCGTATGAGTTCTGGGCTTTGTCAGTCTGTTGATGGATGTCTCTTCGGAAATGATCCATAGTCTGTTGCCTCTGTTCATGGTGACGGTGCTGGGGGCGAGTGCGCTGACGGTGGGATTGATGTTGCTGTGGGACAGGTTCGGTGCTTCTTTTACGTTTTATGCGGGCGCGGCATTTTGTGGCGTGACGCTAGTTGGTTTGTTGGTGCGGGCGGGGCGATTGCACCCAAAATGAAACGATGACTTTTGTTCGGAATTCCCAACCTGAGACCTGCGACATCTTCTGCGCCGTGGTGGATAACTACGGCGACATCGGCGTGAGCTGGCGCTTGGCGCGGCAGTTGGCGTATGAGCATGGCATCAGTGTGCGGCTGTGGGTGGACGATCTGCGCAGTTTCGCAAAGTTGTGTCCCGAGGTGGATGCGGCGTTGGATGAGCAGTATTGTCGCCGAGTGGAGGTGAAACGTTGGGGTAAAGAGTTTCCAGAGGTTATGCCTGCCGATCTGGTGATCGAGGTCTTTGCCTGCAAGTTGCCGGAGTCTTACGTTGAGATGATGGCGGAGCAGGAAAATAAACCCGTGTGGCTCAATCTTGAATATCTCTCTGCCGAGGATTGGGTGGAGGGGTGCCACAAACTGCCTTCGCCGCATGTGCGTTTGCCGTTAACCAAATATTTTTTCTTTCCAGGATTCACGCCCGATACGGGTGGCTTGTTGCTGGAGTGCGGTCTGCTGGAGCGGCGCGATGCGCTGCAGGCCGACCTTGCCTCGCAACAGGCGTATTGGCGTAGTTTGGGTGTGCCTGAGCGAATAGCGGGAGAGCTGCGCGTTTCGCTGTTCAGCTACGAGAACGATGCGCTTGCCGATTTGCTGCGCGCTTGGGAACAGGGCGCGATGCCCGTGGTGTGTTGCGTGCCGGAGGGGAGGGTGCTGCCGCAGGTCGGGCAATATTTTGCGGAGGTCGATCGGGATTTATCCCTACATGACGGCAGCGTCGGGATTGATCCCGGACTACGAAAGTATGAGCGCGGCAATCTGCGCGTGTTTGTGCTGCCGTTCATTGAGCAGGAGCGCTACGACGAGTTGTTGTGGGCGTGTGATGTCAATTTCGTGCGCGGCGAAGATTCCTGTGTGCGGGCGCAATGGGCGGGCAAGCCTTTTGTGTGGCACATCTATCCGCAGCACGACGGGGTGCATATGCAAAAGTTGCGCGCTTTGAGCACCCTGTATGGCGCGGGCGCGCGCGCGCAGGCGTGTCAGGCGAACGAAAATTTATGGTTGGCTTGGAACGGGGAAGGCGACATCGCCAGCGCATGGCAGGCATTTGCCGCGCAGCGCGGCGAGCTTGAGCGCCACGCCCTTGCATGGTCGGCACGGCTGGCTGGCAATAACCTCGCTTTGAATTTACTGGATTTTTCCCGCGAAGTTGGTAGAATCCGCGCCTTCGAAATTTAGCTTTAGGCAGACTCAAATGAAAATCGCACAGGAACTTCGCGCAGGTAACGTGGTAATGGTCAAAGACCAACCGCTGGTCGTACAAAAGGCTGAATACAGCCGCTCCGGCCGCAGCGGCTCGGTGGTGAAATTCAAGTTCAAAAATTTGTTGACCGACACACCAAGCGAAGCGATCTTCGCTGCTGACGACAAGTTCGACCAAGTCATTCTGGAACGCAAAGAGTGCACTTACTCATACTTTGCCGATCCGATGTATGTGTTCATGGATACCGAATACAACCAGTACGAGATCGAAGCCGAAAACATGGGCGACGCGATCAACTACCTCGAAGACGGCATGCCCTGCGAAGTGGTGTTCTACAATGACAAAGCTATCTCGGTGGAGTTGCCAAATACTATCGTACGCGAAGTGATCTATACCGAGCCAGCCGTGCGTGGCGACACTTCCGGCAAGGTGATGAAACCCGCCAAGATCAACACCGGTTTTGAATTGCCGGTTGCCGCATTCATTGAAATCGGCGACAAGATCGAAATCGACACACGCACCAACGAATTCAAGAAACGCGCTTAAGCGGAATTTGAAGGTGAGAAAAAGGCAGCCTCGGCTGCCTTTTTTGTTGGTGTATATCTGGTCTAAGCGGGAATTGCATGCCCTGTAAGGCTTCAAGGCTTTTTAAACAGAATATATAAGAGGGTAAGAAAGCCCAGCGTTAAGCCCCCGGTAACCACCCAAGTGCCGAGCGTCACTTGGTTGACATAACGGCTCAAGTAAATTAACAGCATAGGAATGCCTTCAAACACCAGTGCGATAGCCCCTGCAAGTAGCAGCATGGCAGCCAGTATTTGCAGAAACGGGACTATATTTTTAATTACATTTTTTATTCGCATCGTTCATCACTCGTGAAATGCACAGTTATTCATCACTGACCAGCAGCGCCATCTGCTCCGCACTGAGATGGCACCATTCACCCTCATCCAGCTCAAGCGCGTCGAGGGTGAGCTTGCCGATCTGTGTGCGTTTGAGTACGATGCAGTGGTTGTCCGCCGCAGCCAGCATGCGTTTCACCTGATGATATTTTCCTTGCTCCAGCACGATCTCCAGCTGGTGTTCGGCGAGTTTGTTGCAGACCAGCGCGGCCAGCGGGGCGGGTTCGTCGTTCAGTTTCACGCCGTCCAATAATTTTGCCACCAGCTCGGATGTCACCGCCCCGTGCGTGGTGGCCACATACACTTTGGGGATGTGGCTTTTGGGCGATGACTGCGCGTGGATGAATGCGCCGTCATCTGACATCAGCAGCAGGCCGGTGGTGTCGTTGTCGAGGCGTCCGACGGGTTGCACGTCGCGCAGCGAAAATTGTTCGGGTAGCAGGCTGAGCACGCCGGGATGATGGCTGGGCTTGCGCGAGCACTCGTAGTCGGCCGGCTTGTTCAGCGCGATATACACATGTTCGCGGTATAGCCACTCGTCGCCATAGACTTCGAAGGCAAGGTCGGAGGTTTCGAATTCACTGCGGTAGTCGTCAACGGTTTCTCCGGCGATGCTGACTTCACCGTCTTCGATCAAGTTGCGGCACCATTTGCGTGCACCAAAACCCTGCGATTGTAGGATGCGGTCTAAAGTTAATTTGCTCATGGTTGGAATGTAGCAGATGAGGCGCTGTCTTTGAAGTTGCTTCTGCTAGACTTCGACGAATTTTTTGAAAAAAACTTATGGTTCTTGATCGCCAATCTGGCTGGCTTGCCGCAAGTCAGGCAATCCCTCGCACCGCGCTTGTTATCGGTGGTGGTGTCGCGGGATGTGCAGCCGCTCATGCGCTAGCCCAACGCGGCATAGCCGTCACCCTGATCGACCGCGCCCTGCAGCTTGCCAGCGGAGCTTCCGGCAATCCGCGCGGCATCCTGCATGCTCGTTTCGGTGCGGGCGACAACCCGCTGCATAACTTCGTGCGCGAGGCATACGTTCACGCGCTTGATTTATTGGATGAGGTGTTGCCGGTGGATAGCGTGATGCGCGCCGAATGCGGTCTGCTGCAATTGGCGTGCAATGCGGTTGAACAAAAGCGTATCGCGCGTTTGGCTGAACAAGAGTGGCCTGAGCATCTGCTGCAATTCGTTGATGCGGCGCAAGCGTCCCGTCTGGCGGGTGTCGAGATGAGCTACGGCGGGCTGTGGTTCCCTAAGGGCGGCTGGGTTGTGCCACCCGCGCTGTGTGCCGCTCTCACGCGCGATGCACGCATCACCCAATGCTTGGGGCATGGCGTTGAGACATTGGTGCAGACAGCAGCAGGGTGGCGTGCAAGCGGGCTGGATGCACAAGGCAAGGCATGGAGCGACGAGGCCGAAATCGTGTTGGTGTGTTGTGCGCATGAGGCAAAAAAACTCGCCCCGTTTGCGCACTTTCCGCTCATCCCCGTGCGCGGGCAAATCACTGAAGTCTTGGAAACCTCATCCAGCAAGGCTTTGCGCACTGTGGTATGCGGCGATGGCTATTGCGCCCCGTCAGTGGGGGGCGTGCATGTCACGGGGGCGACACATGCCTTTGAGGATGAATCAACGGAAGTGCGAGATGCCGATCACGCGGAGAATCTGGCAAAGTTGGGAGAATACGCGCCGCATTTGTATCGGGCGCTGGATGTGAAGGATGCGGATAAATTGAGCGGCAGAGCTTCCATACGCTGTTCCGCCCCCGGCTCAATGCCGTTGGTAGGCCAAGTGCAGCAAGGCCTGTATTGCAACCTCGCCCACGGCACGCGCGGTTTGCTTACCGCCGGGATCGCAGGCGAAGTGCTGGCAGCGCAAATATGCGGAGCATTACCTCCGCTGCCAAAATCTATGCTGGACGCACTTGATCCGTTACTAAGGGTCAGACATCAAGGATAATACGCAGCATGAAAAAAACACCTCCCCCCGAATACCCCGAAATCCGCGCAGGCCAATCCGTCGAGTTGCTGAAAGCGCTGCACATCCTCACGCGCGACGGCAAGATGAATCAGGACTCGCGCCGCAAGTTGAAGCAGGTGTACCACCTGTACCAATTTATCGAGCCGTTGTTGCTTGAGGCAAAGAAGGAGAAGGGCGCGCTGACCCTGGTGGATCACGGCGCGGGCAAGTCGTATCTGGGCTTCATTTTGTACGATTTGTTTTTCAAAGCATTGAACGATGCCTCGCACATTTACGGCATCGAAACGCGCGAAGAGTTAGTCACCCACTCGCGCGAACTGGCGCAGCAGCTGGGCTTCGGCGGCATGTCGTTCCTCAACCTGTCGGTGGCGGAATCCATCGTCTCGGACAAACTGCCCGCCAAGGTGGACGTGGTGACTGCGCTGCATGCCTGCAACACCGCGACCGACGACGCGATTCATTTTGCGTTGAAGAAGCAGGCGCAGTTCATTGTGCTGGTGCCGTGCTGTCAGGCCGAAGTGGCAGCAGTGTTGCGCAAGAACAAAGGCAAACAGTTGGCGAAGGATGCGCTCATCGAATTGTGGCGGCATCCGATTCATACGCGCGAATTCGGTAGTCACCTAACCAACGTGTTGCGCTGTCTGCAATTGGAAGCGCACGGCTATCAGGTAACGGTGACGGAGCTGGTGGGCTGGGAGCATTCGATGAAGAACGAACTCATTATTGCGCAATACAAGAACCTGCCGCGCCAGCGTGCGGCGGAGCGTTTGCAGGAAGTGCTGCATAGCGTGGGCTTGGAAGAAATGCAGCACAGATTTTTTACGGAGTAGGGCGATGCAGATCAGCGAAAATACAAATACCCATTACCAGCGCATCGGCGGCGAAGCAAAAGTGCGCGAGCTGGTGAAGCGTTTCTATGTGTTGATGGATGAGTTGCCAGAAACGCATGGCATTCGCAAGATGCATAGGGGAGATTTAACCGATATTGAAGAAAAGTTATTCATGTTTCTCTCCGGCTGGATGGGCGGGCCGCAGTTGTTCGTGGAAAAGTTCGGTCATCCGCGCTTGCGTCAGCGCCACTTGCCTTTCGCTATCGGCGATGCCGAGCGCGATCAGTGGATGCTGTGTATGAATCAGGCGGTGCAGGATGTGGTCGAGGATGAGGTGCTGCGCAAGGAATTAACGGCGGCGTTTTATAAGGTGGCCGACTTTATGCGGAATCAGGAGTAGCTGTCTATGCTCTAGATGCTCAACTTCATTGCGAGGCCGATGTCTTCGTCAATCTGATGTCTTCTTTTCTTTTTCGATAGTCACGAAAAGAGCTGCGCTGAGCGGAAAGATAGTGATTTTCGGCTCACCGTTAACGCGTAAGTAAGCATATTCTGGAGAGAGTAATACTAGCTCTCCTTTCATCGGTGGTAGATTGTTTTCCCTGCCCTGAATGGTCACATTTATACCTCCACCAGAACCAAAGTAGCGAAGTCCCACCTTGAGGGCTGTAGCAAATTGCGTCCCCATAAATGTAGATAGAAAAATAACAACGACTATTAGTGCTGCAAAAGAACGAATTTGTAGGCTTGGGGGTTTCCAGATCAAATAAGCAATATGGAAGCAAATAAAAAAAGCCACAACCAGAATGGTAAGCACTACGCGCCATTCACCGTTTTGCGATGAATATGCAATCAAAGCCATAAGTATCAGAAGTAGGGTGTTCAATAAGGCTAGTAATCCGAATAAAGCCCAATCAGTTTTACCTGTGGATTGTCGTTGTACTATAGGAAGAATTATTCCGAATATTGCTAGTGATGCGATTATGAGAAACAACTCACTGGTAGAGAAAAATACTCGTAATCCAAATTCCCCGTTAGAAAAAAAGTGAGCTAAGTGACATTTCGTGGAGGTTTTTTGCCTCTTTTTCGTGCCAAATGTTCTGCCACCAAGACCCGTTTCCGATCTTTCGAAAGCCCTCTGTGT
>WSYA01000073.1 GCA_009773615.1 Gallionellaceae bacterium
CTTACCGATTCAAACATCGCAAAAACCGTGCTCAAAAAACCGAAAAATTGGAAAAAATTGGACGCTGATTAGTGGAAAGTATTGGACGCTGTTTGACACGCTTGTTATCCAGAATGTCCGGAAAACTACCCAGCCGGCTCAAGAAAGATAAGTTAAGCGAGGATGAAGCGTTGGCAATACAACTGGAGTTGGAAGACGAACAACTTCAGGAATGGCGCAAAATGATGCATATCCTGAAGAAAAACGATGAGACCCAAGCTTCATCAAAATCAAAAGTCGCAAAAATCCCCTCGCCGCCCCTGCAGCCTGGGATCGATAAAAAGGCTAAGCCTGCGTCACCTAAGAGCATAGTAAAAGCTAAAATCCAACCAGCAAAGTAGCATATTGATCTAAATGTGGCGGATATCTCTCGTCGAAAGGCGGCCAGGCTAACAGGTTCTGTCTGGTCGGCCGATTACTTTACCATCCAGAATAGTCTGGCGAATGTGCGGTTCAACTTGATCGCCATGCGCAGGTTACTTGACTCTGATACGTACATGATTGAAGGGCGTGAAATCCGCAACAACTCTACAATGCAGGCTTAGTGCTAATCGATAGATGGGGAAAATACAGTGGAACGATCTTTGCCACTTTTCTTGGCGACATACATTGCATTGTCTGCTGCAGATAAAAGGGAATTTAAATCCCCTGCATGAGTGGGATATTCAGCGATGCCTATGCTGGCCGAGATACTGGAAATATTTTTTCTGCCAAACTCATAGGGTATCCTTAACGTTCCCAATATTCGATCGGCCACTGTAACAGCCCTATCAAGATTAGATTCTGGCAGGATAACAACAAACTCATCACCGCCAATTCGTGCTGCGGTATCCCCCTCTCTGAGGCAGGCAACCAACCGCTCCGCCACCTCTTTTAGCAGGCGATCACCTGTAGCGTGGCCGTATGTATCATTGACTGGCTTGAACCCGTCTAGATCGATAAACAGTAACGAGATCGCACGTGATGCACGAGTTGAAACGAAGATCGCTTGATTGAGACGATCCAACAATAGCGTGCGATTGGGCAGTCCTGTGAGCTGATCAAAATGCGCTAAACCAAAAAGATGCTTTTGTTTGCGTTGCGTCATTTCATTGAGCAAGTCATAGCCATTAGCCATGCCTAAATATTTTTTATCTTTGGTAATAATGAAGCCACTCACCATGTATTCCATACCCGCGTCCAGAACGATGCGGGCGACATCGTCAATATTGGTGTTTCTATCAACGATGATAGGATTGTCGTTCATCAATATCGTAATTGGCTTTCTGCCATTTAATTCTTTTACATATTGCTTACTGAAAAATTCGGTCAGATTTTGACGCACGATCATGCCGACGGGTCTGTCTTTATCGTTTACGACGGGTAATGCATATAATTTTTTGTCTTTGTGGAACAACTCCAGCACTTCGATGCAACTTGTTGACTCATGTTTTGAAATTACATTCTTGAGCAATAGTTCAACGGTTGCATTGACTTCTTCAATTTGCTCGGATAATTTAACAAAATTATCTACCATCAGAGAAACTCCTATCGAGTTAAATTACCCGCAAAAAAACAGCGTACCAATTGGATGTTGACGACAAGCATGATCGGGTTGTTTTTGTAACTTACGCACCCTCAAGAACTACAAATTCGGCGCCATAACAGACAAAGAAAAAACCGGACCAAGCCATGGCATCAGCAAACCTGCTTTGAAAACTCTGCCCTGATTTTTTGTCCATTAAGATACCCGCTATCAGGATACACATCCCAAGCACAAGCACGGCCAATTTTATAAAAAAATATGTCATGTTATCTCCTGTTCAATCAGTTTAATAAAACGAAGTGGTCGTTTGACTCGATGCAAAACCAATAAACGATCACCACTTCGCAAAACCAATAAACGATCACCACTTCAAACCTCATTGCCTATCAGAAATCTATTCTAAAGAGGGGACATTTCACTTTTGTGATAGCAATGTGAAATTTCAATGTTCGCGGGCAGCAGCAAATTCACATTGCCAAAATATTTCTGTAACAAGGATGAAATATCTCCGTGCCATTCTGCGCACATGGAATACACATCTATATTTACAGGGGCGAGTATGTTCGTCCCCATGGCCACCACATGATTGCGCAACAAGTCCGCTCGATATTTTTGTCCGACATCCATCTCGGCACCAAGGCCTGTCAGGCTCATCACTTGCTCGAATTTCTAAAGGCATATTCCTCCGAGCATGTATTTCTACTCGGCGACATCGTCGACTTATGGTCGATGAGCCGGGGCGGCGTGCATTGGTCGCCCGCACAAAACACTTTCGTGCAAAAGATGTTGCGGCGCTCGCGCCACGGCGAGAAAGTGATCTTCATTCCCGGCAACCATGACGAAGCGATTCGCGAATACGTCGGCTCGTCATTTGGCGACGTATTGATAGTGCATGAATACATCCACACCGCAGCGGATGGACGCCGCTATCTGTTGATTCACGGGGACGAATTCGATCAGGTCACGCGCCATCACAAATGGGTCGCCGTTCTGGGAGATATGGCTTACAACCTTCTGGTGCGCCTGAACATCTACTTGTCCTGGCTGCGGCGCACGTTCAAACGCCCCGGCTACTGGTCGCTGGCGGGTTATGCCAAACGCAAGGTAAAGACGGCGGTTAACTTCATTTTTAACTTTGAAGACTCCGTCATGCGCCATGCGCGCGACCTCGGCATGGACGGCGCGATTTGCGGCCACATCCATTGGCCCATGATTAAAGAAATCGAGGGCCTGACCTACATCAATTGCGGCGACTGGGTGGATAGCTGCACCGCCATCGTCGAACACCTGGATGGGCGCATGGAACTGATTCTGTGGAACGGCAACCACACAACGAACAATATTTAACGGCAAATCATCCACGAAAAACTGATAAAACTACTAGCCAATCCACTAAGCGACCAAAGAACGGTCGCCAAGTGGCTGGTTAACGAAAGGCACGAAAAACGACAATGGTTTGCATTCATCTGGTGACTCACCCATCGGCTTGTGCATTACGCAATTGCTTTGGTTTTGTTCGTGCTTTTCGTGACTTTCGTGGACAACTGCTTTTTTAGTTTAATAAACTCAAGCAAGGAGAATCACCATGAAAATCTTGTTTATCTCCGATGTCTATTTTCCCCGCGTCAACGGCGTCTCCACATCGATAGAAACGTTTCGCCGCAATTTGCGCGCACTCGGACACACCGTACATCTGATTGCCCCCGATTATCTGACTCCGAGTACGGACGAAACCGACATCCTGCGCGTGCCCTCCCGCTATTTGCCTTTCGACCCCGAAGACCGGTTTATGAAATACGGCTGGGTAATGCAGCATCTCGACAAGCTCCGCGCCGAACAATACGACATCATTCATATTCAAACGCCTTTCGTGGCCCACTACTTGGGCACCAAGCTATCGCGCCTACTCGGCATCCCCTGCATTGAGACCTATCACACCTTCTTCGAGGAATATCTGTTTCACTACGTTCCACTCGTGCCGAAAAAACTGATGCGCTTCATCGCCAAGCGTTTCTCGCGTCATCAGGGAAACAGTCTTGACGGCATGGTCGTGCCATCGCACCCTATGCTGCATGTACTGAAGAGTTACGGCGTCAGCACTCATGCAGAAGTCATCCCGACCGGTATCGAACCGTCGAGCTTCATAGAGGGAGACGGCACGGTATTCCGCAAGAACTATGGCATTCCGCAAGACAGACCCGTCTTGCTTTTTTTGGGGCGCGTCGCTTACGAGAAAAACATCGGGTTCCTGTTGAAAGTATTGGCGCGTGTCAAAACAGAGATCGCCGATATACTTTTCGTTATCGCCGGCGAAGGCCCGGCACGGGAAAGTCTGGAGCACGACGTCAACGCACAGGGACTCAAAGATAACGTCATGTTCATCGGTTATCTGGATCGCCATACCGAACTGAACAGTTGCTATCGTTCCGCAGATATCTTCATCTTCTCGTCACGCACAGAAACGCAGGGCTTAGTACTACTGGAAGCGATGGCACAAGGTGTACCCGTCGTATCGACCGCCGAGATGGGCACGCGCGATGTATTGCGGGATGGCTTGGGCGTATGGATCGCGAAAGAAGAGCTGGAGGACTTCTCCGGGAAAATCGTCAAGATGCTACGCGATGCCGAGGTGCGCAAAGACTTGGGCGTTTCGGGTCGCGAGTACGCACTTGGCTGGTCAGCCGCCAGTCAAGCGGAAAGATTGTTGGCGTTTTACCAGTCTGTTCTTGCGCCGTCGACATTGCGTGAACTGTCTCTTGAACTGAGTTCTTCAGGTGCTGAGTACTAGAGAGACGCTGACTTATTCGTCATCCCCGCGAAGGCGGGGATCCAGCGCCTTTATTTAACTGGGCTCCCGCTTTTGCGGGAACGACAAAATCGAATAAATCAGCGCCTTCTTAACCATTCCACATGATTTTCCATCAAGCGTTCAGTTGTCCTTTGCGCCCTGATCGACCCATTTTTTTAGCACGCCGATCTTTGCCTTGGAAAGGCCGCCGGCCATGCCGTAGGGCATTTTGATGGAATCATGCACACGCCCGTCAATCACCTGGATCATGATGCTGGTGAAACTGTCGCCGGGCTTGATGACGGTTCCGAATTTGGTTCCCTTCATCAGGCTCTTATAGGTGCGCAGGTCTAACCCGCTTGTCTCGAAACCCTTGCCTTTGGGTTCGTGACAGTTCAAACAATAGTCATGAATGATGGGGCTGACGTCATTCTTGTAACTGACTTCCGGCTGCGCGGGCGCAGCAAATGCCAGAACCGGAAACAACAGTGACGCGAAAGCCGCCGTGCCTTGCAAAATTCCATTTTTCATATTGCACCTCACTCAGTAAGAATATTATTTCAACCTTGCCCAGATTTGATTCTTGACCAGATACAGCAGGAAAGTCAGCACAAACAAATAGGCCAGCACATAGTAGCCCAGCCGGTGCCTTTCTTGCTCTTCCGGGTCTGCCGCCCACGCGAGAAAAGACACGATGTCGCGCGCTTTGCTCTGTATCTCGGTGCGCTGTGCCGCATCCGTCGCACCGCTCATACCGAGTATGTCCGGCATCTTGGTTTCGGGATAAAGGTGATTGCCCGGCATACCGTCGGGCTTGACGTAATAACCCAGCAGATAGGAATACACATAGCTTGCCCCACCATCGCGCGCCTTCGCCATCAGGCTCAAGTCCGGCGGTGCTTTGCCATAGGCTGCCATGGCATCGCTATCCGACATCTGCGCAAGCAAGGTCGCGTCCAGCGGCTGATCGCCGCGCCATGCATCGACTTTCTGCTTGTCTATGCCGAACGTAACCAGGTCGCGGTATTTGATGTACTTCATGCTGTGGCAGGAATGGCAGGAATCCATCATCACTCCCACGCCGCGCTCTACCGTCGGCACATCAAGACCGACCTTGACCGTTTCCAGTTTCGCTTCCGAAGCCCATACCGATGTTGCGATGCAGCAGGAGGCCAATATTGTGATGAGCTTGTTCATGCGACCTCTCCTTTGCGGCGACGAGGATTGAGTTTGCGTTTTGCAATTTCGAGCGTCTCGCTCTCGATCAAGGCGGTCACTTCGGCAGGCAAGCCGCGTTTCATCAGCCAGCGCTCTTCCGCTTTGGATATGAACGGAACGAAAAAGAACGAACCGAAATAAAGCAACGTTGCCACCTGCCCGATGATAATGGTCAGATCGGTCGGAGGCACATAGCCGACCCAACCCAACACCAATATGACCAACAGAAACAAGTAAAACTGTATCCGGTATACCGGACGATAACGTCCGCCACCGGGAGTGCGCGAACGGTCGAGGAAGGGCATGAACGCAAATAACATCACGGACAAGCCCATCGCCACCACGCCGCCGACCATGTTGGGCACCGAGCGCAAGATCGCGTAGAACGGCAAGAAATACCATTCCGGCACGATGTGCTTAGGTGTCTGCATCGGATTGGCCGGGATGTTGTTGGCCGGTTCGATCAGGCTGTTGGGCATGAAGAAAACGAACACGCTGAACACGATCAGGAATATCCCCAAGCCATAAAAATCCTTGGCCGTGAAATACGGATGGAACGGGATATTGTCCTTAGCGGCCAGATCGATGCCGCTGGGGTTGCTGCTCTTCACCGAGTGCAACGCCACCAGATGGATCACCACCGCGCCGATGATCAGGAAAGGAAACAGGTAGTGTAGTGCAAAGAAACGGCTCAGCGTAGCGTCGCCCACGGTGTAATCGCCGCGCAGCCAGATCACCACTTGATCGCCATAAAAAGGCGTGGCCTGGAACAGGTTGGTGATCACCGTGGCACCCCAGAACGACATCTGCCCCCAAGGCAGCAGATAACCCATGAATGCGGTTGCCATCAACAGCAGCAACAAGCCCTGCCCCGTCCACCACAACAATTCACGCGGCGCACGGAACGAACCGTAATACAGCGTGCGCGCCATGTGGATGTAGATGACGAGGAAGAATGCCGATGCCCCGGTCGAATGCATATAGCGCAACAGCCAACCGTAATTCACGTTGCGCATGATGTGCTGGATGGAGTCGAACGAGAGCGCGATGTCCGCCTTGTAGTGCATGGCGAGGAAGATGCCGGTGGCGACCTGCAACATCAGCACGAATCCGGCGAGGAAGCCGAAGTTCCACAGGTAACTCAGGTTGCGCGGCGTGGGGTAACCCGTCAGCTCATGCTTGACGAAGCTGGTGAGCGGGAAGCGATGGTCTATCCATTTAATTATGCGATTTGGCATGGTCGTCCTAAGCCTTTCCGATGACTAACTTATTTTCTGCCACAAAGTGATATGGCGGCACTTCAAGGTTCTTGGGAGCGGGGCCGCGAATCACGCGACCGCTATCGTCATATTGGCTACCATGGCAGTGACATTCCCAACCCGGACCTTCTTTGTTAGGCACGCAGCCCATATGGGTACAGACACCGACCACGACCAACCATTCAGGATTTTTTACACGTTTGCCATCCGGCTGCGGATCGAGGCCGCCATTGGAAGCTGCGGACGCGGCGATTTGCTCCGGCGTGCGGTGCAGAATGAAGACGGGTTTGCCTTGCCAGGCAACGGTGTGCATTCCGCCGGGGGGGATGTTGCTCAGATCGACCTCAGTCTCGGCCTTGGCCAGCACGTCGGAACTCGGATTCATGCTCGCCACAAAAGGCACGCAAGTTGCCGCGACTCCCGCTCCGCCGACCACCGAGGTCAGCTTGATCAAAAAATTGCGGCGATTGCCGTCGTCTAAAGTTTCTTCTCCCATCGTGATGCCCCCTTGAGAATATTAACGTTCGCTAATTCAACGGGGCATCATACGCGGGTCAAAAGTCGCCCACAATAAACAATATGGGGGGCGTTTTGGGTTACGAGAGAACACGAAAACACACTTCA
>WSYA01000007.1 GCA_009773615.1 Gallionellaceae bacterium
CTGAAATTCAAATCGTGGACACCCATGAATCGCTTGAACCCCTTGTCAATACTGATGTTGCCGTCGGCACTACTTAATTAAACCGGACACTACTGTTGCGATTTGTATACTTATAACCAAAAATTGGGACAGAATTATTTTTCACTGGCTGTAGTGGATAGCCTACGGTAAATATATCTGCCCCCTTTTTTTCTTGAAAGTGAAGCCTACTGCGCTTGCCAAGGATTAAATATCTCAACGCCGGTAGGCTCGAAGTCAGCCACGTTGCGCGTTATAACCGTCATGCCATGAACCAATGCTGTTGCCGCGATTAACGAGTCCCGATGCGCACAGGGATCGGGCACATGCAGTTTGGCACAACGCTGTGCAACGGCAACATCGACTGCGAGAATTCGCCCCGAGAATGCGGGCAGTACATGAGCATCAAGCCATGCACGGAGCACGGCTCCTTGAGTTGGGTCGCGCCGTGCGATCAAGAGAATACCCGTTTCCAACTCCAGAATGGTGATGGTGGATAGGAACATGCTCGTTGCTGAAACGCTCTGCGCCCATGCCGTGACGTTCTTGTCTGCCTTGCCTGCTTTAGCTTTGCGTAATTCGGAAACGACATTGGTATCGAGCAAGTACATCAGGATAAATCCGCAGGGCGATAAAGCTCATCGCTCAAGCGAGGGGCTGCGAAATCAATCTCAGCAACACCCGGCATAGCCAGCAACTCGACGATGCTTTGCTGACCGCCGGTGATGCGCTGATATTCCTCAATGGTCAATAAAACATGCGCAGGACGACCTCGATCCGTAATAAAAACCGGCCCGGACTTGGCGACCTTTTTTGCCCTGCTGGCATCCTGATTGAACTCTCGACTAGATAGTGTGGTGATAGTCATATCGCCTCCTTTATGCATGGTAGCAACGTTACTACATTGGTAAGTGTTCCGCAATAATTTTTTACCGGGCTTTCTGCGACAAACCGTAGGCGATCAGCGCGTAAACGAGGCCCATAAAGGCCCCGCTCACCCCCATCTGGATGATTACATCCATGGATTACGTCTCTTGTTTGATGATGCGCTGCTTGTCCGCATCGTTGCTGACTAGCTTGAATTCTGCATTTCGCGAGTCAAATACGCTGCCGCACCGCCTCAAACAAACACACCGCCGCAGCTGCCGCGACATTCAACGATTCCACTTTTCCCGGCATCGGAATAATGATCTTGTGACGCACGACATCCAGCATGTCCAGCGATAGCCCTGCCCCTTCGTTGCCGAAAGCAAAAGCGATACTGCCTGTCAGCTTGCTGTCGTATAAGCTGGTTGTTGCCTGTAACGAGGTGGCGAAGATAGCCCCTTCGAATACCGCTGCCACGTTGAACAGATCGGCATGTTCGTGAATGCTCAAGAGGAAATGTCCGCCCATCGCGGCACGCAGCACTTTGGGCGACCACACATCGGTACATCCGGTGGACAGAAAAGCCGCATCGCAACCCGCCGCTGCCGCCGTGCGCAGGATGGAGCCGAGGTTGCCGGGGTCTTGGATGTCTTCCAGCAAGATACAGAAACGGCTATGCGAAGGGGAAACATGCGGCTGCGGCAGTTCGATCAAAGCCAATAGACCGCTCGGGGTTTTAAGCTCGGTCAACTCGCCGAACAGCGCATCGTCCAGACTGGTCAGCGGCACGTCGGCCAATCGGGCGATCAAGCTGGAAATTTCAATATCCTGCGCTGAGGCCGCATTCACCAGCAGGTGCAGCGGGCGTTTGCCGGACAGCAGATAGGCTTGAACCAGATGCGCCCCATCCAGCAAGGTCTGCCCTGCTTTACGCCGCTGACGGGACGACCCTGCAAGCTTGCTCAGTTCTTTGAAAAATGAGTTGTCGCGCGAGGTGATGCGCTTCGTTGCGGACATCAAGCGGCGTCTGGCTGCGGCAACTCTATCAGGTTGCCCATCTCTTCCAGCGCGGGCAGCTCGCTCAGCGTACGCAGGTTGAGATCGTCCAGCAGTTGCTGTGTAGTGGCGTACAGCGCCGGCTTGCCCGGCGTGTCGCGCGTACCGATACTCTCGATCCAGCCGCGCGATTCCAGCGTTTTCAAGACTTGGGTCGAGACAACCACGCCGCGAATCTCTTCGATGTCGCCGCGCGTCACCGGCTGGCGATAAGCGATGATGGCTAGAGTTTCCATCACGGCGCGCGAATAACGCGCCGGTTTCTGCGGGTCTAAGCGTTGGATATATTTCTGCATCTCGGGACGCGCGCGGAAGCGCCATCCGCTGGCCACGCGGTTCAATTCAACGCCGCTGTCGGCATATTTTTCCGCGAGCTGTTGCAGCAACTCTTCGACGAAGCGGGTTTCCAACGGGGCATCGCTGAGCTTCTTCAGTTCGGACATCGACAACGGCTCCTGCGATGTCATCAAGGCGGCTTCGAATACCTTTTTCAGCTGCGCGACATCGACCGGAGCGCCTTCCGGCGCGGTCACCGCTGGCAGATCATTCGAGGGTGAGGCGACTTGTTCGGACATAGATGTTCCCCAGCGTTGCGGTTTGCGTGATTTCGACCAAGGTTTCTTTGGCCAATTCCAGTATGGCGATGAAGGTGACAACGAGTTGCGGCACGCCGCCCGTGTGGTCGAACAGCTTCTCGAACGGCTCAAATTCGCCGTGGCGCAGTTGCCGCAACAAGCGCGTCATTTGTTCGCGCACCGAAAGCTCTTCGCGCCGCACCTTGTGATGCGCGTTCACTTTGGCCCGCGTGAGCAACGTCATCCATGCAATGCGCAGATCATCCACGCTCACGTTGGGCAGACGCTCGACCACGGTGCGCTCCATCAGCACCTGCACCAATTCGAAATCGCGCCCCGCCTGCGGCAGCTCGTTGAGCCTTTGCGCGGCCAGTTTCATTTGCTCATATTCCAGCAAGCGGCGCATCAGTTCGGCGCGTGGGTCTTCGACTTCCTCTTCGCCCGGCTTGGGC
Organism: Gallionellaceae bacterium; assembly: GCA_009773615.1. Taxonomy (GTDB): domain Bacteria; phylum Pseudomonadota; class Gammaproteobacteria; order Burkholderiales; family Gallionellaceae; genus PALSA-1006. Next base: position 2,969 of record WSYA01000007.1, read on the forward strand.
GGACGCGGCAACAGCATGCGCGATTTGATCTCGATCAGCACTGCCGCCATCAGCAGATACTCTGCCGCCAGCTCCAGACGGTTGCGCTGCATGATCTCGATGTAAGTCATGTATTGCTTGGTGAGCTGCGCCATCGGAATGTCGAGCACATCGAGGTTGTGCTTGCGAATCAGGTACAACAGCAGATCGAGCGGCCCCTGAAAAGTCTCCAGCACCAGCTCCAGCGCATCCGGCGGTATGTAGAGATCGGTGGGCATCTCCAGCAGCGGTTCGCCGTGGATGAGTGCGCGCGGAATAAGCTGTAGTTCGGCTTGGCTCACTTGACTACCTCACCTGTCCAGTTCCGCACCAGAGTTACAATCTTGCTTGCCTTCTCAGGAGTAACTCCGGCAAATTCGATATCTTCATATCGCATCAGTACGGCGTAAGGATTCATTACGCTTAGGGTTGTGGCTTCGAACGGGTGTGGGATTTTTTCAGCTATCAGCAAGTCGACCAACTCGTCCAGATCATGCGTTTTTCGGAAAGCAACTCCATGCAATACCAAAACGGCTTTCAAGCATTTCTCTATGCCCTGCTGAGCATGAAAACAGGTTGTTGTAGCATGAAACTCAGCATCGCCCTTCATCTTATTGAAGGCAACAATATCGCGGTCGGCCATAGCCAAATATCGCTTGGCTAAATCAAGTGCTGACTTCATGCAACACCCTTCCTTCGTTCAATGCCCAATACAAGGCAGTACCTGGCAAATGCCCCCATTCGTTCACAAAATCCTGTGAATAAACGAGCACGTCTACCGGGATGTGAAGTGGCCGTAAAGCTTGACGCAAGCGCACAATTTCGTTGAATTTGTTAGGCACTTCGCGCTCAACCACCATCAAATCCAGATCGGAATCCTCTGTCGCATCGCCGCGCGCATAGGAACCGAACAAGATTATCTTGCTCGGATTCGCCGCCGCCACCAGCCGATCAACGGCTTGTTGAATTGTGCTTTCAGAAATCACAATTTTTCCCTTAGCTGTAACTCAGACCCATCGCTTCACGCACATCACGCATGGTCTCGGTCGCCAGCTTGCGCGCTTTTTCGCAACCGTCGGCGATGATGTTGCGCACCAAGGTCGGATCGTCCAAATATTGCTGGGCGCGTTCGTGCATCGGTTTCTGCTCTTCCAGCACGCCTGCGATGACCGGCTGTTTGCATTCGATGCAGCCGATGCCCGCGCTCTTGCAGCCTTGCTGCACCCACTGTTTGGTGTCTTCGCTGGAATACACCTGATGCAATTGCCACACCGGGCAGCGCACCGGGTCGCCCGCATCGGTGCGGCGGATACGCGCCGGATCGGTCGGCATGGTGCGTATTTTCTTGGCGACAGTCGCTTCGTCTTCGCGCAGGCTGATGGTGTTGTTATACGACTTGGACATCTTCTGCCCGTCCAGCCCCGGCATCCTGGAGGCCTTGGTGAGCATGGCTTGCGGCTCGGACAGGATCATCTTGCCACCGCCTTCGAGGTAGCCGAACAGGCGCTCGCGATCGCCCAGACTCAAGCTCTGTTGCTCGTCCAGCAAAGATTTGGCTGAGTCCAGCGCTTCGTCGTCGCCCTGCTCTTGGTAACGCGTGCGCAACTCGGCATACAGCTTGGCTTTTTTGCTGCCGAGTTTTTTGACGGCGGATTCGGCCTTCTCCTCAAATCCGGCTTCGCGTCCGTAAATGTGGTTGAAGCGGCGCGCGATCTCGCGGGTAAATTCGATGTGCGGTACTTGATCTTCGCCCACCGGCACTTGGGTGGCGCGATAGATGAGAATGTCGGCGCTTTGCAGCAGCGGATATCCGAGGAAACCGTAAGTGGAGAGGTCCTTGCCGCTCAACTTTTCCTGCTGGTCTTTATAAGTCGGCATACGTTCCAGCCAGCCCAGCGGGGTGATCATAGAGAGCAGCAGATGCAACTCGGCGTGCTCCGGCACTCTGGACTGGATGAACAAAGTGGCGCGCGCCGGATCAACACCCGAAGCCAACCAGTCGATCACCATGTCCCACACGCTTTGCTCGATCACCTGCGGCGTATCGTAATGGGTGGTCAACGCATGCCAATCGGCCACGAAGAACAGACACTCGAATTCCTGTTGCATGTCCACCCAGTTTTTCAACACTCCGTGGTAGTGCCCCAAGTGCAAACTGCCCGTGGGGCGCATTCCGGATAAAACGCGATCAGCAAACATAGTTAGTATTCAAAACCCGAAAATTAAATTAATTAAACCGATCAATCCGACCACAGGTGGCGCCAGCAACCAGCCCAATATCGGAGTGATCGCCAAGCCGATCAGAATAAACATGCCATAAGGCTCGATGCTTGCCAGCTTGAACGCCAGTCGATGCGGCAACATGCTGATGGCGATGCGACCGCCATCCAGCGGGGGCAACGGCAATAGATTTAACACCAGCAAGATGACATTGATTTTAACGCCTAACTGGGCCATTTCAAGCAGCGGTTCGGCGAAATAACTGTCGGGCGACATCCATGCGACCTTGGCCAGTAGCCCCCATAACAGCGCCATGAATAGATTGGCTGCGGGACCGGCCAAGGCCACCCACAACATATCCTGCTTGGGGCGGCGCAGTGCCGAAAAATTGACCGGTACAGGTTTCGCCCAGCCGAACAGGATGCCGCCCAGCCAGAGCGTCAGCAAAGGCAACAGGATTGTTCCCACGGGATCGATATGCCGCAGCGGGTTCAGGCTGATGCGCCCCTGCTGAAAAGCGGTCATGTCGCCGAAATGGCGCGCCACATAGCCGTGCGCCGCTTCATGCAGCGTGATGGCGAATAGCACCGGAATGGCGGCGATGGCGATGGTCTGTATTAATGCGTCGAAGTTCATCTTATTTTTCGTTTAATCAGTGATGCCAAAGTGGCCCACTTCACCCTTGCCGCGCCGCACCAGCACTGGCACCGCATCCGTCAGATCGATCACCGTAGTCGGCTCAATGCCGACCGAGCCGCCTTCAATGATCAAATCCACCTTGGATTCCAGATGCTCGCGAATCTCGTCAATATCGGTGAGCGGCTGATGCGCATCGGGCAAAATCAGCGTGGAGCTTAACAAAGGTTCGTTCAGTTCTTCCAGCAGCGCCAGCGCCACCGGATGATCGGGAATACGCAACCCGACCGTGCTGCGTTTCGGGTGCTGCAATCGGCGCGGCACCTCTTTGGTTGCCGCCAGAATAAAGGTGTAACTGCCCGGCGTATTGTTTTTCAACTGGCGAAACTGGGAATTGTCCACCCGCGCGTAATGCGCCAGTTCGGACAAGTCGCGGCACATCAAAGTCAGGAGGTGTTTGTCGTCCAAACCGCGAATCTGACGGATACGCGCCACCGCCTCTTTATCCCCCAGATGGCAGCCCAGCGCATAACCGGAATCGGTGGGATACGCGATGACCGCGCCCTCGCGCAACAAGGCAGCAGCCTGTTTGATCAAGCGCGGCTGCGGGTTATCGGGGTGGATTACAAAATATTGCGACATGATTTTTCCTAAACAGGGGCGGCTTCCCACGCGCTCCATATGGGTTTGCATTCTAACGGCAGGTCGGGCAACCGCCCCAAATCACGATAACTCTCACCCGGCCCGTGATAGTCGGAACCGCATGAACAAAGCAAGCCGAACTCCGTCGCATAGCGGGCAAACTCGGCATATTGCGGCGGCGTATGGCTGCCTGTCACCACCTCAATCGCCTGCCCGCCCATCTCGGCAAATTCTTTCAGCAACTCGCGCAACGTGGGCTTGCCCATCGCTTTGCGCCCGGCAGTATAACGCCCCGGGTGTGCCAGCACGGCGATGCCGCCCGCCCCGCGTATCCAGTCGATAGCGTCTTGCAATGCTGCCCATTGATGCGGCACATAGCCAGGCTTGCCTTTGACCAGATAGCGTTTAAAAACGCTGGCGACATCCTTGCAGTGTCCGGCCTCTACCAGATAGCGCGCAAAATGCGTGCGTCCGATGATGTCTGGATTTTTTGCATAACGATAGGCGCCTTCCAGCACACCGCCGATACCGCAACGTGCCAGCGATTCCGCCATCAACTCGGCGCGATGCCTGCGCCCGCTGCGTATACCCCGCAGGCCTTCAGTCAGAGCCGGATTTTTAGGGTCAATGCGCAACCCTACAATATGCAAAGTATGGGTACGCCAGCTCACCGAAATCTCGACCCCGTTTATGAAGGTGATGCCATGCTGCGCGGCCGCTTCTGCCGCCTCGGCTAGACCATCCACGTCGTCGTGATCGGTCAACGCGAGAAATTTAACGCCGCGTTCAGCGGCGCGTGCGACAAGGTCAGCTGGGGTTAACAGGCCATCCGAAACAGTAGAGTGGCAGTGCAGATCGTAGTCGAGCATTAAATATCGCCGCCGCCTTTTTTCATGACCTTGCCCTCTTCAGCCCGTTTGCGGCGCACTTCTTTGGGGTCGGCAATCAGCGGGCGATAAATTTCGATGCGATCTTTTTCGCGCAACACAGTGTCGGCCTTGCTGAGTTTTCCGAAAAGTCCGAATTTGCTTTTTGCCAAATCGATCTCGGGATATTTTTCCAGCAAGCCGGAAAACTTGACGGCATCGGCAATCGTCGATGCCGGCGGCACGTCCAGCTTGAGCAAAGTCTGCTCGTGGGGCAAGGCATAGACCACTTCGATTTTAATTTTGCTGTTACTCATTTGTCGCATACACCTTTTCTGCGCGGTGGGTGAAGGCATCCACAAAACTGTTGGCAACGTAATGAAATACCGGGCCAACCAACTTTTCTAGCAATTTGCTGGAAAATTCATAGTGCAACCTGAACTCTATTTTACAGGCTGTTGGCGACAATGCGGTGAAAAGCCAATGGCCGTCGAGGTGCTGAAAAGGGCCATCCTGCAAGGTTATTGCAATACTATGTGGCGATTGACGCACATTTTCCGTGGTAAAACTCTGTTTGATCTGGTGGTAGTTGATATGCACGGTGGCATGCACCGTATTCTCGCCCACTTGTTCGACGCTGGCTCCGCCGCACCAAGGCAAGAACGACGGGTAGTCAGCCACGTTATCCACTAGAACAAACATCTGCTCCGCGCTGTAGGGAAGTAACACCGATTTTTCAACTAATGCCATTGCTTCTCAAAGCCAATAATCCAAAGGCTGGTAGAATATATCAACGCACTGCAAAACACACCTGCATTCCACTCAAAGCCCATGAGCATCATACAAAATAAAAAAGCGTTTCACGAATACTTCATCGAAGACCGCTTTGAAGCGGGACTCATGCTGGAAGGCTGGGAAGTCAAAGCGATACGCGCCGGACGCGCAAACCTCAAAGAAGCTTACATCATCGTTAAAGACGGTGCGCTGTATCTGTTCGGGTCGCACATCAGCCCCTTGCTCAATGCATCAAGCCACATCGTGCCCGACCCGACCCGGACGCGGAAATTGCTGCTACACAAGCATGAAATAGAAAAGATCATCGGTAAAGCACAGCGCGCGGGCTATACCATCATGCCGCTGGATATGCACTACAAGGGCAGTCGCGTCAAACTGGACATCGGTCTCGCCAAAGGCAAAAAAGAGCACGACAAGCGGGCGACGGAAAAAGAGCGCGAACACAAACGCGAGGCAGCACAGGCGATGAAAAAGGAACGGCGCTAAAAACTTACCCAGCGGCCTTCTGGCTAATCAAAAATTGAATCAGCGAGCGCAACTTTGCCGGGCGCACGGGCTTATGCAATAGCTGAATCCCGCGCTCATTGACCATTCGCAGAACATCGGGTGATGTGTCGCCGCTGATCAATATGAATAGCGGCTGGATTCTGAAATGCGCTTTGATCCAGTCAGCTATCTCGACCCCATCGCCATCCGGCAGGCGGTAATCGCATATCACCAGATCGAAATCCGCTTTGCCGTGAATCTCCTTGACCTCATTCAGCGACGCGGCCATCGAAACACTACAGCCCCACGACTCGATGATTCCCTGCGTACTTTTGCGCACCAAAGCATCGTCGTCGATCACCAGCACGTCCATGTTGTCGAACTCGCTTGGCGAACTTTGCTCACCGGCAATATTAGTCGTCAGGATTCGTTGTTCAGGCTCATGAATTGGCGCATCCATCATCGGCACTGAGACAGCGAATACAGAACCACGGTTCTCCTCTGAACGCAATGAAATCTCATGATGAAGCAGCCTTGCGATGCGGTCGACGATGGCCAGCCCTAAACCCAAGCCCTTGCTGCGATCCCTTTCCTTATTCGCCAGCTGAACGAATTCACGGAAGATGTTCCCTTGCTCACTTGTAGGAATACCGATACCGTTGTCGCGCACCTCGATTCTTAGTTTGTCCCTACGGCGGCGACAAACCAACAGCACCGTTCCTCCGTTCGGGGTATAGCGAATAGCATTGCTGATCAAATTTACCAGAATGCGTTCCAACAGAACGGGGTCGCTGCACACCACGGCGCTATTCGGAACGACCTGCAGAGCGATCCCCTTGCGTTCTGCCAGCGGCACATAGTCTCGTGCAATATGCTCCAACAAATTTTCGATTGAGAACTCCATAACATTGGGCGTGACCACCCCCGCATCCAGTTTTGAGATATCCAATAATGCATCCAGCAGATTGGACAGCGCATCCACAGACTCCTCCACTTTGCCCACGATTTTGCGTTGTTCCGGCGTGGTCAATTTGGATTGCAGCTCACCCACGAACAGTCCCAGCGCATGCATAGGTTGGCGCAGGTCATGACTGGCTGCTGCAAGAAAGCGCGTCTTATCGTAATTCGCACTTTCCGCATCTTCCTTCTTCAGACGCAAGGCGCGCGTAGCTTCTTCAATACGCGCCTCAAGCTGCTCATTAAGTTGCTTCAGGCGAATCTCAGCCAGTTTTCGTTCCGAAATATCAACACTCATACCGATTAAATAAAGAGGCTCCCCTTTTGCGCCATACACCGGTTTTTTAAAAGTATGCAGCGTGCGATTTTGTTTGATCTCCGAGTTCCAAACCGATTCTTCAAAATTGACCATTTTCCGGCCTGCAAAAACCTCTTTATCATTTGCCAAGAAGTCGACTACCTGCGCAGGCGGAAAAAAACGACCACCGTCCGTGCCGGCAATATTTTCGAACAACACCCCCCATTGCGCCTCGCAAGCGCTGTTCATCTGTGTAATACGCCCCTGAGCATCCTTGATAAACAATGAAACCGGCATAGTCGTAATGATTTCATTCAAGCGTTCCTCGCTGGCACGCAATAATTCCGACTGGCCTTCCAGCACGCCCTTGTCCTGCTGCAACTGCTTTGCCATCTCATTGATGCCTTGGGTCAGCTCGCCCAATTCGCTGATAGCAGGCGCGGGAGAAAGCCGCATATCCAACTCCCCCTCTCCGATACGCCGTACCACGTGATTCAATGCTTTGATCGGATTCACGATGCGCCGCGATACGCGCAGCACGATGAATACCGTCAATCCGAATAGCAACATCGAGATCAGCAGACTTGCGCCCACCACGCTCAACCTCTCCTGCTGCATACTCATCTTGCTCATTTTGACGAGCACAAGCCCTAGCGATCTGGTAGATGCCGGTTCGTTGATCGCATCGAAATCATTGAGATCGATGGTTTGCGAAACAATCGGCTCTTTCAACCAGAAATAATTTGACGTATCTAAAATCATCCCGAACGCAGGGTGCGAATTAATGAGTTTGCTTTCTTCATCAGAAAGCGCATTACCTGCGTAAGCGATGATGTTCCCGAATTTATCTTGAATCGCGATAGCGGCAACGTCCTTTTGCTTCAGGGTAGCGGTGACTTCCTGTCGCAACAGTTCCTGATTTCCCGAAAACAGGGCGTATTCGCTCGAAGATCCGACTTGTTTTGCCAATAATTCGGCACGCTCGATCATGCTCGCTGCCATGGAGTTGAAGCGGGAATACAGGAAATAACTGTCCAGCAAAACAACGGCCAACAACATTGGTAACAAGGCGATCAGCAGCGTTTGCTGGCGAATACTCGAACGCATCATTTCCTCCCCCCAGCCACAGTTGCGGCATTCATTTGCCTAACAAGTGTAGCCGCATCTTTGATATCAATTCCCAAAGAACGTGCCACTTGCGGATTGACCATGACTTCAAATTCGGACGGATATTGAATAGCTGACAAACGACCTGATTCGGCAAATTGTCTGGCCTGAGAAACCGCTTGCTTAGCGATTTGCTCCGGCGTGCTGAATACCGCACACAGCGCGCCCGCCCTGACATACGCTGGAGAAAACCCTATAATCGGAATTCCGGAGCGGTAAGTCTCGAGCAAAATATTTCTCATCGTCGACGAGTTGTATATCTGCGCATCGGGAATAGCGAACAAAATTTCACTTTTTTGCAGCAAGGAATGCAGGTCACGATGTAGTGTCTCGTCCGATTCAAGCTGTTGCTCATGTAGCACTAACCGGCTCTCCGTCATCGCTTTGCGCAAACTGGTCATATCCGCTGATTGAGCGGAAACAAACAGCCCTACATTTTTTACATTAGGTAAAGCTACCGTGATCAAATCAACCTGGCGCCTGCTTGGTTGATCCAGATAAATAGCGGAAAAGATATTATTTTCCAGATGATCGAGTATTTGATGCTGCAACTTCACAAAGCCCGCTTTTGAAACCAGAACGACTAAAACCGGGAAGCGGGAGTTAAGAGCCATAGCGGCAGATTTGATGCCAACCGCCACGAGCAGATCGGTTTCCTGCGGCAAGGAGCTAGTTTGATCGATGCTCAGCGATAGATTATTTCGTGCCGCCTCAGCCGCAAATGACCGGGCAAATTCACTATAGGAGGCACCCTCCTCCGCCAACAATACCGTCACGCGCAAAGATTTCGCCTGCGCTGAAAATGCCAGCAGCAGCAAAGCAATTACGAAGAGATATCGTTTCACCCGAATCAACTGAAAGAATTGAGGGAACTAGAAATTAAGTGTAGCGGTCAACCAGCCGCGCCGCGTAAACAGCACTTCTGCCACCGCATTGACCGTGCCGTATTTCGTATAATCATCCTGCGTCGCATTTTGCACGACCAGCGCCACTTCGGCTTTGCGTTCCTTGTCGAATTTAAAGGTTTTTGCGACACGCAAATCCAGCCTGCGCATTGTATATTCAGGCGTCACATCCGGGCTGACATCGATCACCCGCACCTTCCCCCTGAAATAGTAGCCGGCACTGAATTGCCAGGAATCGCCCATGCTCTGCGACAGCAGCAGGCTGGCGCTATTGGATACAACTGTCTGGGAGAATTGATCAAAATACTCCGTCTGATAAAACTGCCGCACCCTATCTCCTATCGATGTATACCTCAACGGCTCGAGCGGATCGGCAGCGGTGTTGTAATATTGGGTTGGAAGACTGCTCAAACCGGCGGAACCTTCTTGATAAGCATAGCTGGCGACCAGGAAACTATGTCCCTCATTCCAGCGGTATTTCGCCGTTGCCTCCACCCCCTTAAACTCGGCGGAACCCACATTTTTGTAGCTATCAGGAAAAGCTGCCGTCAAGGCGACATATTTATCCACCAAAATCAAATCGCTCACTGTATTGACATAGGCTCGCGCATCAAGGCTGAAATTTAAGGAAGGGAATTCGCCAAGATAGCCGATTTCTTTCGACAGTATCTTTTCCGGCGTGAGCGGAGTGATGGGTGGCACATAAGCTCCGCCAAAAATCGTGTTGTTGGCATCCAAATACGCCTCGGCCATCACCGGACTGCGCGTGGCGGTTGAGATGCCAAAGCGCACCGTATGCTGCGGGGTGAAATGATAGTTGAACGAAGCTCGTGGCGAATTGTTCTTATGCCCCATGCCGTTGCTTTCAAACATCGTACCGAGATTTAACACTGCCGCTTCGGTGACGCGCCACTCGTCATGGGCAAACACCTGCCAGGGACGCAAAGTGTAGGAGCGATCAAAAAGGAGCGGGTAATTGGCATGATCGCGACGCACCCCGCCACCCCATACCAAGCGATTGCTGGCACCCAACTGTTGGGTATTCTGCAACTCCAACTCGTTACGCTGGCTATATACCTTTTGCTGGGTAAAACTTTGTGCCACGGTCAAGTTGAGCGGATTACCTCGCCCGCCCATGTTTCCCTGACAGCCATCCGAATTGATACACAGATAAGGATCCAAAGAATCGCGGGAAGTATGCGAAAGCGTCAGTTTGGTTTCATCGTTGGTAGGCCATACATGCAGCCAGCTGACTTGCTGAAAGTTACTTTGTGCCGTTTTATTGCGGAATGCATCTTCCGGCCTACCCGCGATACCCATACCGTATACCCCGTTACTGCTCCCCAACTGCACGTCCAGACTATCGCTTACATTGGGCTGATAGTTCCCGCGAAAATTGAACACGCGCGTATTGTTGTGGTCGTTCAGAACGCTGTTATCCAAGCCTTGATCGGAACGATACCCCGCTGAAATCCGATAGTCAAAATCATCCAGCGATTTTCCGAATCGCGCCGAGGCATCCGACACCCAGTAATTACCCGAAGTCACGGACACGCTGGCTCCCTGAGTCAGGGCGTCACGCGTGATGATATTGATCACACCATAAAATGAATTGGTGCCGTGCGAAGCCGATGAAGGCCCGCGCACCACTTCGATGCGCTCGATGTCTTCGATCAACAACGGCAGGTCGGCCCAACTCACGCCACCGAAGGGCGGCAAATAGATGCTGCGCCCATCGATCAATATTTGCATGCGGTGAGCAAACTCGTCCGTCGAGTTATGCAAGGAAACCACAGGACGATTCGCATCGGCAAAGCCCACATACATACCTGGTACCAGACGCATTAGCTCGGGCACAGTGCGAAAACCCGATGCCTTGATCATTTTCCTGTCAATAACGGTCATCGCGCTGGGAGCTTCCGACAGGGGTTGAGATAAACGGGAGGCCGTGAGTACGACCGGCATTTCCTGAAAGTATAAATCTTCGGAAGGCACATTTTCATTGGCCTGGCAGGGCAGCGTCAGCAGCAATAAAACCGATAACAACGTGAACTGCGTGTGTTTAATACAATTAGTTTTTATCACACTGAGCCTGTTATAAAGTTATTGGGTGAGCTGAGTAAATATTTGCAAACGTGCGAATGATGCACGACTTGGCGTCTGATAGCTATATTCCAAACAGTTTAGTCCAAAAGGAGGGGCTTATGAGACAAGAGATGCCGTCAAACAAAAAACGCTCCTTTGAAAAACCAACGAGGCGCAATAATATCCCGCAGGGAATAGTTTGGTCAGCGTCAAACGCGGAAGTGTTTGACCGACTCTTCCAACGATTGCGACATATATTCGAGCCTCTCGACGGTTGATGATGCTTCCCTGACAGAAGCCGTATTTTCTTTGGACATTTGCGCCACCTTTTCCACGTTCACTGCGATCTCGCGTCCGGCCATGCTTTGTTCTTGAATCGAGTTTGAAATACCTTCCACTCCATTCAATACACGCAACGCTCCATCGTTGATTTCGACGATGGCTGCTCCGGCTTGCTTGGCCAGCAATGAACCGGATTTGACCATTTCAACCGCCGCCTCCATTTCAGCCACCGCATCGTTGGTGCTGCCGGTGATTATTTCCGTCACCGCCGAGATTTCTTGTGTAGATTTGCTGGTCTTCTCGGCCAGCTTGCGTACTTCATCCGCCACAACCGCGAAACCTCTGCCCTGCTCGCCGGCACGAGCGGCCTCAATAGCGGCATTCAGAGCCAACAAATTGGTCTGGTCGGCTATTTCCTTGATCGACTTGACGATGCTCTGAATCTGCTCCGATTTCTTGCCCAGATATTCGATGGTGAGCGCGGCATTCATCACCGCCGAATTAATTTTCTCCATGTCGCCGACAACCTGCTGTACCACTTTTTCGCCGTCGCTCGCCAGAGTCTTGGAGTTATCCGATATTTGGCGCACATCTCCCGCATTGCTTGCCACCCGATCGATGCTCACTGTCAATTCTTTTACCGCCGCGGCCATGCTGCCGGCCGACTCGGACTGCGATTGCGAGCCTTTCTCGACCTTGTCAATCGTGTCCGACAGGTGCTTGGCGCGTTCATCGATATCCCCGGAAACCGAGGTGATTTGATCCACCACCGAACCCAGCAGCACCTTGGAAGATTGCACGGCACACAGTATTTCGCCCATCTCGTCGCGCCCGGAAATGTCCACCTGCCCGGTCATATCGCCATTCACCAGATCGGCGAGATGACTTCTGATTTCGGTCACACGGCGCGTGACGAAGCTTCTCACCACCCAGCCGATAAAGAAGAACAACAACACCTGAAATATCACCTGCCCCGCGTTAATGACCATGATGAACTTTTGGTGATCTGTAAAATCCTTGGTCATGTCGATCTCGATATCCGATATCCCTGCAACTGCGCCCACCTCGGATACGTGACAGGTCAAACAGTCGGTGCCACGATAATTGTTTGATAACAAATAAGGCGTTACGGCACGATAAAGCGTCTGCTCGCCCCGGTGAAAAATTTCGTAATAGGGTTTTTTGCTGGCAATCACTTGACGCTGCACCTCGTCGCGCACTGCCTCCTCGGGCAAGCCAGATCCGTATTGATTGGCTACTACATCGGTGCGCGCCAACTGTAGGCTCACGATATTTCCCGAACTCGACAATTTTTTGACCAATAATTGCCGTGTTTCGGGCTGACTGATTTGTCCTGTGACCATCAACATGTTTGCGCTGTCGATAACCTCATCGGCCACGGCATTCGCTCTTTCCTGCACCGTAGCGATCAAGCGAGACTTAACATGATCTGCCACGTAGAGCGTAGCCACGCCCATGAAGATCAGAACCACGGGCTGTAGCAACACGCCCAGTTTTTTCTCTAGGCTGAGTTTGCCGAACCAATGGGAAATGGAAAAACGCGTGACCGGAACCTTTCCTGAACTGTACAAGGCCTCTGCTGCTGCCACCTCGGCCCGGCTGGGTTTTTTTCTGAGAGAAATATAGCCCACCACGTTGCCGCTGTTCATAATAGGCGAGACGTTCGCCCTGACCCAGTAATGGTCACCATTCTTGGCTCGGTTTTTGACGATGCCGCGCCAGGGATGGCCGCCTTTGATCGTATCCCACACGCTGGCAAATGCCCATTCAGGCATATCGGGGTGGCGCACGATGTTGTGATTGGTACCGATCAGCTCTTCTCGTGAAAAACCACTGACCTCGACAAAGGCATCGCTCGCGTAAGTGATGATTCCCTCGGTGTCCGTCTTGGTCACGAAGACCGCAGATTCCGGATAGTCGATTTCTCGTTGCGTCACTGGTAGATTTTTTTTCATCACTCCCCCCGGCGAACTATTCCACATAGATATTTTTCTAGTGATGCGATACTGACATGATTTTACAATATCCATAATGCAAATAGGCCCATATTCATGGGCCTATTTGATTGATGAGACAAAGAGTTACTTTATTTGACGACGCTATCGATATTGACTTTTAGTCCACTTTTTCCAGGTTTCATCGGGCTGCTCATCCCTTGCATGTCGCCGGCTTCGGGCATGGCATTACCCGATTTCGAAATACGCGCCACCACCACGACCTCGTCGAAATTAGACAATTTCATCTGCGGAGCCATCGCCATGTTGTCATCCAGACTAAACTGCAACGGCAAGTCTTTCACTTGTTTGCGCATGATAGCCAGCGGCATCTTCGGGCCTTGCGCGGCTCGCGCCAGCACGAACACGGTATCCGTGGGGCTGGCTTGGGCTTTAAGCGCGGCGCTTAAAGTAACCGTACCCGAGATACGCTCTTTGCCGGAGGTAGCCTGTTTCGCCTCTTGGGCGGGAGCGATCTGCTCCAACATGGGCGCATTGCCGCCTTTGGTTTGTGCCAGAAAATCGCGCGCTTGCTGAATCCCGCTCGATATCATTTTTGCATCTTCGCTTTCGTCTGGCAGCCCTTTCAACAAGCGCTCCCAATGACGAATAGCGGCAGGATAATCGCCTCGCTCCATTGCAGCCGAGCCGGCCAACGCCAATGCCTTGGGGTGATTCGGGTCAAGCGCGAGCGCTTTTTCGATCAATTTCGTCGGTGGCCCTGCCAGCTTCTGTCCATGCACCATGGCCAGCATGTCGGCATAATCGGCCCATATCCACGCTTCGTCGGATACGAATGCAGTCAACTTTTCATAGGCTTTGACCGCATCTCCAAAGCGTTCCATCTCGCCATAGGAGCGCGCCAGCAACAGCAACGACTCCCCGTCGTTCGGGTTATTCGCAACCTTCTCCTCCAATGCTTTTGTCGCCTCCGCCAGGTTCATTCCACCTGCGCCGCTTACTCCTGCGAGACTCGCTTCAGGAGAAAGTGCATTGGGGCTGCCTATCTTCCAGTAAAGTCCGACAGAAGCCAATGGCAAGAGAACGGCCAAAATGATCGCCAATACCTTCAGCGGATTGCGCACTGCCACGGCCGTGTTCTGTTCGTCCTTCACCTCGTCCAGCATGCGCGACTGTAACTCACGTTTGCCTTGTTCATATAGCTCAGGCGTCAACAAACCGTTGTGCAGGTCGGCATCCATCTCGGCAATCTGATCGCGAAATATCTCCAGATTTGCCGCATCGCGCAGAACGGCATTGCTTTTATGAGTGCTGCGCCACAGCGGCAATACGACGAACAACATCGCCACAATGATTAGCAGCGCACTGATGATCCAAAATATTGTCATGGTTAAATATCTTTTTCGTTGTTGAGTAATGCTGCGGCGCGTTGCTGCGCTTCCACGGTAAGAGTGGCCTCGGGAACAGACTGGCGACGCTTGCGTAACTGGAAGAAAAGTGTTCCACCGGCCACTAGCAACAAGGCGAACGGTCCGAACCAAAGCAACAGGGTGTACGACTTCACAGGCGGCTCGTACAACACGAAGTCGCCATATTTCGAAACCAGATAATCGATGATCTCCTGGTCGTTTTTGCCTTTGCTCATTTGCTCGCGCACTTCACGACGCAGGTCTTCCGCGAGTTCAGCATGGGAACTGGCCAGAGATTCGTTTTGGCAGACCAAACAACGCAGCTTTTCAGCCAGACCGATCATGCGTTTTTCCAACACCGGATCTGCTGCTATGTCCTTGGCCTCGCCCGCATAGGCAAACAACGGCATCAGGCACAACAATAAAACGAACAGGCGCTTCATGGTTTTTTCTCCAGCTCGACGACCAGCGGTAATATCTTCTCGCGCAAATTCTGATGGGTAATCGGGCCGATCTGTTTGTATTGGATGATGCCTTGCTTGTCGATGACGTATGTCTCGGGCACGCCATAGACACCGTAGTCGATACCTATACGTCCCTCTGTATCTGACGCACTCATCACATAAGGGTCGCCACCTTCGCGCAGTGTTGCCAGCGCATCGGCACGCTTATCCTTGTAGTCGAGGCCGTAGACGGGCACGATGTTCTTGCGCGCCAACTCCACCAGAATCGGATGTTCCTCTTTACAGGAAACGCACCATGAAGCCCACACGTTAAGCAGCCAGACCTTACCTTTCATATCCTGCGGTGAAAATGTTTTGCTTGGCTCATGCAGTTGCGGCAAAGTGAACGCGGGTGCTGGCTTGCCAACCAATGGCGACGGCACTTCATGCGGATCCAGATTCAGGCCGACATACAGAAATCCGGCCAATACGATAAATATAACGAATGGCAAAATGAAACGCATCATGCTGTCTTCTCCTGCAACTTTTGTTCCGCTCCCGTTTCGGCAACCTGCTTGGCTTTCTTGGCATGAATACGATAACGCCGGTCGCTGATGGCGAATACGCCCCCCAGTCCCATCAACAAACAACCCGCCCATATCCAGTCCACGAATGGTTTGACGTAGACGCGCACCGCCCAGGCACCATCGCTGTCGGGGATCGGCTCGCCCAGAGAAACATACAAGTCCCCCAGCAATCCAGGTTTGATCGCCGCTTCGGTCATCGGCATGCCAGATGCGTTGTAGTTGCGTTTCTCCGGGAAAAGCTCGCCCACGATGCGCTCATTCTTCTTGATGATCACATGCCCGCGCGAGGCGTGGTAGTTCGGCCCCTCCAGCTCGGTGATGCCGTCAAAACGGAAGGTGTATCCGCCCGCCTCTACCGTGTCGCCCACATTCATGCGCACGTCGCGCTCGGTCTCGTAACCCTTCACCATTGTGACGCCAATGACAAACACCGCAATGCCGAGGTGTGCCAGTTGCATGCCGTAATAGCTGCGCGATTGGCTCTTCAAGCGCTGCATCAGAGAGCCTTCCTTGCCGATGCGCTTGCGCAAATCCAAGAAGCTCGTGCTGATCACCCAGAATGCCAGCATGAATCCCAGCGCGATCAAGGGTGTCCACTTGCCCATCACGAATGGCAATAGCAAGGCGATGACCAAGCTCGCGCCAAAGGCCCAGCGCACGCGCACCCAGATGTCCGGCATGCTGGCTTGCTTCCAACGCGCGATCGGCCCCAAGCCCATCATGGCGATCAGCGGCACCATCAACGGCACGAACACGGTATTGAAATACGGCGGGCCTACGGACAGCTTACCGAAACCCAGTGCGTCCATGAACAGAGGGTAGAGCGTGCCGAGGAACACCGATGCCGAGGCCACCGACAGCAACACATTGTTGGTCAGCAGCATGGACTCGCGCGAGATGATGTCGAACTTTCCACCGAGGCCAATCTTCGGCGCACGCCATGCAAACAGCAACAACGACGCACCAATTACCACTACCAGGAACGACAAAATGAACACCCCACGTTTCGGATCGGTGGCAAATGCGTGTACCGATGTCAGCACGCCTGAGCGCACCAAGAATGTTCCCAGCAAACTGAGCGAGAAGGCCGCGATAGCCAGCAATACCGTCCAGCTTTTAAATGCACCGCGCTTTTCGGTGACAGCGAGTGAATGGATAAGTGCAGTGCCAACCAACCAAGGCATGAACGAAGCGTTCTCCACCGGGTCCCAGAACCACCAGCCGCCCCAACCCAACTCGTAATACGCCCACCAGCTACCCAATGCGATACCGAGGGTCATGAACACCCACGCCACGGTGGTCCATGGGCGCGACCAGCGCGCCCAAGTCGAATCGAGCTGCCCGCCTAGCAAGGCCGAAATCGCAAAGGCAAACGCCACGGAGAATCCGACATAGCCCATGTACAACATCGGCGGATGGATAACCAAACCCGGGTCTTGTAGCAGCGGATTGAGGTCGCGCCCATCCATTGCGGCCGGCAACAAACGATCGAAAGGATTGGAGGTGAACAGCATGAACAACAGGAAACCTACCGAGATCAGCCCCATCACGCCGATGACGCGCGCCACCATTTCTTCCGGCAGATGCTTGCTGAACATCGCAACGGCGATGGTCCATATCGCCAGCAAAAATGCCCACAACAGCAATGAACCCTCGTGTCCGCCCCACAGCGCAGCGATGCGATATACAACGGGCAGCTGTGAATTGGAATGTTGGGACACATACAGCACGGAGAAATCATTGCTTATAAAGGATTGCAACAAGCAGGCAAAAGCAAAAGACACGAAGACAAACTGTCCGAATGCCAACGGGCGCGCCACGCTCATCATGACGCTATTGCCGCGTGCGGCGCCAAAGATAGGTAAAAAACCTTGTATCAAGGCCAAAAATAACGCCACAACCAAAGCGAAATTTCCAAGTTCTGGAATGAAAATTTGAGGGGTCATCATGAGTTCCGAGTTATTTTGCAGGAGAAACTACGGGGGCAGCATTCACGGCAGACTGAGCCTTGGCGGCTTCTTCCAGCGCGTGCTTGGCTTCGGGTGGCATGTAATTCTCATCGTGTTTGGCCAGCACTTCGTCGGCATAAAACACGTTGTCGTCACGCAACTTACCCTGCGCGACCACGCCTTTTCCTTCTTTGAACAGGTCGGGCAGAATTCCTTTGTAGGTAACCGGCATATTCTTGGACGTGTCCGTAATGCTGAAGTGCACCGTCAGGCCATCGCCCTCGCGTTTGACGCTGCCTACTTCGACCAAGCCTCCGATGCGAAAGCTATGGCCTTGTGGCGCTTCTTTATTGAACACTTGAGTTGGCGTGAAATAAAGGCTGACGTTGTCTTTGAGAGCAAACAACACCAAGCCTGCTGCGGCTGCTACGATGGCGACACCACCGAGGATGAACATCAATCTTTGGTAACGCGGTTTCATTGGGCTTCTCCTGCATCACGCATCAAGCGCAATTGCTGTAATGTAATTTTTCTTTTATGGCGTACTAATGCAATTTCGATGATAAAAATCAACAGTGTCACGCCATATGAACCCCAGACGTAAAAACCGTAGCCGTTCATGGCAAAGAATTCAGCCCAGCTCATAACTTCACCTCATTCAATTCGCTCACCCATTGGGCATTGCGTTCACGCTCCAGAATAATGCTGCGTACCCGCACTAGCGTCACTGCGATAACGTACAGCCAGCACGCCACCAGCATGACAAACATGGCCTGCTGCATGGCGATGTGCATGCTCGTGCCGGTGAATTTGATGGTCGAGCCCTGATGCAAAGTATTCCACCATTTCACCGAAAAATAAATGATCGGCACATTGACCGAGCCGACGATGGCCAATAATGCTCCGGCACGATCAGCACGACGCGAGTCGTCGATGGAGGATTGCAGGGCGATAAAGCCAAGATAGAGGAACAACAGGATCAATTCGGAAGTCAGGCGCGCGTCCCACACCCACCACGCCCCCCACATCGGCTTGCCCCACAGCGCTCCGGTCCATAGCGAAATGAACGCGAATAACGCCCCGGTTGGCGCCAGCGCAGTGGCCATCATGGAAGACAAACGCGTATTGAAGATCAAACCAAAAGCCGCGTATCCCGCCATGATGAGATAGATGAACATGGACAAGATCGATGCGGGGACGTGAATGAAAATAATGCGGTAGGCCTCGCTCTGCACCGCATCCGCAGGAGCGACGAAGAAACCGATGTACATCCCCACCACAAACAGAATCGCGGCAGGCACGGCAAACCAGGGAACCATCTTTCCCGCCAAACCATAGAAGGTTGCGGGTGCTGCGTATTTAAACCAGTTGATCGCCAAATTTCACTCCATCGAAATACGTAAAGCTTGTGCCGTGACCCAAGGAGTAAAAGCCAAGGCCAGCAACAACAGAGCACCTAACAACGCCACATGCGGAACAATCGTCATCCCGGTGCTCACTGCCTCCACCGCCCCTGTTCCGAAGATCAGCACAGGAATACATAAAGGCAACACCAACAACGAAACCAGCACACCTCCTCCACGCAAACCCAAGGTCAGTGCAGCCCCAATCGCGCCGATCATGCTCAATATCGGTGTACCTAGCAATAGCACCAGGATCAATACCCATAAGGCTTGTGGCGACATATCGAACTGCAACCCCAGCACCGGAGCCATCAACACCAAGGGCAATCCCGACAACATCCAATGTGCCAGAATCTTGCCCAAGACCAGCATCGACAGCGACTGCGGAGCCAATAACATCTGCTCCAACGTGCCGTCCAGATAGTCCGCAGAGAACATGCGTCCCAGCGACAGCATCGAAGCCAAAAGTGCCGCAACCCACACGACTCCCGGCGCCATCTTGCGCAGCATGTCAAGCTCTGGCCCGACTCCCAGTGGAAATAAACTCACCACCATCACGAAGAAAATTAGGGTAGTCAGCACATCGGCACGACGGCGCATCGCCAGCAATAAATCGCGGCGGATAACTAAACCCAACAATCCGAACAGTGAGCGCTGGTTCATGACAACGTCAACAGCCTTGTTTCAACCCCTGCCACTTGCATGGGTTGGTGCGTGGTAAAAATCGCCATGCCTCCTTGAGACAAGTGTTCTCCAATAAGTTCCTGCATCAACCCTACTGCCCCCACATCGAGTGCGGTTAAGGGTTCGTCTAGTATCCATAAATGAGCATTTCCTACAAGCAATCTGCTCAACGCTACTCGGCGGCGCTGCCCTTGCGATAGCACTTTCACCGGCAGATGTTCGCGGCGGCGCAAACCCATACGGCGCAATGCAACTAGCGCTCCGGCCTCGTCAATATCGCAGCCGGCCAATCCGGCGCTGATACGTAAATTCTCCAATGCATTCAGCTCGTCTTTGATGGCATTCAGGTGGCCGAGATAGATCATCTCGGCATAATATTCTTCGTCGATCTCATGAATGTTTTTGCCGCGCCAGCAAATCTCTCCCTCAGCCGGCTGCATAAACCCGCACAAGGTGCGCAGCAGACTGGTTTTGCCGCTGCCATTTTCCCCCTGCACTTGCATCAATTCACCCGCGCCGAGCGAGAAGCTCAGCCCGGCAAATAATTGATGATCCCCGCGTGTGCAGGCAAGGTTGCGCACTTCCAGCATGAGGTAAAGTATCCGAGCAGAATCAAAATAGCCGTGAATTATATACGATTGCTTCGGCGTGGTGCATCGCATTAAATGCGCTGCCGCCTCTCGGTTTGCCCTATGGAATACATGGGTTTATTGTCTAGTAAGCGCAATTTATTCACTGCATGACAAACGCCGACGCTATTGCATATTTTATCGAGCGCCCGCAAAGGCTTTTGGTCTGCACTCTCCAGATAAAAAAACGCCGCTTGAATAGCGGCGTTTTCAGCTGGTGCTTTTCGAGTGCGCTTATTTTTTATCGTCAGTCGCGAAAGCTTTCATGCTGATGTCGGCATGTTTTTTGGCATCCGCCAGATAAGCCTGCAACAATTCCTCGCCAGTCACTTGACGAATCTGTTGCTGATATCGATTACGCTTGCCCTCGTCAATCGTTGCGGCATCTTTAACCGCATCAATACGTGCGACTACAAAACCGTTTTGTGCAGTTTGCACTCCAACATACGCCGGCAGTTTGGCTGTATTTGCTTTGAATATGAACTTTGCCAATTCAGTATCCACACCCGCATGCTGTGAGCGCATGATGGACTGCACTGGCAGCCATGCAACATTGACCTTTTCACCTTGTTGCAAGCGACTCAACAACTCGCCGCCTTGCTTAGCCATCAGCTCCAACGCCTGTTGACGTTGCAGTTTATTCTGGATCGTGCTCGACACTTCCGGCAATGGACGCACACTGGCAACTTGATACTCGACGACACGTGCCGACAACAATGTGTTGGGCGCCACTTCCACAGCTACAGTGTTGCGCTTGTTTTTCAATACATCATCCGAAAACACCGCTTGCTGCACCTTGTCCGTCCATACACCTGCGGCGGCTTGCCCCTTGCTCAGCCATATTCCCTGCTGCACTGACACCTTAAGCAACTCTGCCGCAGGCTTAAGACTATCGCTTTGTTCGTAAACCGTATTGCTGAATTTCTCAGCCAACTCGGCAAATTTGTCGCCCGCTTTTTGTGCCTTCAGACGCTGCACGATCAAGGCTTTAACTTCAGAAAATGGCTGTGTCTTGGCAGCTTTAACCGACGTCAGACGAATAATATGGAAGCCGAAATCCGATTGCACCAAATCGCTGATCTCCCCTGCTTTGAGTTTGAAAACAGCGTCATCAAACGACTTAACCATCATGCCCCGTCCGAACATACCCAAATCACCGCCATTGGTTGCCGATCCCGGATCCTGAGAAAACTCCTTAGCTAGGGCAGCGAAATTTCCGGGAGATTGCTTTACTTTTTGCAATACCCGCTCAGCTTTGGCTTTTGCCGCTTGTTTGTCCGCACTGGACGCCTGTGCTGCAACTGAAATTAATATATGGGAGGCTTGGCGCTGCTCCTGCGTACCAAATTCGGCTTGGTGCTCATCAAAGTATTTCTTAACTTCAGCCTCATCCACCACCACCTGAGACTGCAATGACTCGGTCGAAAAAATCACGAACTCGACTTTTGCGCGCTCAGGCGTTTGAAATTCGCTTTGATTTTTCTTGTAGTATTCATCGACAGCAGCAGCCGTTACTTTGATCTGCTTCAGAAGTGCATCCGTATCAAACTTGAGCAATGCAACCACGCGTTGCTGCTCGTTCAGTCGAATCAGATTATCAACAGCCGCATTGGAAGCATAACCGTTTTGAGTATATGCATCCGTCAACTGGCGTGAACTTAAGTCTTGGCGCACTTTTGACTCGAACATCAGAGGCGACATATTTTGTCCGCTCAACATCGTTTCATATTGCTGCTTATCGAACTTCCCCTCCTTTTGGAAAGCTCCAATCCCGCCAATCACCCCGGCTAGTTGTTCATCAGTCACCGTCAACCCGGTTTTATGCGCCTCGGAAAACAGCAGATGCTGTGCAACAAGACCTTCCAATATAGAGTGCTTTACTTCAGCTTTTTCAAAGATGGATTGATCGAACGCCGGCCCTGCCAACTCGCGCATTCTTTGTTGCTGCTGACGCATCGCATTATCGAATTCCTGCGCACTAATCTTCTCGCCATTTACCGATGCCAGCGACTCCCCTCCACCCGATTTCTGGTATGAGTCCACGCCCCAAAATGCAAACGGCAAAATGATGAGCGCCAGTACAAATTGCACCAATCTTTTCTTCTCATGTACGAAATCGAACATTGCGGCTTATCCAATCGAAAATTTGTGTTTTGATATGAAAAAAGGCGAACTTTCGTTCACCTTTGTTTGGCGGAGTGGACGGGACTCGAACCCGCGACCCCCGGCGTGACAGGCCGGTATTCTAACCAACTGAACTACCACTCCATAAACCTATTTTTCTGGTGGGTGCTGACGGGATCGAACCGCCGACAATCGCCTTGTAAGGGCGGTGCTCTACCAGCTGAGCTAAGCACCCGTCGAAAACGCTAGTTTACAGCATCTTTTAATCCTTTACCAGCACGAAATTTAGGAATTTTCGCTGCTTTGATATTTATTGTCTCGCCAGTGCGCGGATTGCGACCGTTACGGGCAGCACGTTCACCTACGTAGAATGTACCGAAGCCAACCAGACTGACCGGCTCGCCCTTTATTAAAGACTCCTGAATAGACCTAATGGTGGCGTCCAGTGCACGCCCTGCGGAGGCTTTTGAAATATCGGCGGATATTGCGATAGCGTCAATCAACTCAGATTTATTGCTCATGTACTTTACCTTTTTGATTTAGAGCGCAGTAAGAACTGCACTCTAAAATCGCAAACTAATTAATGTTTAATAACGCCGGACACGGCTGCATCACCGTTCGGAGTTGGCTGCACCACTGGAGCCTGCGGCTCAGTAATCGCTAATGGCTCAGGCTTCCTTTCCAGCGCCAATTCCAAAACTTGCTCAATCCATTTGACCGGATGGATATCAAGTTTGTTTTTTACGTTATCCGGTATTTCAACCAAGTCCTTGACGTTTTCTTCCGGAATCAGCACGACCTTGATACCGCCGCGCTGAGCCGCCAACAACTTCTCTTTAAGTCCGCCAATGGGAAGAACCTCGCCGCGCAAAGTGATTTCCCCGGTCATCGCCACATCTGCACGCACAGGGATTCCAGTCAACGCGGAGACCATTGCCGTACAGATGCCAGCGCCGGCACTGGGGCCATCCTTGGGGGTGGCACCTTCGGGAAGGTGAATATGCAGATCGTTCTTTTCATAAAAATTCTCGGGGATACCCAGTGACCGCGCACGACTGCGTACAACACTCAGCGCTGCTTGTATGGATTCCTGCATCACTTCGCCCAACTTGCCGGTGGTCGTAGTCTTGCCTTTACCCGGCAACACCGCAGTCTCGATCGTCAACAATTCGCCGCCAACTTCCGTCCAAGCCAAGCCAGTAACCTGTCCGACTTGATTATTTTTTTCGGCGATGCCATAGCTGTAGCGACGCACACCCAGATACTTGTCCAGATTGCGCGAATTGATTGTGACCTTGGTGTCGCGCCCCTTCAACAGCAACGATTTCACCACTTTGCGGCAAATCTTCGACAGCTCGCGCTCCAAACTGCGCACTCCGGCCTCCCTAGTGTAGAAACGCAAAATATCGCGGATCGCACTTTCGGAAACGCTGATCTCTTCCAGCTTCAGTCCGTTGTTCTTGATCGCCTTGGGCAACAGGTAGCGCGTAGCGATGTTGACCTTCTCATCTTCCGTATAGCTGGACACGAAAATGACTTCCATGCGATCCAGTAACGGCGCGGGAATATTCATGCTGTTGGAAGTCGCGACAAACATCACATCGGACAAGTCGTACTCGACCTCGACATAATGGTCGACAAAAGTGTGGTTCTGTTCCGGGTCGAGCACTTCCAGCAATGCCGATGAAGGATCGCCACGGAAATCCATGCCCATTTTGTCCACTTCATCCAGCAGGAACAGCGGATTCTTCACGCCGACCTTGCTCATGTTCTGCAATATCTTGCCCGGCATAGAGCCGATGTAGGTGCGGCGATGCCCGCGTATCTCCGACTCGTCGCGCACCCCGCCTAACGACATGCGTACGAACTTGCGGTTGGTAGCACGCGCGATGGACTCACCCAACGAGGTCTTGCCCACACCGGGAGGACCAACCAGACACAAAATCGGCGCCTTCATTTTTTCAACGCGTTGTTGCACCGCGAGATATTCCACGATGCGTTCTTTGACTTTTTCCAAGCCGTAGTGATCCGCTTCCAACACGCCTTCCGCGTGTTTCAAGTCGGTATCGATCTTGGTCTTTTTCTTCCACGGCAGCCCGATGAGAATGTCGATGAAGTTGCGCACCACAGCAGCTTCGGCAGACATCGGTGACATCAAGCGCAGCTTCTTCAGTTCAGATTCGGCCTTGGCGCGCGCATCCTTGGGCATGTGCGCTGCCTTGATTTTCTTTTCGATCTCTTCGATGTCGGCGCCGTCTTCGCCCTCGCCCAACTCTTTCTGGATCGCCTTGACCTGCTCGTTCAGGTAATACTCGCGCTGGCTCTTTTCCATCTGGCGCTTGACGCGGCCACGAATGCGCTTCTCCACCTGCATGATATCCAGCTCAGCTTCCAGCAAGCCCAACAGATGCTCAAGGCGCTTGCGCACATCGAATATCTCCAACACTTCCTGCTTCTGCTCCAGCTTGAGCGGCAAGTGTGCGGCGATAGTATCCGCAAGACGTCCGGCATCGTCGATGCCAGCCAATGAAGTCAATATCTCCGGTGGAATCTTCTTGTTGAGCTTCACATACTGATCGAACTGATTGATCAGCGCGCGACGCATCGCCTCGGCCTCGTTCCCCGGCTCTTCGTCCGGCGGCACGGGTTGTATCTCCGCATCAAAATGCGATTTCTCTTCTATGACGTGCAGCACCTTTGCGCGCTGCGTGCCTTCGACCAATACCTTGACTGTTCCGTCCGGCAGCTTGAGCATTTGCAGAATGTTGGCAATACTGCCGATACGATACATATCTTCAATGGCGGGCTCATCTTTGGCGGCCGATTTCTGCGCCACCAGCACGATGCTCTTGCCCGCTTCCATCGCCGTTTCCAACGCCTTGATAGACTTGGCGCGCCCGACAAACAGCGGGATGACCATGTGCGGAAACACGACTACGTCGCGTAACGGCAGCAGAGGCAAAAGGGTGATTTCAGAGGTTATCGGGTCGTGTTCAGACATGATGGATATTCTTTAAAAGGTGACAATGTGACCCAGATTGGGGAGCGTACGGGGAAATTCAAGCCCCGTACATACTATTCAGAAGCACTATGCGGCTTTCGGAGTTTCCGAGTACATCACGATAGGATTGATTTCGCCAGTGCTATTTTCATCCAGCACGACTTTGCTGACATTGTCCATCGAAGGCAGATCGAACATCGTATCCAGCAATGCGCTTTCGAGAATAGAGCGCAAGCCGCGCGCGCCCGTCTTACGGACTAACGCTTTCTTGGCAATCACGTTCAGCACGTTGGTACGAAACTCCAGCTCTACGCCTTCCATCATAAACAATTTTTGATATTGCTTAATCAGAGAGTTTTTGGGTTCCGTCAGGATTTGCATCAACGCCGCTTCGTCCAGACCTTCCAGCGTAGCGACCACAGGTAAACGCCCCACAAATTCAGGGATCAGACCAAATTTGATCAAATCTTCCGGCTCTACTTCACGCAGCACAGCGCCTACGTCTTTATTGTCATCCCGTTTCACCAGATTAGCGGAGAAACCGATGCTCGCTTTTTCGGAACGATTGCGAATCACTTTCTCCAAGCCATCAAACGCTCCGCCGCAAATAAACAGGATGTTGGTGGTGTCCACTTGCAGATACTCGGTGTTGGGATGCTTACGTCCGCCTTGCGGTGGAATCGACGCCTTGGTACCTTCGATTAGTTTTAGCAAAGCCTGTTGCACGCCTTCGCCGGATACGTCACGGGTAATGGATGGATTGTCCGACTTGCGCGAAATCTTGTCGATTTCGTCGATATAGATGATGCCGCGTTGAGCGCGTTCCACATCGTAATCGCAAGCCTGCAACAGCTTCTGAATAATATTCTCTACGTCCTCGCCTACATAACCCGCTTCGGTCAAGGTAGTGGCATCCGCCATGACGAAGGGCACGTTGAGCAAACGCGCCAAAGTCTGCGCCAGCAGAGTTTTTCCCGAACCCGTCGGCCCGACCAACAGAATATTGCTCTTGGCCAGCTCAACGCCGTCCTTGTCCGAATTTTTCAGGCGCTTGTAATGGTTATAGACCGCAACAGATAATATTTTTTTCGCATGCCGTTGGCCGATAACATACTCATCCAAGCGCGCGCAAATCTCATGCGGAACAGGCAGATCGTTCTTGTCGGCCTTATCCAAGCCCCCGTTGCTTTGCGTTTCTTCGTGAATGATGTCATTGCACAAGGCGATGCACTCGTCGCACACGAACACGGAAGGCCCGGCTATGAGCTTACGCACCTCGTGTTGGCTTTTCCCGCAAAATGAGCAGTACAGCAATTTATCACCCTTGGTTTTATCCGACGACATTCAAATCCCCATATTTTATTTATCGGCAGCTCGCGGATTAACTTAAGCCCGCTTGCTCAACACTTGGTCGATCAGACCATATTCCAGCGCTTCTTTGGCGGTCAGGAAATTATCCCGTTCACTGTCGCGTGCAATTTCTTCCACACTTTTTCCAGTGTGTTGCGCCATCAACGTGTAGAGGCGCTCGCGCAAGCTCAAGATATATTTCGCATGGATCTCGATATCCGTCGCCTGCCCCTGGAACCCGCCCAAAGGCTGATGGATCATCACCGTAGAGTTTGGCAAAGCAAAGCGCTTGTCTTTGGCTCCAGCCTGCAACAGAAACGCCCCCATCGAGGCGGCCATACCGATACACATGGTCGAAACATCGGACTTGATAAACTGCATCGTGTCATAGATCGCCATACCGGCAGAGATCGAGCCGCCGGGCGAGTTGATATACAGATGGATATCCTTCTCGGGGTTTTCCGATTCCAAAAACAGCAGCTGTGCGACCACCAGATTCGCCATCTGATCATTGATCGGACCGACCAGAAATATCACTCGCTCCTTCAGCAGTCGCGAATAAATGTCGTAAGCTCGTTCGCCACGACCGCTGGTTTCGATGACCATCGGAATCATGCCGATATCCTGTGGCTCAATGTATTGCGAAGACGCGCTATGCAGCATATTAGTTGTCCTCCATCAATTCATTCAGTGCAACAACCTTGTCGGTGACCTTGGCTCCCGCCATCACCCAGGCAACGACGTTATCTTCCAGCACCAGATTTTCCACTTCGCGCAAGCGCGAAGCATCTGCCGCATACCAGCGCACGACCTCTTCGGGATGCTCATAACTCTCGGCATACTCTTGAATCAACGCTTTGACCTGCTCAGGTTGGGCATGCAGATCGTGTTTCTTGACCAATTCGGCCAAAATTAAGCCCAGCTTGACGCGTTTAGTTGCTCGCTCCTCGAACGCATCCGTCGGTAGCTGCATGCCTTTAGGTATCTTCATCCCGCGACCTTCCAAGTCGCGCAAGGTTTGTTGCATCAGGTTTTGCGCCTCGCCTTCCAGCAAAGCTTTAGGGACTTCCAGCTGACCGATCTTCAGCAACACTTCCATCGCATTGTCTTTGTTGCGCACTTTGACGCGACGTTGAGCTTCACGGCTCAGATTGCCGCGAATTTCCGCCTTGAGCTTGGCCACGTCACCATCCGCCACGCCCAATGACTTGGCGAATTCCGCATCTACCTCGGGCAAGCGCGGCGCTTCAACGCTATGCAAGGTGACGGTGAAAGTCACTTGCTTACCGGCAACGTCTTTGCCGTGGTAGTCCGCAGGGAAAGTCATATCGAAAGCTTTGATGTCGCCGACCTTCATACCCACGATAGCCTTTTCAAAGTCGGGCAACATGCGGCTCGCGCCGAGCACCACAACAAAATCCTTGGCCTCGCCACCTTCAAAAACCACGCCATCCAATTTGCCGCTAAAATCGATGCGCACCTGATCTTCGTTTTGCACTGCACGTGTAGCCGGCTCGTACACGGCACGTTGCTTGCGCAATGTTGCCACCGTGTTTTCGACATCCGCGTCCGACAAATTAAAAACGATACGCTCGACAGATTCGGACTTTACCTCGCCCACAACGACTTCCGGATATACCTCAAATGTCGCACTGTACTCGATTTGCGGCGCATTCAAGTCCGTAGTTTTAATTTCAAACTGGGGATAACCGGCCACCTGCAACTTGTTTTCCTGAGCAGCCTCAGCAAATGAGCGCTGCAAGCTTTCGCCAAGTACTTCTTGCTGAACTTGCGCCCCGTACTGCTGCTCGATAATCTTAAACGGCACCTTGCCCGGACGGAATCCATGAACCTTGGCGGTACGCCCCAGATGCTTCAGTCGAGATTCGATTTCACCACGCAACATAGGCTGTGGAATGGATACGTTCAAACGGCGCTGCAATCCGCCCAGTGTTTCTACGCTCGACATACTAGAATTTCCTTGATTTAGATTGAATAAAAAGTGCCGCGAAACAACGAGTAAAACCTCACTCAGAAACGTACTGATTTGAACTTGGTACTATTTTGTTTCCAACAGGCACGATGATGGTAAGGCAGAAAATCCCAAAAACCAGAGAGTCAACTGCGACCAAGCTCATACAGTCGCTAGAATAATACCTGAAACAGGCGGTCAGCACACCTGCAAACCGCAGCCCCGAATTGGGAAAGACGGGAAAATTGAATCCGAAATATATATTACTTGTGCTTATCCATCTCCATCGTCATCTCATCTTCAGCCTTCTGTCCGCGTTGCCGTGACTCGGATTTTTGCGTTTTAGTGACTTCCCGGGCATGACCCGCAGTATCGGACAAAGCTTGCTCTGTCGTTTCTTTCATTACGACGGCAGATTTTTTCGCCCCCTCTTTGACGGCATCAGTGGCTTCCTTTGCAACTTTACTCGCCTCACCAGTGACTTTTTGAGTGGCCTCTTGGACATTCTGCGTGATATCCTTGGCGGACTGCTGGGCAGATTCCTGGATTTTTTGCACTACATCTTTGCCGGCCTCTGATGCTTTGGCGGGAAGGTCAGTTTTCTGCTCGCAGCCGGACAGAACGACAAAAAACACTGCTGACATAACAACATATATAATTTTCATAGCATTTCCAAAAAAAATTAATTGTTACAAGATGCTATCGTCTTTCCGATGAGTCAACCCTTGGCAAGCTTTGATCAGACACTATCAGACAGGCTCGCATAAATTTCATGATACTTCTCCGCACTTTTCTGCCAGCCAAAATCCTTGCTCATCCCATTAAACTGCAACGCAGACCAGACCTTCTTGTCGCGATAGGTCGTTGCGGCGCGCTGCGCACAACTCAGCAAGCCTTGCGGTGTCATGTCATCAAACACAAAACCCGTCGCTTCACCTTTATCCAATGTCGCCTCATTGTAATCCACTACCGAATCGACCAGCCCTCCAGTGGCATGCACTATCGGCGGAGTGCCATAGCGCTGGCTGTACATTTGATTCAAGCCGCAGGGCTCAAAACGTGAAGGCATCAGAAAGATATCCGAACCGGCTTCGATCAAATGCGACAAACCTTCGTCGAAACCGATCATCACAGCGACCTGACCGGGGAAATTTCGTGCAAGCTCCATCGCATCGCTTTGCATCGTCGCATCCCCGCTCCCCAGTAACACCAATTGCGCATGATCGGCGATCAATTGCGGTGCGATTTCAAGGACGATATCCACGCCCTTTTGGTGCGTGAAGCGGCTGACCAGCCCGAACAAAGGCACCTCCGCATCGACTTGCAGACCCATATGCTTCTGCAATGCACGCTTGTTAGCCGCCTTCCCCGCCATTTTTTGGGCGGTGTATGCCTGAGTCAGCGCGGGATCGCTAGCGGGATTCCATTCGCTGTCATCGATGCCGTTCAAAATGCCCGTCAAACTTTTGCTTCTATTCTTCAGTAGTCCCTGTAAGCCGAATCCCAACGCTTCAGTTTGTATCTCCTCGGCGTAGGTTGGACTGACTGTGGTGACATGGTTGGCGTAGTACAGCCCAGCCTTGAGAAAAGACAGGTTTCCGTAAAACTCTGCCCCGTGCGGATGAAAGCTTTCTGCGGGTAGCGCCAATTCCGAAACCATCTGCGGAGGGAAAACCCCCTGAAATGCCAAATTGTGAACCGTCATCACGCATGGTGCGCTGCCCGGGGAGAAATGCATATACGCTGGTGTCAATCCAGTCTGCCAGTCATTGCAGTGCACCACCTCAGGCTTCCATTCGACAGGTGATTCCGTCCCCCCCAAGATCGCGGCCACTTTCGATAACAAACCGAAACGCAAAGCATTATCCGGCCAGTCCTTGCCCTTCCCGTCCTGATATATGCCTCCGTCACGCTGAAACAACTCAGGACAATCGATCACCCAAAGCGGCACGCCATCCGGCAACACACTTGCGAACAGACGGAAATTCGGAAACTCGTCAACACCGGAAAAGAATGCTTCGACCTTGAACGACTCCAGCGCCCTTAGCACTTGAGAATACCCAGGCATCAGTACCCGCACGTCATCGCCCAAACGGCGCAAGGCGGAAGGCAATGCCGCACTCACATCGGCCAACCCTCCCGTCTTGATTAACGGGGCCACTTCTGATGAAACAAATAACACACGCATCTTGACTTTCCTTGCCCCAACTCGGGCTACACCGTTGATCAGTTCTGCTTCGCCTCTACCTGTGGCAAGTGCCAAATATCGCGGTTGTAATCCAGAATCGTGCGGTCACTGGAAAACTTACCACTGGTGGCTGTATTCAAGATACTCATACGCGTCCAATGTTCCGTATCCCTGTATGCATTGGAGACTTCGCGCTGCGCCTGCACATAGCTGCGAAAATCAGCTGCTGTCAGCCACGGGTCTGCCGGACTGTAAATGGACTGGATGATCGAATCGAATATACCCGGCTCGAACAAGTTGAAATGACCGCTCTCCAGCAAATGCATCACGCGTTTGAAATCCTCATCCTCGGCGATGATCTTCGCCGGATTGTAGTGCCCCCTTGTCGCCTCGACCTCTTCAGCCGTCAGCCCGAACAGGAAGAAGTTCTCGTGTCCGGCCTCATCGCGAATCTCGATATTTGCACCGTCCAACGTACCTATGGTCAACGCGCCGTTCATCATGAACTTCATGTTTCCCGTTCCTGAGGCTTCTTTGCCGGCAGTCGATATCTGTTCGGACAGATCGGCACCCGCACAGATCACTTCCATCGCCGACACGCGATAGTCTGGAATAAAGGCCAATTTCAACAGTCCTTCAGCGTCGGGGTCGCTATTGATTACCGAGGCCACCGCATTCACCAATTTGATGATACGTTTTGCCATCTTGTAACCTGGAGCCGCCTTGCCGCCAATCAACACGCAACGCGGCGTCCAATCTGCCGTGTCGCCGCGCTTGATACGGTCATACAGATGGATCACATGCAGCACGTTGAGCAGTTGGCGCTTGTATTCGTGAATACGCTTCACTTGCACATCGAACAAGGCATTGGTGTTGAACTCAACGCCGCAGTCACGCTGCAGCATCTCGGCCAAACGCGTCTTGTTGTCCTGTTTGATGGCTCGCCATTTAACGCGGAAAGAAGCATCGTCGGCATACTTGACCAAGCCTTTCAGCTTGTCCATATCGATGAGCCAACCTTCGCTCGCCGCGTGTCCGACCATGTTAGCCACCCAGCCTTTGCCTTCGGAACCCAGAGTGTGCGTGATCAGGTTGCTCAGTGCGGGATTCGCCCAAGCCATCCAGCGGCGCGGGGTCACACCGTTCGTTTTATTGTTGAATTTTTTCGGCCAGAGCTCGAAAAAATCGCGGAATAAATATTTCTTCAGCAACTCGGAATGCAGTTCCGCCACCCCGTTCACCGAAACGCTGGCCACAATCGCCAGATAGGCCATGCGTATATGCTGATCATGGCCTTCTTCAACAATCGACATACGCCGTTGCCGCTCGACATCGCCGGGCCAGTGCAGCGCCACGACTTTCATAAAGCGCGCATTAATTTCGTAAACGATCTCCAACAGTCTTGGCAACAAACGCCCGAACATACTCACTGACCAACGTTCCAAGGCCTCCGGCAACAACGTATGGTTGGTATAGGCCACGGTGCGACTGGTAATCTTCCAAGCCTCTTCCCATGTCATGCCATGCTCGTCCATCAGCAAGCGCATGAGTTCGGGCACGGCACAAGTGGGATGCGTGTCGTTCAACTGAAAGAAATTTTTCTCGGCGAATTCGCTGAAATCATCACCGTGGTTGCTCACCCATTGGCGCAATACATCCTGCAAGCTGGCGGATGCCAAAAAATATTGCTGACGCAGACGTAATTCCTTGCCGTTCTCACTCGCATCGTTGGGATACAGAACCATCGTGATGTGCTCCGCCGCATTCTTCGCGGCGACCGCCTCGGCATAACTGCCCGCATTAAACTCGCTCAAATCGAACTCTTCGGTGGCCGATGCTTTCCACAAGCGCAACGTATTGACCGTGCCGTTGTGGTAGCCGGGGATCGGCACATCGTACGGCACCGCCATCACATCGTTGGTGTATTTCCAGTAAGCGCGCAATCTGCCATGCGCATCCTTATGCAACTCGGTTTGACCGCCAAACTTTACCCGTGCGGTAAATTCGGGACGCTCAATCTCCCAAGGGTTGCCATTGCGCAACCAGTGATCCGGTTCTTCGAGCTGGTAGCCGTTATCGATCTTCTGACGAAACATACCGTATTCGTAACGCAAACCGTAGCCCATCACCGGCAATTGCAGGGTGGCGCAACTATCCAAAAAGCAGGCCGCCAAGCGCCCGAGACCGCCATTACCCAAACCAGCATCATTTTCCTGTTCGGCAACCTCTTCCAACACCAGTCCCAGATTTCTGAGCGCCTCGGTGGTCGAGGCTTCGATGTCCAAGTTCAGCATGGCATTACCCAATGTCCGTCCCATCAAGAACTCTAGCGAGAGATAAAAAGTCCGCCTGCAATTCTGCTCACGGTAAGCCGCCTGGGTGTTTTTCCAACGCTCGACCAAGCGGTCGCGCATCGAATGCGAGAGCGACGAATACACATGGTGGGCGACAAGGTGCTTGGTATCCCAGCCTAAAGTATGACTAAAGTAATGCCTAAAATCCTGCACGATACTTTCAGCATCCATGCCCAACTGCGGCACTTCGGTTTCAATCGCCAACGGGCTCTTTACAAAAAATGGCTTGGTATGAATGATGACTCTCCAATGGTTCAAAATATAAATATATTCGGTAACTGCGGATTATACCAATCCGCATCGCTCTGTGCTCCTTGAAAGCAAAGTCATTGCCCGGCGCGAAGACTTTACAAACCGCTCAACACTTTTATATGCGCGGCAGCACTGCGTCCCAATGCATGCAGCGCATAGCCGCCTTCCAATACTGAAACGATACGGCGTTCGGCATGCCGCGCTGCTATCGCTTTAAGCTCATCTGTTACCCAAACATAGTCGGCCTCGCGCAGCGCCAGCCCGCCCATATCATCTTCGCGGTGCGCATCGAACCCCGCCGATATAAACAGCATCTGGGGCTGAAAGCGTTCCAGTGCGGGCAGCCATTGCCGCGTCACCGCTGCACGGAAATCCTCACCTGAAGCTCCAGCCGCCAGTGGCACATTGATAATGTGCTCATTGCCGCTATCCGCGCCGCAATAAGGGTAATAGGGATGGCGGAAGGTCGAGCACAACATCACTCGCGGATCGTCGTGAAAAATGTTTTCAGTGCCGTTGCCGTGATGTACATCGAAATCGGCGATGGCCACACGATGCAAGCCGTACTGATTCAGCGCATGTGCCGCCGCCACAGCGATGTTGTTGAATATACAAAAACCCGCCGCGCTTTCCCGTCCCGCATGATGCCCCGGCGGACGGATATTGCAGAACGCGTTTTCCGCCTGCCCCGCCATGAGCATATCCACGGCTTTTACTGCGGCTCCTGCCGCATGTAGCGCCGCATTCAGGCTATATGGATTCATCGCCGTATCGCCATCCAGCTGCACCAACCCGGTTTGGGGCGAACGCGCGAACACGGACTCGACATATGTGCTTGAATGCACGCGCAACAACTGCTCGCGCGTGGCCTGAGGAGCTTCTTGTTGGTCGAGAAATTGCAGCAGACCGGATGCGATAAGCTGATCTTCTATCGCGTGTATACGCGCCGGACATTCCGGATGATCCTCCCCCATATCGTGCTTGAGACAGAGCGGGTGTGTCAGGTAGATGGTTTGCATAAAATATTTTGTGAAACGTGAAAGGTGAAACTTCTACGTTTCCCCTTTCACAGATTCATCTTCACGTTTCAGTAATCAAAGCACCTTGCGCACCGACTTGATGCTGTCGTCTTCCGCGCTCGTCTCGACTTTAAATCCGAGCCTATCTATGAGATGCAGCATGTCAGTATTATTTCTGAGCACTTCTCCCTCAATCACTTTCAACCCCTTGGATCGTGCCGCGTCCATCACCGCCGTCATCAATTTCTGCCCCAGCCCCTTGCCACGCATGCGGTCGGCGACCACCAAAGCGAACTCGCAGCTTTCACCGTCTGGATTGGTTGAAAAACGTGCAACGCCGAGCTCAACTTCTTTGCCGTTTTCTTCAGTCACCGCAATGAGTGCCATTTCGCGGCTATAGTCGATCTGCGTGAAGCGCACCAGCATGGACTGACTCAGCTCCTGCATACTGTTCATGAAACGGAAATATCGCGACTCTTCGGACAGGTTGCGCACGAAGGCCTGCACCAGCTCGGCATCTTCGGGACGAATCGGACGAATCGTAATGTCCATACCATCGGCCAATTGCCAGCGGCTGACCAGATGCGTCGGGTAAGGATAAATCGCCATGTGCGAATATCTGTCCGCGCTCGGCTGCCTAAATTCCACCACCACGCGCGCATCGGCGGCAAGCACACCGTGCTCGTCCACAATCAGCGGATTGATGTCCATTTCCATCAGCATCGGCAGTTCGCACACCATTTCCGACACACGCAGCAACACGCTTTCCAATGCCTCCATATCTGCCGGTGGCATGTGGCGAAACGCGCCCAGCAACTTGGAAATCCGTGTGCCCTTGATCAGATCCTTGACCAAAAAGGTGTTCAACGGCGGCAGCGTGACCGAACGATCTCCCATCACCTCTACCATCGTACCGCCTGCACCGAAGGAAATCACCGGCCCGAATACCGGGTCGTTGATCACCCCCACCATCAACTCGCGCCCGTTCGGTTTAACGATCATCGGCTGAATGGAGATGCCTTCCATGTGCGCATTGGGACGGTTGCGTTTGATGTTCTCGGTGATCTCGTGATACGCCGCCCGCACCGCCTGTGCATTGCCCAGACTGAGCATCACGCCACCCGCATCGCTCTTATGCGAAATGTCACGCGAATTAACTTTCATCGCCACCGGAAAACCCAGCTGCTGCGCGATCAACAGCGCCTCGTTGGGAGAATGAGCAATCATGGTCTGCGCGACGGGAATATGGAACGCAGACAACAGTGCTTTCGATTCCATCTCGCTCAGCACTTTGCGCTTGTCGAGCAGCGCACCTTCGATCACCATGCGCGCGCCTTCCACATCCGGCTCCAAACGGTGCGACAACGGCCCCGGCATCTGCATCAATAGCTTCTGGTTCTGGTAATACGCGGAGAGATAGGAAAACACCTCCACTGCGGGTTCCGGTGTGCGGAAATTAGGCATCTTCGCACGCGCAAATTCTTTGCGCGATTCGGCCACTTGCGCTTCGCCCATCCAGCATGTCAACAACGGTTTCTTATGCTTGTTGGAAATCTCGATCACCGCTTGCGCGGCCTCCAGCGGCTTGGTCATCGCTTGAGGCGTAAGGATAGTCAGCACACCGTCCACATTCGGGTCTTCCAGACAGGCCTCAACCGCGTGTTGATAGCGATCAATCTGCGCATCCCCGATTACATCCACCGGATTGCCGTGCGACCAATTGGGCGGCAACACCTTATTCAAGCGTTCCATCGTTGCCTCGGACAGCGTCGCCATGACCAAGCCCAAGTCGGATGCGCGGTCGGTTGCCATCACCCCCGGTCCACCGCCATTGGTAACGATCGCCAAACGATTGCCGGAAGGATGAAAGCCGCAAGACATTGCCTTGGCGGCCGAGAACAACTCCGTCACCGTCTTCACCCGTATCACACCCGCACGCCGCACGGCCGCATCGAAGGCATCGTCCGACCCCACCAGCGAAGCGGTATGCGACATGGCCGCTTTGGAACCGGCTTCATGGCGGCCGACCTTCACCAAAATCACGGGCTTGACGCGTGCAGCGGCGCGCAAGGAACTCATAAAGCGCCGCGACTCGCGTATGCCCTCGATGTACATCAGGATATTTTGCGTCTGCGGATCGGACACCAAAAAATCGAGTATCTCGCCGAAGTCCACATCGGCGGATGAGCCCATCGACACCACGCTGGAAAAACCCACATCATTCATCTGCGCCCAGTCCAGAATCGCGGTGCACAACGCGCCGGACTGCGACACCAAAGCCAGATTCCCCGAATTCGCTCCCCCCTTGTTGAACGTGGCGTTGAGGCCGATACCGGGGCGCATCACGCCCAGGCAATTCGGGCCCACCAAACGGATGCCATAGCGCTTGGCATTGTCCAGCACCTTGTGCTCCAGCTCTTTGCCCTCTGGCCCGATTTCGCCGAAACCCGCCGTGATAATGACCGCAGCTTTGACCCCGCGCTTGCCGCATTCCTCAATGATGTCTGGAACCGTTTGCGGCGGCGTTGCAATCACCACCAACTCGACTTTCTCCTCGACATCGGATATTGACGCATAAGCCTTGCGCCCCTGCACTTCCGCGTTCTTTGAGTTAATGGGATAGAGCGCACCCTGAAAACCGCTTTCCAACATGTTCTGAAAAACGATCTGGCCGACCGCATCAACGCGGTCGCTGGCACCAAAAACGGCAACAGATTTAGGGGCAAAAAGCGGGGTGAGGTAATGTTTTGACATGGTATGTGTACTGGAATAGTTGGAATAACGCTGACTAGCGATATGATTTTAAGAACTGATCTTTAAGGGTATAGAGATGTTGTTTGGCGAAGTTAGCACCTAGCCTGTGCGGAATGATTATCCCCGTGCTTCATCGTTTCTTCCATCGTTTTCTGCATACATTTACTGTCCCAAGCCACAACTTCGGGCGTATGCAGCAGTTTTTTACCGAACTCGAACACCAGCGCTAGGCGCTCTACCGCTTGCGGGGAAAGCCCCTCGCCCAACTCAAAGCGCTCGCCGCACACACACAAAATGAACACATCAGGCGGCGCTTCCTGATAGAACTGCGCATATACGTTCAGCAAAGCCTCGGGAGCAAGTGCATGGCTATACAGCACGGGCTCAGCATTTTTTTGTGCGCGATAAAAAGAAAACGGGGCGCCTGTATCCATCCCCGCATCAATAAAAAGCACCAATTGGCGCCCCTGCATGTCCATCGCGTGCTCGACCTGGAGCTGAAAATCTTCCAGCAGCTCAAAAAAATCCCCTCCCCCATGCAAGGGGAGGATTAGGGAGGGGGTAGAAGTTTCAACATTCGCCTGCCCCTTTAACCACCCATCCAATTTACGCAACAGCAGCGGACCGAGCGCATCGTCACCGCGCGACTCGTTGCCAATGGCAAAAATCAGAACAGGCGCGACCATCAGGCTAAGGCGCTAAACGTGCCGTCACTTGAACGCGAAAGACTCGACAAGCGCTCCCCCGCCGCATCCAACACT
The DNA here is from genome assembly GCA_009773615.1 of Gallionellaceae bacterium. Taxonomy (GTDB): domain Bacteria; phylum Pseudomonadota; class Gammaproteobacteria; order Burkholderiales; family Gallionellaceae; genus PALSA-1006. The sequence continues at coordinate 41,181 of WSYA01000007.1, forward strand.
TCAACTTCCAGCGGCATCTTGCCCAGCGCATGCGTCGCGCAGGACAGGCAGGGATCGAAGGCGCGTATCGCCACCTCTATGTGATTCAGCAAACCCTCGGTGATCTCGCGCCCGTCGAAATATTGCAGCGCGACCACGCGAATCGCCTCGTTCATCGCCTGATTGTTGTGGGTAGTGGAGACGATCAGGTTACAACGGGTGATCTGGTCGTGCTCATCCACCTTGTAATGATGAATCAAGGTACCGCGCGGTGCCTCAATCACACCGACGCCGCGTTCCTGACGCTGACCGATGTTCACCAGTTCATTGCCTTGCAGGTCGGGATCGTGCAGCAATTCGCGGATCAATTCGGCGGCATGCAACATCTCGATCATGCGCGCCCAGTGGAAACCCAGCGTCGCTCCCGTGGCTGAGCCGCCATTGAACGCCATGAACGCCTTGCGCGCCTGGTTGGCCAACGGTGTCGGAATGAAATCGCATTGCGTCACGCGTGAGAGCGGCCCGACGCGGTACCAACCGTCATCCGGCCCCAGCCTGCGCAGGAAAGGAAATTTCATGTACGACCAATTCTTCACATCCTCGAATATCTCATCCCAATAGTGACTGTAATCGTAATGATCGAACAGCGTCTTACCGTCCATGTCGCGCGCGCGCAGGCCACCGTGGTACAAATCCATTGCACCGTCAGCGCGCACCAGGTTCAGCGTATGCGCCTTGAAGGTGCCAAAATTATTGTAGAGATCGAGATTCTGCTCGAACAACTGGCGCGCAATACCGACGGCGGCTTTGCTCCACTCCACCATCTGGTCGATATCTTTGAGCAGATAATCGCGCTCTTCCAAGCTGACGTTTTTGTTCACGCCGCCAGGGATGGAACCCGTGCCATGCACGCGCTTGCCCGCCGTGACGCGGATCACCTCCTGCCCGTATTTGCGCAGCAGCACGCCCTGCTTCGCGATGTCAGGATAAGCGGCGACGACGCCGACGATGTTGCGCTTCGCTACATCCGAATCGAATCCGAACAACGAGTCAGGCGAACACAAGTGGAAGAAATGCAGCGCATGCGATTGCAGCATCTGGCCGTAGTGCATCAGCCGCCGCACTTTCTCCGCCGTCGGTGTGAGCGTCGCACCGACGATCATGTCCATTGCCTTGGACGCGGCAATATGATGACTCACCGGGCAGATGCCGCACAGGCGCTGCACCATCACCGGCGCTTCCCAATAGGGACGTCCCTGAATGAATTTCTCGAAGCCGCGAAACTCCACGATATGCAGCCGCACCTGCTGCACGCGGTTGCTCTCGTCCAGCAGCAGCGTCACTTTGCCGTGCCCCTCCACGCGCGACACGGGCTCAATGGCAACACGGCGCAAATTTTCCGGATGGGCGGCTGTTTCCAAACTTTTGGTATTGGTGGTATCAATCATATTTGATAAGCCCGTGTCCAAGCTCGGGCGTCTTGCCCGCGATAAGGTCGGTGAGGAATTTCCAGATCGCGTCGCCAGAAGGCGGGCAGCCGGGAATGAAATAATCAATCTTCACCACTTCGTGTAGAGGATGGACTTTGTCGAGCGGCAGCGGCAACTCAGGGTCGTTCGGTATATGTCCGTGCGCCAACCCCGGTTCGGTCAAGTACACCTCGGTCAGGCAGGAGCCCAAATCGAGATGGTTGCGCTGCGCGGGCAGGCCACCGGTGATCGCGCAGGAACCGATGGCGATCAGTATCTTGCAGTTTTTGCGGAACTCGCGCAGCACATGCACGTTTTCAACATTGCAGATACCGCCCTCGATCAGCCCTATATCGCAGGGGCCGCAATGCTTGATGTCGGTGATGGGCGAACGGTCGAACTCGACCAGCTCCAGCAGCGTGAGCAAACGTTCGTCGATGTCGAGAAAAGACATGTGGCAACCGAAACACCCGGCGAGCGATGTCGTAGCAACACGCAGTTTTTTCTTCTCGCTCATGGCTTTGCTCCTGCTGGCTTCCTCGGCGCATCATCCAGCGCCTGTGCGCTGATCGGACGTTGGTCATAGCGCCGTTCGCCTATGGGTATACTAAAACCGATGCGCTTCTTGAGAATCACGCCAACCGGACAAACTTGCATCGCCTTGTCTCCTAGCGCGATGTCGGTATCTTTCAATTGGCCGGATGCCGCGTTGACGATGAGGTGTTTGGTCGCCCCCCGACCGGACAGCGCGAATACGTTCTTGCCGTCCACCTCGCCCGAAGCCCGCACGCACAACTCGCACAAAATGCAGCGATTGAAGTCGAGCAGAATGTCGGGATGCGAAGCATCCAGCGGGCGATCCGGGTACTGGTGGCGGAAACCGGCGGTATGTACTTCAAGGTCGTAGCCCAGCGCCTGTAGCATGCAGTTGCCGCTTTTCTCGCACGAGGGGCAGAAGTGGTTGCCTTCGGCGAACAGCATCTGTACCAGCGTGCGGCGCAACGCGTTGAGTTCCTCTATGCCGCTCTCGATTTCCAGCCCGGTTTCTGCCGGCATGGTGCAGGAAGCAGCGGTCCGACTGCCTATCTTCACCGTGCACAGTTTGCAGCTACCGTGCGGCTTGAATTCGGGGTGGTAGCACAAATGCGGGATATATTTCCCCGCCGCGAGCGCAGCCTGAAGCACAGTCTGTCCATGCTCGAACTTAACCTCGACGCCGTCGAGATGGAATGTATCGCTCATGCATCCTCCGTTTTCAAATGAGCTCCCGCATCGTCGCGTCCGGTCATCTGCCGCGCTCGGGCAAGTGCGCCGTCAAGATCAAAGGCCGGCTCGAAATCGAGCGACTTGAGCCGGTTTTCGTATGCAGGGCGGAAATGTTTCAGCGTATGCAGCACCGGATTGCAGGCGGTGCGCCCGAGACCGCAATGCGAAGTGGTTTGCAATACGTGATCCAGATTCTCGATCTCGACGAGGTCGTGGCGCGTGCCGTGCCCGGCAGCGATCTTATCCATGGTTTGTTGGAGCATTGCGGTACCGACGCGGCAAGGCGTGCAAAATCCGCAACTCTCATGCGCGAAGAAATGCACGTAATTGCGTGCCACCTCGAACATATCGCGGCTGTCGTCGAACACCATGAATGCGCCTGCAGTAGGTAAATCCTCGAAGCCCAGTCTGCGGTTGAATTCGCTCTCACCCACACATACGCCGGAGGGGCCGCTGATCTGCACAGCATGGGGGTTCACCGCGCCGCAGTCATCGAGTATATCGCGCACACTCACACCGAACGGATATTCGTAAATGCCTGGACGCGGACAGTCGCCGGACACCGAGATCAGTTTGCTGCCGGTCGATTTAGAGGTTCCTATAACCTTGTAATTATCAGCGCCCATCCGCACGACAAGCGCGGCCTGACAGAAGGTCTCCACGTTATCCAGCACAGTCGGTTGTTGCATATATCCGTGCGTAACCGGAAACGGCGGACGGTTACGCGGCACACCGCGCTTGCCTTCCAGCGATTCGATCAGCGCCGATTCCTCGCCGCAAATATATGCGCCCGCGCCCAGATGAATGACGATGTCGAAATCGAAACCGGCTTGCCCGAGAATGTTTTTACCGAGCAGATTCGCTTCGCGGCGGCGTTGCAACACAGCTTCCAGCGTTTCCAGCATGTAGCGGTATTCGCCGCGCAGATAGAGAAAACCACGCTGCGCATCCACTGCCAACGCGGCCAGCGTCATACCCTCGAACACCAGATCGGCATAAGAAGTGAGCAGCACGCGATCTTTGAACGTGCCTGGTTCGCCTTCGTCGGCGTTGCACACCACATGCTTGACCGTACCTGCCGCGTTGCGCGTCGCCTCCCATTTCAATCCGGTGGGGAAACCTGCACCGCCGCGCCCGCGCAGGCCGGAATTCTTGACCGCCTCGACAATGCCTGCCGCGCTCAACGTAATTCCCGCGCACAGTGCGTCGCCGGGGGTAAGCTGATTGTCGAGTAGCAAACCCTTGCGACGAATATTGTCCTCGACGCGGAAAAAATCGGCGGGTCACTCATCCAGTGGCGTACGGTTGCGGATCAGGTGGCCGATCTCCTGCACACGCTGGTGAGTGAGGCGCGTGATCGCGCGGCCGTTGACCAGCATAGCCGGGCCTTGATCGCACATCCCTGTGCAGGAAGTCGTCGCAATACTGACCAAGCCGTCTTCCGATACTTTGCCCGGCTGCAACCAGAGCTGATGGCACATTTCTTCGAGCAAGGCTTGATTGCCCAGCATGCGGTCGGTGATATTGTCGGAAAATAAAACGCGGTATTCTCCGTGCGGTTGCAAATAGAGGAAAGAATAAAAACTGGCCACGCCTTCGATCTTGGCGCGCGGCAATTGCAATTTTTGACTTAGGTAATCGATGGCATCGGAATGAATATATCCGTAATGCTCTTGTGCTTCGCGCAAAATCTGCAACAGATCGCTCGCGTTATACTGGCGACGAACGAGTATCGGATCCAAATACTCGGAATGCTTGTTAGTTGAAATGGTCATAGGAGCCTTTCAAATCAGTGCAGCATAAAAGCATTCATGCGTTTCAAAGTGAAATTCTACCCGCACAAAATCTAGTTTAATAGATGTAATAACAGCGAAAATCGGCTAATGTGATGCCCTATATATTTAGTATAAAGAGCGGACATAACAACATTATTTCCCCATCACCTAACGCTCAAACCTCTCATCGCAAAAACTGTTTTCAAGGACGACTAATCATGATTTCCATGCCTGCACTTTCAAACAAATTTACAGTTCCAGGCGATTTCTGGGGAGGGTTGGCGTCCATGTTAGTCGCCTTGCCGGCAGCCGTCGCATTCGGCGTCACGATATATTCTGCAATTAGTCCTCAGTACGCAGTTTTCGGCGCACTCGCCGGCATCCTCGGCGCAACTGCACTGGGATTGATCGCCCCAACCTTTGGCGGCACCGACCGTTTGATCAGCGCACCATGCGCACCCGCAGCAGCCGTGCTTTCCGCTTTCGCCATAGAGCTGGTAAAGCAGGGCATTACGCCGACAAGCATCGTTCTACTCCTCACCGTGCTCGGTATTCTGACTGGCCTGATCCAGATGTTTATCGGCTCTCTCGGTGTCGGGCGAATGATTAAATACATTCCCTACACTGTAGTCAGCGGCTATTTGAGCGGCGTCGGTCTCATCATCATCGGCAGTCAAATACCCAGATTTGTCGGCACCTCCATCGACATCAAATGGTGGACAGCAGCATTTTCCCCGGAACTGTGGGATTTTCGAAGCGTTGCCGTCGGGGTGGCGACTGTGCTTGTGGCACTACTTGCACCCAGAATAACCAAGACAGTCCCCAGCACTATTCTTGGCATCATCGCGGGAATAGCGGTGTATTTCGCGCTAGCTCAAAACGATGCGACGATGCAGACGCTCACCGACAACAAACTCGTGCTGGGTTCCCTCGGTGCCTCTGGCGAGGGCTATCTCAGCACGATCATCGGGCGCTGGAATGAGATCGGCGATTTGAAGCTTTCCCAGATTGCCGCCCTTTTCGGCAGCGCACTTACCTTAGCGGCATTGCTTTCTATCGACACATTGAAGACCTGTGTCGTCATCGACCAGATGACGCGTACGCGCCATGATCCCAATCGCGAATTATTTGCGCAGGGCTTAGCCAACATCACATCTTCCGCGATTGGCGGAATTCCCGGCGCGGGCACCATGGGCGCGACCATGGTTAACCTGTCCAGCGGCGCTCAGACCCGTGTTTCCGGCATCATTGAGGGCGTAATGGTGCTGCTGGCAGCCGTTGCATTGAGTTCCTTTATCGCGTGGATTCCGATTGCCACGCTGGCGGGTATTCTCATTGTCGTCGGCCTGCGCATGATAGACACAAAACCTCTGACATTTCTTGAGTCACGCGCCACCGTGTTCGACTTTGCGGTCGTGGCAGTGGTCATCGGTTTTGCTTTGACGGTGAGCCTGATCGCCGCTTCCGCTGCCGGCGTCGCCCTATCCATTTTGCTTTTCGTGCGCGAACAAGTAGGTGGTTCAGTGGTACGCCATAAAACCTTCGTCAATCAACGCTCGTCCACTTGGGCACGCCCCGAAACCGAAATGCGCCTCATCGCACAGAAAGGCGACAAAGCCGTTATTTTAGAACTACAAGGCAGTCTTTTTTTCGGCACCACTTACGAGCTATATTCCGTGCTCGAAACAGAAATAAAAACGCGCGATTACATCATTCTCGATCTGCGTCGGGTGTTATCCGTTGATATTACTGCAGCCAATATGCTCAACCAGGTGCGCGACATGCTGCGGGATCGAGGTACGCCCCTGCTGATGAGCAATGTACGCGAACAACTGCCCAATGGCCGCAATCTTCTTGAATTTTTCAAGCAGACCGGACTCATCGACGGCAGCGATTCGGTGCGGGTTTTTCAGACCATCGAAGCTGCGATTGAATGGGTGGAAGATCGTCTGGTCGGAGACATCGCGCAACCCGCCAACGAAGAAATTCCCTTGCATTTGCAGGAAATGGATTTATTCCAAGGGCGCAAAGATGAGACCCTTGCCGATCTGGAAGGTCGTATGCAACAACGCACGGTCAAAGCCGGCGATCCTGTCTATTTAATCGGCGATCAAGACCGGAATCTATATCTGATCCGGCGCGGCGCGGTGCGCATCATGGCGCCCATCAGCGGTAGTCGTCAGTTACACCATATCGCCACTTTCGGGCGGGGAGACTTCTTTGGTGGCCTGGCTTTCCTTGAGGAGCGCGCCCGTGGCGACAATGCGATCGCGTATACCGATATCGACTTGTTCGTGCTTTCGTACGATCAATTCAACCAGCTGGCCGACGACCACAAAAAACTTGCGTTCCTGCTGATCACCTCGATTTCCCGTACCCTCGCGCAGCGCTTGCGGCATGCCGACGGTGAACGAACTTTGCTTCATGTGTAACGTTGTTATCATTCATACGGTGCAGTACCTCAAGAATGCATTTTTATTGCACGATATATTTGAAAAGCATAATCTGTGAGCCATAGCTGAAAACGAACAATCATAACGTGCCCGCTTTCCCGCCCAAGAAAAAAGGATGAACATCATGAGCACTCAAGCAAAAATTTTATCGCCGCAAGAAGTGAAAAATATCGACGCTTACTGGCGTGCGTGCAATTACCTCGCAGCAGGCATGATCTATCTGCGCGACAATCCTCTGCTCAAAGAGCCGCTCAAGATGGAACACATCAAAAATCGCCTGCTGGGTCACTGGGGTTCAAGTCCGGGTTTGGCCTTCGGTTACATCCACATGAATCGTCTAATCAACAAATACGATCTGGATGCCATTTTTATGGCGGGTCCGGGACATGGTGCACCAGGCGTGCTGGGGCCGGTATATCTCGAAGGCCGCTATAGCGAAGTGTATCCAAACAAGGGCGAAAACGAAGAGGGCCTGCGCCAATTCTTTAAAGAATTCTCATTCCCGGGCGGCATCGGCAGCCACTGCACACCGGAGACCCCAGGCTCGATCCACGAAGGCGGCGAACTGGGCTACAGCGTGTCGCATGCGTTCGGGGCGGCATATGACAACCCCGACCTGATCGTGACTGTGATGGTCGGTGATGGCGAATCCGAAACCGCCCCGCTGGCAACCTCGTGGCACTCGAATAAATTTCTTAACCCCATACGCGACGGCGCTGTTCTGCCCATTCTGCATCTCAACGGCTACAAAATCAACAACCCCACCATCCTGTCGCGCATCTCGCACGAGGAGCTTGAGAACCTGTTCAAGGGTTATGGCTGGACACCGTATTTCGTGGAAGGCAATGACCCGGAGACGATGCATCAGGCCATGGCCGCGACCATGGAAACATGTGTACTGGAAATTCGCCGCATGCAACAGGAAGCGCGCAGCAGCGGCAAACCGATTCGCCCGCGCTGGCCTATGATCGTGCTGCGTTCACCCAAAGGCTGGACAGGCCCCAAAGAAGTGGATGGCAAAAAAGTCGAAGGCTTCTGGCGCTCGCACCAAGTGCCCATCGGCGACGTGAAAACGCCGGAACATTTTGCCAAGCTGGAAGAGTGGCTGAAGAGCTACAAAGCATCCGAGCTGTTCGATGAAAACGGCGCGCTGATACCTGAGCTGAAAGCGTTGGCTCCCAAAGGCCATCGCCGTATGAGTGCCAATCAACATGCCAATGGCGGACTGTTGCGTAAAGCACTGCACATGCCGAACCCCAAGGATTACGCCATTGCCGTGACCAAACCCGGCACAACCACCGCCGAGAACACTCGCCCGCTGGGTAAATTCCTGCGCGACATCATGCGCGACAACATGAGCAACTTCCGCGTATTCGGCCCGGACGAAAACAGCTCGAATAAGCTGGACAACGTGTACGAAGTGAGCAAAAAGACCTGGCTGGCCGAGTACCTGCCGGAAGATGAAGGTGGCGGCGAACTGTCGCCGGATGGTCGCGTGATGGAGATGCTGTCGGAGCACACACTGGAAGGCTGGCTGGAAGGCTATCTGCTCAGCGGTCGTCACGGCTTCTTCTCCACATACGAGGCCTTCGTCCATGTCATCGACTCCATGTTCAACCAGCACGCCAAGTGGCTCGCTATGTCCAAAGATGTGGTGTGGCGCACACCGGTATCTTCGTTGAACTTGCTCATCACCGCCACCGTATGGCGCCAGGATCACAACGGTTTTACGCATCAAGATCCCGGCTTCCTAGATCTGGTGGTAAACAAGAGCCCGGAAGTAACGCGCATCTATCTGCCACCCGATGTGAACTGCCTGCTGTCGGTTGCCGATCATTGCCTGAAGAGCACCGACTACATCAATGTCATCGTGTGCGATAAACAAAAACACTTGCAGTTTTTGGACATGGATTCCGCCGCCAAGCATTGCGCCAAAGGTATTGGCATCTGGGACTGGGCATGCAACGACCAAGGCTTCGAGCCTGATGTGGTGATGGCCAGCGCGGGCGACATTCCAACTAAAGAAGCATTGGCCGCAGTCGTACTGCTACGCGAAAACTTCCCTGACCTGAAGATACGCTACATCAACGTGGTCGACCTGTACAAACTGACGCCGCAAAGCGAACACCCGCACGGTCTTTCGGACAGGGACTTCGACGGCCTGTTCACCAAGGACAAGCCGGTGATGTTCAACTTCCACGGCTATCCTTGGCTGATCCACCGCCTCGCCTATAGACGCAACAACCACAAAAATTTCCACGTGCGCGGCTACAAGGAAAAGGGCAGCATCAATACCCCACTGGAACTCGCTATCCAAAACCAGATCGACCGCTTCAGCCTAGTGATCGACGTAATCGACCGCATCCCCTCTCTGCATGTAGCTGGAGCTCATGTCAAAGAAAAAATGCTGAACATGCAGATCGACTGCCGCAACTATGCCTATGAACATGGTATCGACTTGCCGGAAGTAGACAACTGGACTTGGCCGTATTAAAAACAGTCGTTAGCCGCTAGACGTTAGTCACCAGTTGTCCGGCTGGTAACTAACGACTAGCGACTAACAGCTAACAACTTACTATGAAAACCATCCTCACCATCAACAGCGGCTCCTCTTCAATCAAAGCCAGCTTGTTTGCCGCCGACGGGGCACGGCGAAATTTTCGCTATGACCATCTGCGCGACCATGCGCCTGCGTTCGATCTGTTGATGAACGAACTGAAAGGGGATACACCAGCCATCATCGGGCACCGTTTCGTGCATGGCGGTGAAATCGTGGATGCCGCCCGTTTGGTGGATGCGACAGAACGCGCAAGACTGGAAGAAATCATTCACCTCGCGCCTCTGCATCTGCCGGGAAACCTGATGGGTCTGGATTTATGCAGACAGCGTTTCGATGTGCCACAAATCGCCTGTTTCGACACCGCATTTCACAGCACCATGCCAGAATTGGCGACACGCTTGCCGATCCCGCAAAAATTCGGCCTGCGCCGCTTCGGTTTCCACGGCCTCAATTACGCATATATCACATCACGGCTTCTCGACATTCTTGGCGATAGCGCGCGCGGCAAAGTCGTTGTAGCGCATCTCGGCAGCGGCGCAAGTTTGTGCTTATTGGAAAATCTGAAATCCGTCGATACCACGATGGGCTACACACCGGCCGGCGGCATTACCATGGGCACACGCAGCGGCGACCTTGATCCAGGCGTTATGCTGGAGTTGGCCAAGCGCTACGATGCCGCCCAGCTCAGCGACATCGTTTTTCACCAGATGGGTTTGCTGGCTTTATCGGATGGTGAAAGCAACGAAATGAGCACCCTGCTGGCCAGCGACAGTGCGCAGGCGAAATTCGCGGTCAGTTATTTTTGCCGCCAGGTGCGCGCCGCTATCGGCAGCTTGGCGGCCAAATCCGGCGGCATCGATGCGCTGGTCTTTACCGGCGGAATCGGCGAGCACTCGTCGGCCATACGCGCAGAGATTTGCGCCCCGCTGGATTTCCTTGGCTTCAAGTTGGACAATGAGGCCAACCGCACCGCATCGGTTAGAATAGAACGCAATGGAGCCAAACCTGCACTGGTCATCCCTGCCGATGAAGAAGCCATGATTCACAGCCTCTGCCTTACGTTTAACCACTAGAGATTTATGCCATGGACACCACACCTGCAACAAATGAAGAACGCCGCGAACATCATCAGGTGCGCGAAATATTCGTGCATGCCTGCGAACTGCTGGCTCCGATTGTTGCCGGGAACGACACGGTTAAAACCATCTCGAACTTCGCGATGGCACATATGGTGCAGGAACATTTTCCCGAACTCTCTGCCGCTGAAATTAATATCGTCATCATCACCGTTGAGACATTGCATCGGGAGGAACGCTTGCACGCGATACTCAATAAAAAAGGCTGATCCGTTTTAGAATCAGCCTCTTTGCTGTACTCGCCTAGCGGCGAACCAGATACAACTCAGCAACCCGGTTGAGTCACCGGCTTTACATCCCATATCTCTTTTGCGTACTGCGCGATAGTTCGATCGCTGGAAAACTTGCCCATATTGGCGACATTGAGTATCGCCTTTTTCATCCATAGCTCCTGATTTCTGTACGCGACCTCGACCTCACCCTGACTTGCGATGTAAGCCGCGTAATCTGCGAGTACGAGATATCGATCACCATGATGTAACAGATTATCAATGATCGGCTTGAAGCGATCCGGCTGACTGGGCGAGAAGAAACCGGAACCGATCATGTTCAACACTTCACGCAATTCGGCATTGCCGTTGAAATAATCCCAAGGCTGGTAACCCTTGGCCTGCAACCCAGCCACTTCGTCTGCGGTAAGTCCGAAAATAAATATATTTTCCCAGCCCACCTCTTCGCCGATCTCGACGTTCGCCCCGTCCAGCGTGCCGATGGTCAACGCGCCATTCAGCGACATCTTCATATTACCGGTGCCGGAAGCTTCGGTGCCCGCAGTGGAAATCTGCTCGGACAAATCGGCTGCCGGTGCGATGATCTCCGCATTCGACACATCGTAGTTCGGGATAAAAACGACCTTGAGCCGCCCTGCCACTTGCGGGTCATTGTTGATGGTGTCGGCTACATCGTTGATGAGCTTGATAATAAGTTTGGCCACTGCATAACCCGGCGCAGCCTTGCCGCCGAATATCACGGTGCGCGGCACACATTCCCCTCCCCTGCGGAGGCGGTTGTAGAGCGTAATGATATGCAGCACGTTGAGCAGTTGGCGCTTGTATTCATGGATGCGCTTGATCTGCACGTCAAACAGCGAATCCACATTCACCTCGAGATTGAGCTTGTGCTTGATCAGTTCGGCCAAGCGCACTTTATTCGCACGTTTAATGTCGGCAAACTGCTTGAGAAAAGCAGGGTCGCCCGCTAACGGGATCAGACGTTTCAGTTGATCCAGATCCTTGATCCAATTTTTGCCGATACGGGAAGAGATCAAGTCCGCCAACGGGGTGTTCGCTTGGTTCAGCCAACGGCGCGGTGTGATGCCGTTGGTCATATTGATGATCTTGCCAGGATAGAAACGATCAAAATCGGCGAAGATCGTTTGCTTCATCAAGCGGGTATGGATCGCAGCAACCCCGTTCACTTTGTGGCTGCCGACAATCGCGAGATGCGCCATGCGGATGTGCTTACCGCCCTCCTCGCCTACGATAGACATGCGCCGCAATATATCGCTGTCGCCGGGGAACCGATGGCGCACTTCTTCCAGAAAACGATGGTTGATCTCGTAAATGATCTGCAAATGCCGGGGCAAGATATTCTCGAACATGGCTACCGGCCAAGTCTCCAGCGCTTCCGGCATCAACGTGTGGTTGGTATAGGAGAACGTGCGCCGGGTGATATCCCAGGCCTTTTCCCACTGTATATGGTGCAAATCGACCAGCACCCGCATGAGCTCCGCAATCGTAACGGCGGGGTGAGTGTCGTTCAGCTGGATCGCCACCTTGTCCGGCAAAGCATCGAAGTTGTCGTGATCTTTAAGATAACGCGTCAAAATATCCTGCAAAGAAGCGCAGGTAAAAAAGTATTGTTGCTTCAAACGCAGCTCATGCCCCATCTGTGTCGCATCATTCGGATACAGCACTTTCGACAAATTCTCCGAACGGTCCTTGTCTTCTACCGCCTTGATGTAGTTGCCCTGATTGAAATAGCCCAGATCGAAATCGCGCGAGGACTTCGCCGCCCACAAACGCATGTTGTTCACCGTGCGCGTGCCATAGCCCGGAATGGGCGTGTCATGCGCCATCGCCATCACATCATCCGTATCCATCCATTGATGGCGAACAACGCCATCCTCGTCTTTATATTCCGTCACATGCCCGTGGAATTTTACCTGATACAACACCTCTGGACGCCCGAACTCCCAAGGGTTGCCGTAACGCAGCCAGTTGTCCGGGTGCTCTACTTGACGTCCATTCTCGATGTGCTGCTGAAACATGCCATACTCGTAACGAATCCCATAGCCGTAGCCGGGCAAATTCAGCGTCGCCATCGAATCGAGAAAACACGCCGCCAAGCGTCCTAGTCCGCCATTGCCCAACGCCGCATCGTATTCTTCGTCGCGCAGTTTTTCCAATTCGATACCCAACTCGCGCAACGCCTCATGCGTCGGCTTCTCCACTTCCAAGTTGTGCAGGCTATTCATCAATGAACGCCCCATCAGAAACTCCATGGACAGGTAATACACACGCTTCGCATTCGCCTCGTAATAGCTGCTCATGGTTTGCATCCAGCGATCGATCAAACGGTCGCGCACCACATAAGCCGCTGTCATGTACCAATCGCGGGTAGTCGCATTGATTGATTCTTTGCCTACCGCATAAATCAGGCGCTCGTCCAGCGCATTTTTAATCGATGTGCTATCGAAAGCTTTTTCCAAATGGCACACCAGCGCTTTTTTCGACTTATTTGCCATGACTCATCTCTCCAAATCTGGTTGATTTCACCCGCAAGCGATCTTGCTCAAAAAAATTTTCATGCCCATTATGCACATCCTTCCCGCGTGCCGCAAATCCTTGTCCTCTAGAGGAATTTAAAGGGGTCGATACCCCATTTTTCAGGCGACTCGTACTGCACGATGCTATCGCTACGCTGTATGGACAGATCGATATCCTGCGGCGTAACAGGATATTCACGCTTGATATCAAACACCGTCCGAACGGTGGGACGGAGCAGACTCTCATGGCCTGGGTTGACCACCACGGCCAGCAAGCTGCTTTCCAGCTTGACCAGTGTTCCGACCGGATAGATACCGATGAGGCAAATGAAGTGCTCCACCAACTCCGGATTAAAATGGAACTTGCCCCATTCAAAAAGTTTTTTTAGCACTGCCGTCGGCTCCATACCCTTGTGGTAAACCCGATTTGAAGTCAGTGCGTCATACACATCCACGATAGCCACCATTTGCCCCAACAACGATATCTCATCCTTCTGTAGCTTGTCAGGGTAACCGGTGCCGTCGAAACGCTCATGGTGTTGCCCGGTGATCATAATCGCAATTTCCGGCACTCCCGGCGTTTGATTGAGAATCTCGCGACCGATGGCCGCATGGGATTTCATATTCACAAATTCCGAGTCGCTCAATGGACCGGGCTTGTTGAGTATAAAGTCCGGCACTTTCATTTTCCCAATGTCATGCAGCAGCCCGCCTGTGCCTGCTTCCATGATGACAGCTTTCTCGTACTCCATCGTCCGACAGAAAGCTACCAGCAGGGCACATACGCTCACCGAGTGCTGAAAAGTGTATTCATCTTTCTTTTTGATGCGCGACAAACTGATGAACGCATCTTTGTTGCGAAAGATCGAGTCCGTTATGTTTTCAACCACCGGAGACATTTTTGCAATTTCGATTTGCTTGCCCATTCTGATATCCGACATCAGATGATGCACGACATTATGCGCCTCGGCATGCACGACTTTTGCCTGAACAACCTCCTCTTTTAGAGGGACAGGGAGATGAGGTTTTACTACGTGATTTCCCGCCAGCTTGGTGACCTGATCATGCAGTTCCGCATGAAATTCGTCATGCGTCTGCGCATCGCTTACATCCAGCCCCTTGATGGAATCGATGTAAAGCACACGAATGCCGCTGGCAATAATTTTTGCTATTGTTTTTTCGTCATCCACCTTGAATGAGTTGAATGCGAACGGGTGTTCCATCCATCCGCAATTCAGGTCGTGAATATACATGCCGGGCTGAAGCTGATCGCTGCGAATACGTTTTATCATGAACGAATAATGTTCCTTGCGGATAGGATAATCAAGATTGCACGCAGACTTCTCAACATTAGGCACTGCATGGCGATTAATTTTTTCTTGTATGTTTCCGGCAACCTGTAGACTCTTATTTACACTAAATCTGTCGTTTTGCAAATCGACACGAATGCAAGTTTTTGTGCGTAACAGTCCACTACCAAAATCAAGCACAGCAGGGATCCTCGATTTTTTCAAATACCCCTTGATTCCATCCTATCCGCCGCCATATGCTGAGCATTGCAAAAGGGAGATTGCCATGCCTACCGTCCGTCCGCCCGCTGTCGCAGGTCTGTTCTATCCCGGCGAACCCGTGCAGCTTGCCCATGACGTGCAACAATTGCTGGCCGAGGCACGCTCCTATGACCTGATTCCCAAGGCACTGATCGTGCCGCATGCCGGTTATATATATTCCGGCGCCGTTGCAGCAACGGCTTACGCCGCACTCCGTTCCGTCGCCGCGCGTATCCGTCGTGTGGTGTTGCTCGGCCCGACCCATCGTATCGCGGTGCGCGGGTTGGCACTACCCGGCGTTGATGCATTCGACACCCCGCTGGGTCGGATCATGCTGGATGCAGAGGCGATGCGCACAGCCTCCCATCTGCCGCAAGTCACCCTCAGCGCCCAAGCCCATGCTCTGGAACACTCGCTGGAAGTGCAACTGCCGTTCCTGCAAAGCATATTGAGCGACTTTACCTTGCTGCCACTGGCGGTCGGCATGGCAACGCCGCAGGAAGTCGCCGAGGTTCTCGAAACTTTGTGGGGTGGCGATGAAACCCTGATCGTCGTCAGCTCCGATCTCTCGCACTTCCTACCCTACGCTACCGCCCAGCGCGTGGATAACGAGACCGTGCAATCCATCCTGCAATTGCACCAGCCCTTGACGCATGAACAAGCCTGCGGCGGCACGCCGATCAACGGTCTGATCATCGCCGCGCGACATCACCATCTCGCCCCGCATTTACTCGATCTGCGCAACTCGGGCGATACTGCCGGAACAAAAGACCAGGTGGTTGGATACACTGCTTTTGCGTTTACCCCGACAACAAAAATTGCGGAGCGGACAGGATATGTCGACTGAACAAAAATCGCCGGAACGAGGACTTGTGCTGCTGCCGATTGCGCGCGCAACGATTGCCCGCGCCCTGAATGTGCCGCTAGTTGCTGACGAAACAGCAGCGTGGCTTGCCGAGCCGGGGGCATGCTTTGTAACGCTTACCCAACACGGTGAATTGCGCGGCTGTATAGGCACGTTGCAAGCGCATCGTTCATTGCTCGACGATGTCAAAGGGAATGCTGTATCTGCCGCTTTGCACGACCCGCGTTTTGCTCCATTAAGCAAGGAAGAACTCGGCATCACGACCATCGAAATTTCGTTGCTATCGCCAACTGAGCCGATGGTGTACAAAAACGAGGCCGATGCACTCGCACAACTTCGCCCCGGTGCGGACGGAGTCGTGTTTGAATTTCGCCACTATCGCAGTACATTTCTACCACAAGTCTGGGAGCAGTTGCCCGAACCGCGACAGTTCATGGCCCATCTAAAACAAAAGGCCGGCTTGCCAGATGATTTCTGGGCGGAAGGGGTCAAACTATCGCGCTACACCGTCACAAAATGGCGTGAGCAAGCATCTTAGCGCACGACACTTTCTATAAGGAGTTCTGACATGGACGAACCGATCAGCAGCGCCGAACGATATCCGGCCAAGTACTGGCATCTTTTGGATGATGGACGCATCCAGTGCGACCTGTGTCCGCGCGACTGCAAGCTCCACGAAGGTCAGCGCGGCGCATGTTTTGTGCGCGGCCGCATCAACGATGTGATGGTGCTTACCACTTACGGGCGCTCCTCGGGTTTCTGCGTTGATCCCGTCGAAAAAAAACCGCTCAACCATTTCTATCCCGGCAGCAGCATCCTGTCGTTCGGCACTGCCGGCTGCAACCTCGCCTGCAAGTTCTGCCAGAACTGGGATATATCCAAATCGCGCAGCTTCGACAAACTCGCCGATCAAGCCACACCCGAAGCCATCGCCAATAGCGCAGTCAAACTGGGGTGCAAGAGCGTGGCCTTCACCTACAACGATCCGGTTATCTTTGCCGAATATGCGATGGACGTGGCCGATGCCTGTCACGAGCGCGGCATCAAGACCGTGGCGGTAACGGCGGGATATATGCACGACCAGCCACGCCGCGATTTCTACGCCAAGATGGATGCGGCGAATGTGGATTTAAAAGCTTTCACCGAAGAGTTTTACTTCAAGCTCACAGGTGCACATCTGCAACCGATATTGGACACTCTGGTCTACATCAAGCATGAAACTCAGGTCTGGCTTGAGCTGACCACGCTGATTATTCCCGGACACAACGATTCCGATGCAGAGATACGCCGTATGAGCGAATGGATCGTCAAGGAGTTAGGCACGGATGTACCGCTGCACTTCAGCGCGTTCCATCCCGATTACAAAATGACCGACGTTCCGCCAACGCCGCCTGCCACGCTGGAGCGCGCCCGCCACATCGCGCTGAACGCGGGTCTGCACTACGTGTATTGCGGCAATGTGCATGACATCGAAGGCGATACCACTTTTTGCTCATCCTGCAAAAATCCGCTGATCGTGCGCGACTGGTATGAGATTCGCACTTATGATTTAAAGGAAGACGGTAGCTGCCCGCATTGCGGAACGAAGCTGGCTGGGCACTTTGGAAAATTCACGGGGCAATTCGGCAGACAGCGCATCCCTGTATCCTTTGGCGGAAGTTGATTCCGAGTTTCAGTTGTCCGCTCCAACCCATTCGGCAGCGTTCTCCCCTATTGGAGCCAGCTTGCTCCAACAAAAACCGGGCTGCCGCAGTTTCACCGAGCTGGAATTTTTCCAGCTTTGCGTTGCCGGACAACAGCCGTCGGATCGGGTGACCAAGCGGGGCGCTTTGTGATGCCCGAATCAACGATGACCAGATAGCGTCCTGCCCACGGTGTGGAAATACGATCCGCACGAAGCACCCATAGCTCCTCCGGTATATGCCTTCATGAAACGCGCGCGTGAGAAATACGATCCGCACGAAGCACCCATAGCTCCTCCCCTCTTGCCAGCGCCTGCTCATAATCGCCATCCAGAATTCCGTAGCGGTCGATGAAAGTATTCAGTGTCGCGGGTATGCGTATACACCCTTTTGACATAGGCACACCCAGGCGATTTTCGAGATAATCGGGGTCTGTCGCATGCAGCAACAAACGCATCTGACCTTCACCACCGCAGCCCCATCCGCGTTCCCCCTGAACCCAGCCAAAATCATAAACCCGCATCCCTTGTATACCAAAGCCGCGAATACCCAAATCATTGCGCGTGCCTTCAGCGCGAAAATCCTTGTTGTTCAGCGAGTGCTCGAACACGCCAAGCGGAGTGATGAAATGGTCGAACTTACCCGGCTTGCCGGTGGATGCGGGTGATGCGCCGATGAAGTGCCAGCGCTCAAATAAAGCCTGGGAGTCCAGCCAATATATGAAAGCCGCCTGCACATGGGGGTTGCGATCCACCAGCAGCACATACTGTGATTCTGTAAGGTGGGGAATCTGTGCATTTTTCAATGCGACTTCGAGCAATTGCGCATAGAGCCTCTGAACCGCTTGCGGCAGATCAAGCCGTCGGTCGACCTCGCACTGGAAAACGGGGACGAGGGATGTCCCATCTTCGGCTTCGGACGGCATGGAAATAGAGGTAAGCAACAAAACGATAAGCAGCAGGATGTTCTTCATTAGCTTTTTGTGACAGCACGCAAGAATGCTCGGAATTTTTCAAAACATGATACTGCGCACTAGTATTGATGAAGTCAAACATCTTTATTCAGCACGAATCAACAGCACCGGAATCGATGCCACTCGCACCAGACCTTCGGCAACACTACCTAGCAGCATTCGATTTAAGCCGGTGCGCCCATGCGTGCCGATCACGATCATATCCGCCTGCCAATCCCTTGCATCGCTCGCGAGCACATTGGCGATGCGCTTTCCGCCTGCTTCGAGCAGCGCTGTTTCCGCCTTCTTGCCGGACTTTTGCGCTGTTTTTAGCGCCTGTGTGAGAGTGCGCTCTCCGGTATGGCGTACCGCTTCTTGCAGGGCGGCATAATCGATAAAAGCAAAGCCTTCGCCATCCAGCGGATAGATTTCCTCCAGCACGTAAACCAGACGTAATTGCGCCGTGTTATCCGCCAGACTGATCGCCTCCTTCAAAGCGCGTTCGGAAGTTGCACTACCGTCGATGGGAACAAAAGTGCGTTGATACATGGTTGCCTCGCCTTAACTTTATTGAGTGAGAAAATAATTGACATCCTGCATTTATTGCCTTTGATACAGGCCGATCAATTCGGCTTTAGCGAGCACATGTCCTTGCATGGCCTTTTCCAGAACAGCCTTGCTTGGATGTTTCATATCCGGCAGCAAGGTATCCAGCGCATACGTCGAGAAATATTTTTCATCGCTCAGGTCACCGAAATAGTTTTACCAGTTTCACCCGCCACTTTCGGCAGACGGACATTCAATACGCTGTTCTTATATACCGCTTCGGCCTTATCGGCATCTACATTGCACGGCAAAGGAATAGCGCGCTGGAATGCCCCGTAGGCGCGCTCCATAACGTGATAAGTACTGCCGTGGGTTTCACGTTCAAGGCGTTTAGCGCGTTATTGCTGCGACTGAGCAATTCACGCCAACCATCCGACAAGTTTTCCCATGTGCGCCCGAGCTCGCGCCCGATATTTTTTCCTGCCTCTTTCAATGAATCCAGCATGATTTTCTCCCATCCTTGCATGATAGAAATCATGTGCATTAACGCACATCTATTGCCCGGCAGATTTACCCTCTATTTCATTGTTTCGCCTAGGCGCATGCGTCTTGATGTCGCCACGAAGCTTGCGTGCGTAGTCCCCGACTTGGCGCTTGGCCGCATCAAAGGCATCGCGCAAAGCCACATAAACATCTTCCGCTGGGTTGCTTGCATGTTAAGTATTCCAATTGGCCTTACCCGGGGTTGGGTCGCCAACTATTTATTGCGTGTGTAACCTAGCTTGTGCTCCTGCGAATATCCTTTTTGTTCAGGCACAGGAAAGCCGTAATGGAGCGCATTCAAATAGCGCGCGACATCCATGATTTCCTCATTGCTCCAGACCAGACCGATGCTGGCTTGCCAGCGACGGATCTGAGCCACCAAACTGCTCCAGTCCTTTGCAAGCTTCTGTCTGCGCCAATGAATCTCGGCGGTATGGCATGCGCTGCAATGAGTCGCATACAGCAATTCCCCCCGTGACGCTTCGTTCTTCATCTGGGCAAACGCCGTGCCATATATGCCGCAGAACAAGCACAGCGCCAATGTCATTTGTTTTAAAAGAGTCATAAGTCCCCTCTCCCGATTGATTAAGCGACCGTCTGAGGCAAGTAGTCAAACGTACAGCGCCACACTCGCCACCTGTTTTCAGTGCGTCCAACTCACGCGCAACAGATTTTGTTCCGGGTTGTAGTGATATTGCAGCTCACCCTGATAAGCGTGGTGCAACGCCTCACCCATACCGCGTGCAAGATGAATATCAGTCGTGGTCACCAGTGTTGCACCCTCTTTTTCTTCCACCGTCATAATGCGTTTAAGCGGGTGCTCTTTGCGTTCGCGATTTTCATGGTTATGCACAAGATGCATGATTTCATCGCGATGTGATTGAAAAAACTCCCCCTTCAGGCTCAGGAAACCGGCAGGATAATTGTCGTGAATGCGATGGCAAGCCGGACATGTAGCCTGATACGCGTTTGACGGGGCTTTGATCCACTGCCAGCGCCCCGCATGAAAGACGGCAGCGCATTGCGCGCAGACGGTCGGCTCCTGAAGTTTGGTCTTTGCTTTATAGGCATCATGCACCTGCTCTTGGAAAAGATTATCGTGCCGTTGAATTTGGCGGAAACCGTCAGAAGCATTTGAGTGGCTCATGATATTTTCTCCTTAGGTTGGACTCATTTCTTTTTGCCTATTTGCATATGCATCAATTGTTGGCACATGCGCTACATCTCCGTCTCAACCATCGCGCTTTGCTTCAACTCTTCCTTCGGCAACTCGGCAACCATCGCATCCGTGGTGAGTATCAGGCTGGCCATCGAAGCAGCATTCTGCAAGGCGCTGCGCGTCACCTTGGTCGGGTCGAGAACCCCCATCTCGATGAGATCGCCGTATTTCTCGGTAGCCGCGTTGTAACCAAAGCTCCCCTTGCTCTCCAAAACCTTATTGAGCACCACCGAAGGCTCGCCCCCGGCGTTGATGACGATCTGACGCAGCGGCTCTTCCAGCGCCCTCAACACAATCTTGATGCCGGCATCCTGTTCGCTGTTATCGCCAAGTAAAGCGCTAATAGCAACCTTGGCACGCAGCAACGCCACACCGCCGCCGGGTAGAATTCCCTCCTCGACTGCGGCACGGGTCGCATGCATGGCATCTTCGATACGGGTTTTCTTTTCTTTCATTCCCGTTTCGGTGGCCGCGCCGACCTTGATCACCGCCACACCGCCAGCCAGCTTGGCGGCGCGCTCCTGCAATTTTTCCTTGTCATAACTGCTGGTGGCCTCATCGATTTGTTTGCGGATTTCTTTGATGCGTCTCTGGATTGCTTCCGCATCCCCTGCGCCGCTAATGAGCGTGGTGTCATCCTTGCCGACTTCGATGCGCTTGGCTTGGCCGAGATCCTTCAGCGTGATTTTCTCCAGAGTGAGGCCAACCTCATCGGCAATCACCGCGCCGCCTGTCAGGATGGCAATGTCCGCAAGCATGGCACGGCGGCGGTCGCCGAACCCCGGCGCTTTGACCGCGACAGTCTTCAAGGTTCCACGGATATTGTTGATCACCAGCGTCGCCAGCGCTTCGCCCTCGACATCCTCGGCAACGATCAACAGCGGTTTACCGGCCTTGGCGATCTGTTCCAAAATCGGCAACAAGTCGTGGATGTTGCTGATCTTCTTGTCGTGCAAAAGGATATAGGGCTCATCCATTGCGACGATCTGCTTCTCGGGATTGGTAATGAAGTATGGCGACAGATAGCCACGGTCGAACTGCATCCCTTCCACCACTTCGAGTTCGTTCTGCAGGCTCTTGCCGTCCTCGATGGTAATCACGCCCTCCTTGCCGACCTTCTCCATAGCTTGGGCGATGACATCACCGATGGCGACATCGGAATTGGCGGAAATGGCGCCGACTTGGGATATTTCTTTGCTCGTCGTGCAGGGCTTGGAAATCTTGCGCAACTCTTCAACGGTAGCGGCAACGGCCTTATCGATGCCGCGCTTCAAGTCCATCGGGTTCATCCCGGCGGCGACGTACTTCATGCCCTCGCGCACAATCGCCTGCGCCAGCACGGTTGCCGTGGTGGTGCCATCTCCCGCCACATCGGATGTCTTGCTGGATACTTCCTTCACCATCTGCGCGCCCATATTCTCGAGCTTGTCTTTAAGCTCGATCTCCTTTGCCACAACAACACCGGAATTGGCCACCAGAGGCGGGCCGTAAGAGCGATCCAGAATAACGTTGCGGCCACGTGGCCCCAGAGTTACCTTGACCGCGTCGGCCAGAATATTCACACCCGTTATGATTTTGGTGCGAGCGGCATCATGGAATAAAACCTGTTTTGCCGACATTTTGAAATCCCCTGTAACTTGTTATAAATGCAGACTAAACTTAGCTAGACCTCTAGGACAGCGATGAAATCGTCTTCCCGCATGACGAGAAATTCATCGCCATCAATCTTCACGGGATGGCCTGTATATTTGCCGAACAACACCCTGTCACCAACCTTCACCTCAAGCGGATGCAGGTTGCCATTTTTCAACCTAATTCCATCGCTTGCAGCAATAACTTCACCAATATCCGGTTTTTCTGTTGCCGCATCTGGAATCAAAATTCCAGATGCGGTTTGGTGCTCGCCCTCATGCCTCTTTACCAGAACGAAGTTATGTAACGGGATGAGCTTCATAACGTCCTTTCCTATGGCATGTCGTTCTGCACAGAAAGCGTTTATGAAATAGTGATTTTCTGGCTGGATGAGCCAGGCTTTTTAGGCAGTGTCAGCTCAAGCACACCATTGTTGTATTTAGCTTCAACCTTACTTTGATCCACCTCATCCGCCAAGGTGAAACTGCGCGAGGCCATGCCGTAACTGCGCTCGCTGCGGATTACGCGCTCGCCTTCCTTTTCTTCCTTTTCCTGTTTGACTTCGGCACTAATGGAAACCATATTTCCGTCGACGGTCACATGGATGTCATTCTTGTTAACACCGGGGATATCCGCTTTGACCATATATTTCCCATCCGCCTCTTTCACATCCATTTTGATCTGAGGCCCGATTTCCATTGTTTTACGTGAAAACGGACGCATCATGAACCTGTTGAACACATCGTCCATATCCCCAAACGGGTCGAAGCGAGCCAGTTCATTGAGTGGCGAAAAACGTGTGATGTCATTCATAATATTTCTCCTTGAAGATGTAAAAAATATTGATGCATGGGACACCAGAAAACCATTTAGGTAGCTTGAATATTGGAAGCTTGCTTACCCTTGGCACCTTGGATTGCTTCAAAGCTAACTTTTTGGCCTTCTTTGAGCGTCTTAAATCCGCCCATGTTGATAGCTGAAAAGTGGACGAACAGATCATCGCTACCATCGTCCGGCGTAATAAAGCCAAAACCCTTCGTGTCGTTAAACCATTTAACAGTACCGATTGGCATGTGAATTTATCCTTTTTCAATAACGGGAATGGCTCCCGCAAACCTTGTTGCACTCCATAGAAAATCTAAATTCATGATGCCACTCCACGACGGGCAACATCGAAACAGTCCTCACGCCAAAGACAATTTACTTGATCGCATTCGCCATTGACGGCAGTGGAAAAACATTCAATATTCCCCTCCGCTGCCTGAATTGACTTGATCAACTCGGTTTTTGCAAGCCTGCCGGGATTAACCCCCCGGGATTTGGCGATAGTGCGTATTTGTTCGACTTTCACAAAAGTTCTCCTCAATATTAGGGAATCAACCAACTCGGCAGCAGCGATTTTTCGATGGTTTAAACCGGTGGTTTCGGATTGGACAAACTATTTATCGACCGCATCAACGCTGCACGGTATGGCGTAATATAACTACCAGACCAACTCTCCTGTGCTGCACGGATAGAATGTCCTTTATCTGTAAAAGGCGCGTTCTTTTCCAAACCGTTTTTCGCCATTTCCATCAGAACGCAATCAATTTCCTCGGGCTGAGAAAGAGTGTGACTCATCGTATTTCCTTTCAAATATGGTAAAAAAGCGATACCGTTCAACAGACCCGCTGCTTGTATCTATCGGCGATATCAATTCATGAACACTTTAATTACATGTTTAATTATGCAAACTTATTTAAATCATAGCTATCAGCTGATACTGATTTTCGCATCAGAAAAGATGAAAAAAACAATAAGGATTTTCTTAGTCAAAGAATAAATAAGGCAACAGTAGTGTCCGGTTTAATTAAGTAGTGCCGACGGCAACATCAGTATTGACAAGGGGTTCAAGCGATTCATGGGTGTCCACGATTTGAATTTCAG
>WSYA01000074.1 GCA_009773615.1 Gallionellaceae bacterium
GATCATGCCTCCATGATCCCAACTTCCCCGCTTCCAGGCTCATCTCACGCTGGAATTACACCCCTTCGTTCAGGCTCATGTGTCATTGGACCAGGCTTCGGGTGTGCTTTGTTTCAATTACCGGATAGAATCGCGCCATCGCAATCTTTTTCCGAGGGTGAGAATATGAATCTGGCCGAGTTGTTTCGTCACGAGACCGATCTGCAAGCGCTGGCTGCGGGGCAGGTTTTGTTTAAGGAAGGCGAGCAGGGCGAGTTGATGTATGTGCTCATTTCCGGCACGGCCGAGATCACTGTTCGCGGCAGATTGGTGGAGACTGCCGAGGCGGGCGCGATTCTGGGTGAGATGGCGATGATCGACGATGACATACGTTCGGCGACAGTGATTGCGAAGATCGACTGCAAGTTGTTGTCCATTGATCGCAAGCGTTTCAATTTTCTCATTCAGCAAACGCCGAATTTCGCGCTGTATGTGATGCGAGTGATCGCGAATAGGCTGCGCAAGACTGATGCATTGCTTTGATTGAAGAGCGCGTGTCAGCCTTCCGCTGCGGCACGCCTACCCCCTCTTTAGAGTAATAGACCGAATTCATCGGATAAGGCTAAATGCCTCACATTTTCCTTAACTCGAAAGGTCTTATCTATGCAAATCCCTAAGCGTGACGGTGACGGCTACCTCGTCGACATGAGCGATTGGACTCTGGAGGTCGGCCGTGCGATGGCCGAGGCGGACGGCTACGAGATGAATGAAAAAAAGTGGGAGCACATCGCCAAGGCGCGCGAATTCTATGAGGAATTCGGCTCTGTGCCGCCGATACGCAAATTCGCCAAACACATCGGGGAGGATCAGAAAGAACTCTTTGATCTGTGGATGACCGGCCCGATGAAACCCATCACCAAATACGGTGGCATGCCCAAGCCAACTGGCTGCGTATAAGCTGCGCATTTGTTTCCATCTTTGGTTGTATGCGGCTTGGTGGCTAGATCCGGCAACGCGGGTGACGCAATATCCCCGTCGTTGCATCATTAATCTTATGTCATCGTAAGCTGAATTTATTGCTTCTACGCACGAATCGGCCACAATTCAGTATAAAATCCCCTCCGTAAACAATGGTCATTCGTTATGGTTGTCCGCACTGCACAGTACTTCGCGTACTGTGCTCTTGCAATCAAGGTTGAAAAATTGTGAACATGGCGCAGCAATCAAGCATTGAAAATCAGGCAGCCGTGGCGTTGCCCGCCTATCTGCTGCGGCTGAAAGACGGCATTTTCGTTGATCTGTCGACTTTTCCTGTGGGGGGCGGATTCGAGGCGTTTATTGATCGGCTATTCGGTGAGGGCGCACGATTTAAAGGTTTGGATTATCGCTTACTGATGGACCTGCTGTACGACTACGACGCCATTCTGGATGTGCACGGTATCGGGGCGAAATTGAAACTGGCCGAGGGTGTTGTGGTCTTTTCCCCCAAGCGCAAAACGCTTTATAAAGGGGTGAGGATCGATTCTCAGGGTAAGCGCGCAGAGTATTTTTTTGAGCCTGTCGAGATCGAGACGATAACGCAAGTGCCCGTCTATGGCCCGCCGGATGCCGATGGCGTGGCCCCCATTGTGGGAATGACGAGCAAGGAAGAGCTAAAGCCCACCAAGCTGAATATGGACGAGTTTGTGGCGGATATGTGGCTGAAGGGCGTGCACTTCGGTATTGATATACAGAAGGTCGCGAGCGTTATCGCCAGCGGCGAGATGGGCAGAATGACTGTTGCCGTTCAGCTTGATGCGACCGAGGGCATTGATGCGGAAATCGAGGAAGCGAGCGAGGTATTGCACCGCGACAATTCGCCCAAGATATTAGCCAACGGCAAAGCGGATTTGCGCAAGTTCCAGAATCGTTTTCCGCAAATCGCCACGGATGCCCGTCTGCTGAAGAAGAAGCCGCGTGTGCTCGGCAAACCGGGCTACAAAGTGGGCGGAGAAATCATCGAGCCGGAGATTTCCAAAGATCTCGATTTGCATCCGTTGGCCGGGCCGGGTACACGTGTGGAGAAGCAGGACGGCTTCGAGTTCATCGTGTCGAGCCGGGACGGCTTTCTTTCTCTGGATGTCGATTCCAACAACATCTCGGTCACAGAGAAGATCGAGAACAAGGGCGGCATCAGCATAAAGACCACGGGCGATCTGTCCTTGTCCGGCGACGAATTCGTCGAGCACGGCGAGGTTCAGGAGGGGCGCTCCGTCGAGGGCAAGAATATGACTTTCCGTTCGGATGTCTACGGCGATATTGTTTCGCAAGGCGGCTTTATTCTGCTGGAAATAAACCTATCGAGCGGCAGTGCAAAAAGCATAGGCGGCGATGTCACGTCGAACGGACGCGCCTTCAATTCCATCATCGAGGCGTGGGAGGGGAATGTCTCGGTGAAGTATGCCGAGGCCTGTTTGATCAAGGGTAATTCTGTGGTGATCGAGCGCGCAGTTAACTGCGAGATCATCGCCGAAAATATCCAGATTGATCGCGCGGAAGGCTGCGGCATCGCTGGCAGAAAAGTAAAAATACATTCATCCAATTCTTGCCGGGGAAAGCAGACCGTTATTTCCATGCTGGTGCCCGACTCGGCCAAACTGGAAGCGCAAATCGATCAGATCGGTCAGGCGATAGCCGAGTGCAAAAAAATCATCGAAGTAAAAGAGCAGGGACTGGCGCTGATCAAATCGGATGCCGAGTTCGCAAAATATCTGACTCTGGCAACGAATGTAAAACAGGGAATCGTCAAGTTGACTTTGGAGCATCAGGAAAACTGGCAAAAGATGGTGTCAAAATTTGCCAAACCCTATAGTGCGATGGAAAGGTTGAATGCCGAAAAGCAGGAGCAGTTGGATCGGATACTCGCTTTTCAGCAAGAGCAGACATATCTGTTGGGGGCGCGGGAAAAAAATGCGGTAGGGGTTCACTGCGAGATCGGAGAGGTCATCGGTGATACGCTGGTGCGCAGCAGGCTCGCCCTCAATGGGCTGTCCGAATTTTACAAGCACTCAGTTAGCGACCTTAAAGTGCTGTTGCGCGAACAGGGCGTGCAGAGCGAGCGCATATTTACCAACGACGAAGGCAGCCTTGATTGGAACTTTGAGTTGCCGAAAATGGTCGATTCGCCTTAAGGCCGTGAGCCGGTCAGGGCGCGAGTCCTGCCCGTTTGTTTTTGCAGCATGGCATTGACACCGCGCAACATACCCCCTGATAATCCAACCCATGAAAATCTCTCAAGCCATTCGTCACGTACTAGCCGTCCCAAGCGCAAAGCTGCGCATGGTGTGGCATCGCGCGCAAGGTGGCCTGACGAGTTAGCGTTTAGATTTTTGTAGCAGCAACTTTCTCAAGGCCACAGATTTTGTCTGTGGCCTTTTTGTTTTTCGCCGTCTCACTTCAAGGCTCGTGGGGCGGCAGGTTGTACATTGAGCCGAGGAGAGAATCATGTCGCTTCCAGCCGCATTCGTTTCGGTCATTCTGATCTGGTCCACCACGCCGCTCGCCATCAAGTGGAGCGCGCTGGGTGTCGGTTTCAGCTTCGCGGTGTTCTCGCGTATGGCCATCGGTATGCTGCTGTGCGCCGTCCTGCTGGCGGTGTTCCGCATCGGCTTTCCGCTGCACCGTAAAGCGCTGCTGGCCTATCTGGCGGGCGGGCTGAGCATGTTCAGCGCGATGGCGCTCACCTACTGGTCGTCGCAATTCGTCAGCTCCGGCATGATCGCCGTGCTGTTCGGATTGTCGCCGTTGATTACCAGCTTGGGCGCGATGCTGTGGCTGAAAGAAGAAGCGCTCACGCCTGCCAAGCTGGCGGGAATGGTGTTGGGCATTCTCGGACTGATGCTGGTGTTTAGCGGCGGCCTCGGGTTGGGCGCAGGCTCGGCGGCGGGCTTGTTCGCCTTGTTCATGGCGGTGGTCGCGCAGTCGCTGGGTCTGGTGTGGCTCAAGCGCATCGGCGACGACAGCCCCCCGCTGGCCATGACACTGGGCATATTGATGGTCGCCTTGCCGCTGTTCTTCGCTGCATGGTGGCTGATAGACGGACATGTACCCGAGACTATCCCGCAGCGCGCAGTAGCGGCGACACTGTATCTCGGCACGTTCGGCTCAGTGCTGGGGTTCGCGCTCTACTACTACCTCATCAAGCACATGGAAGCGGGACGCATCGCCCTGATCACCCTCATCACCCCGGTGATCGCCCTGCTGCTCGGCCACGGCCTGAACAACGAGGAAGTGCTGCCGCATGTATGGCTGGGCACAACCTGTATCTTGCTGGGCTTGTGCCTGCATCGCTGGGGCGCGCAGTGGTTGGCGTATGCGGTGATTCGTATAGGTAGGTGAGGGGGCGGGGCTGCGTAAATGCAGCCCATGCGCTACGCCCTGACTCAATGACCATACCCATCAGTGCGAGCTTTGACATAAGCCCCCGCTAAATAATTACTTCGCTAAAAACCGGTTGGCACCGCTCACCAGCGCCTTGATCGACGCTGTCACGATGTTTGCATCCACTGCCACCCCGTAGCATTCATCCGCGCCGCCTTGCCGTGTGAGCTCGATGAAGGCGCAGGCCTTTGCATCGCCGCCTTGATGGCTGCTGCTCATAGAGCGCTCTTCGTAGCTGCGCACATGCAGCGCGACATCAATGCCGCTCAGCGCATGCACGGCGGCATCAATCGGCCCGTTGCCTTTACCCTCAAGCTTGCGCGTCGAGCCATTCATCTCGACGACCAGATGAATGCCCTGACTGTCGCCCTGTTCAAAAAAATGGTGCTCGACATAGCGCAGCGGATTTTTAGTGTCGAGATAGGTTTGAGAAAACAATTGCGAGATGTCGGCTGCGCTCATTTCTCCGCCGTGATGATCCGTGTGACGTTGCACCTCTCTGGAGAATTCGACCTGTAGGCGGCGTGGCATGACGATGCCGTATTCCGTCTCCAGCAAGTAGGCGATGCCGCCTTTGCCGGACTGGCTGTTGATGCGAATCACCGAGTCGTAGCTGCGCCCCACATCGGTCGGGTTGATCGGTAGGTAGGGCACATTCCACGCCGTGTCCGGCTTCTGCGCGGCAAAGCCTTTTTTGATCGCATCCTGATGCGAGCCGGAAAACGCCGTGAACACGAGGTCGCCGACATAAGGGTGGCGGGGCGCTATCGGCAACTGAGTGCAATATTCCACCGTTCTCGCCACCGCGTTGATGTCCGAAAAATCCAAGCCCGGCTCAATACCCTGCGTGTGCAGGTTAAGCGCGAGCGTGACGATGTCCACATTCCCGGTGCGCTCCCCGTTGCCAAACAGACAGCCCTCGATTCGATCCGCCCCGGCCATCAATCCCAATTCGGCTGCGGCCACGGCAGTGCCCCTATCGTTGTGGTTGTGCAGGCTGAGAATAATGCTGTCCCGCCGCTCCAAGTGACGGTGCATCCATTCGGTCTGATCCGCATAAACATTCGGTGTGGACACCTCAACGGAAGACGGCAAATTGATGATGATTTTGTTGTCCGGCATCGCGCCCCAGGCTGCGGTCACCGCATTGCAAACCTCAAGGGAATAGTCGAGCTCGGTAGCGGAGAACGTTTCCGGGCTGTATTCGAATGTCCATTTTGTCTCCGGGTGTTCGGCGGTCAACTGCTTCACCAGACGTGCGGCGGAGACGGCAATGTCCAACACTTCGGCCTTGCTCATGCCGAACACGAGTTCCCGGAAGGGCGCGGAGATCGGGCTCACCACATGAACAATCGCGCTGCGCGCCCCGCTCAACGATTCCACCGTGCGGCGAATAAGATTTTCCCGCGCATGGCTGAGTACCTCAATGGTCACATCGGCGGGGATGTGATCGCCTTCTATAAGCTGGCGCACAAAATCAAAATCCGTTTTTGAGGCGGAAGGAAACGCGACTTCAATTTCTTTGAAGCCAATGTCGCAGAGCATGCGAAACATACGCATCTTGCGCGCCAAATCCATAGGCTCGATCAGCGCCTGATTACCATCGCGCAAATCCGTGCTCATCCACACGGGCGGCGCAGTGAGCGTGCGGTTCGGCCATTGGCGGTCGGTGAGCTTCACCTGCGGAAACGGACGGTACTGCGTGGCGGGGTGCTGCAACATGACATCTCTCCTGTCGAATAATACGCAAATGGGTTAACCCCGGATAATCCATAACTCCCGTCATTCCCGCGCAGGCGGGAATCCAGCAAAACATACGGCCCGCGCAGCGGACAAAGCCTCGATGCTGTCCAGCTGCGCGGGAATTATTAAATCAACTGGATTCCCGCTTTCGCCGGATAACCAGCCACTTGCCAGCTTGCTGGCTTAGTGGATTGGCTAGTAGTTTCATCAATGACGATCCGGGTTGAGCGATATTCTAGACAGGGTAGGGCGGTATTTGATTGCGTATTGCTGTGTGAATGGCGCGATATTTGATAGATTATTGCTGTATTGCGTTTGTATGCGTAAAATAATTGCCAGCGAATTGAAAATGGAGAAATTTGATGGAATTGGATAGCTACGATAAGCAGATTCTCACCCTGTTACAGGAGGACGGACGCATCAGCAATCAGGACTTGGCCGACCGCATCGGCCTGTCGCCTTCGCCCTGCTTGCGCAGAGTGCGTGCGCTGGAAGAGTCCGGCATCATCGTCGGCTACCGCGCACTGCTGGACGCCAAGGCACTGGGCCTATCGCTGATGGCCTTGATCCATATCTCCATGGATCAGCACACCCCGGAACGCTTCAAGAATTTTGAAGCGCAGATCAGCGAAATTCCCGAAGTGATGGAGTGCCTGCTGATTACCGGCCAAGCCGCCGACTACCAGCTCAAAGTGGTGGTGAAAGATATGGATGGCTATCAGGAACTGCTGCTCAACCGTATTACGCGGATCAAGGGGGTTACGGGGGTGCATTCGAGTTTTGTGCTGCGGCGGGTGGTGGATAGGACGGGGGTGCCGGTTTAGAGGGATAGGGGCGGTCTAGATATTTTTTGGGGTGGTGGTGGGAGGGGATTGCTGGTAGGGTTCGGGGCGGAATTATTTAGGGTCCCCGTGTTGCTTGGACGGGGTGTGACAACGAACTAGTCATAATGATGACTTTTATGGCTCTTTTGAAAAGCGAGTGGATTAAACAGCATGAGGGTTAAACCTCAATACAGTATTTTCCAATCCAGAGATGAGCCTGAGCGAAGTGGAGAGTGAGTTTATTGTCAGGCGACGCGTTGTTGGGATTTGTTGATTGATTGA
>WSYA01000075.1 GCA_009773615.1 Gallionellaceae bacterium
TCGGTTTCAAATGCCCGGTCGAGCTGTTTATGCCAGACGCTTTTGACTTTAGGCAGCATCACGCTGCGTTATTTGCACTTGGTGCTTGAAACCGCCCTGCCTTCTTCCTGCCCCTATCATCAGGTTGCTTTCCTGCGATAGTGGCGGAACCGGGGCGTAACCCAAGTCAATATATAGGCCGTCAAGACAGTTGCCTTGAAACACAATATCTACAACAATCTCGACCGGATTTTATCCATCCGGTTTTTTCTGAAGTAAGTGCCGTGTCTTAAGGCGGGAATAGAAATGAGAGAACGAGTCAATCACTAGCGAACTATGGGACTATTAACTAATAAAAAATTTTTAATTACTGGGATAATAAGTAATCGATCGATTGGATATGGCGTGGCACAAGCAATGTTTCGAGAGGGTGCTGAGCTTGCATTGTCATATCAAGGTGAGCGTGTAAAGAAACGCGTATTGGAAATAGCCCAAAAATTTGAGAGCGAATTAGTATTCCCCTGCGATGTGACTTCAGATGCGGAAATTGAGCGACTTTTTTCTAATCTTTCAAAATCATGGAGTAAATTCGATGGCTTCGTTCATTCCATAGCTTTCGCACCACGTGATGCATTAGGCAGTGATTTTCTTGAAGGATTTAATCGCGAAAATTTTCGCATTTCTCATGACGTTAGTGCCTATAGCTTTCCCGCGATGGCAAAAGCTTCTCTGCCTTATTTGAATAATAAATCATCAATACTTACGATGTCTTATCTTGGAGCTATACGAACCATCCCTCACTATAATGTTATGGGTATGGCCAAAGCTAGCCTCGAAGCCAGTGTGCGCTATCTTGCTATGGAGTTGGGGCAAAAAGGAATCCGTGCAAACGGAATATCCGCAGGGCCGATCAAAACCTTGGCTGCGGGTGGTTTGGGTGATTTCTCGAAATTGCTCGCCTACGTGGCAAAAAATGCACCTCTTAAGCGCAACGTTACCATAGAGGAAGTAGGTAATATGGCCGCTTTTTTGTGTAGTGATCTAGCTAGCGGTGTCACGGGTGAGATCATATATGTTGATGGCGGATTTAATACTATCGCGCTTGGTACAACTGAAGGGATATTTTGATTAATGTAGGTAGGAGTTCTATAACTTCGAAATACATATTTTCATTTATTCTGCACAAAGATTAAGTTAGACTCAACCCCTATTATTTTTTAATACATTATTTTATCCACAATGGAAACTCTTGAGTTAATTAACGAATATATCAAGCGCCACGCTGACAATCCTCCTGAAAGTCTCACGATGGAGAGCAGGCTGGACGGGATTGGGATTGACTCTTTAGCATTGCTTGAGTTGATTTTTGAATTAGAAGAAAAGCACGGAATTAATGTTCCAAACGACGTACCAATGCCTGAAACCGTTGCTCAACTGGTCGAGCTAATTGAAAAATTCAAGCCAGTATCTGTAAATTTGAAAATTTAATGAGCAAGATTTTGCGAAGGGTTGCCGTCACCGGAGTTGGGTTGGTCAATCCATTTGGCGGGAATGCAGAAGATTTTTTTCCCCGCATCATGCGAGGCGAGTCTGCCGTCGGATTGTATCGCCATCCCGCGTCCCCAATACCAATTGCCCAGCCTGCCGTGGCATGCTTGTCGTTCAATCCAGAGCAAGCTCTTGGTCGGGCCTTGTCTAGTATGACCGATCGTTACAGTCAACTCGGCATCGCGGCAGCTTTCTCTGCCTGGGAAGATGCTGGCCTGCCACGCGTTGATTGCGGGGCAAATTCCTATGGAGTTTCCTGGGGGACTGGGGCTGGTGGTGCGCAGACCGCTGAGAAGTGTTATACCGATTTCTACGAGCGTGGCAGGGATCGCATGTCCCCGCTGTCGGTTGTGCTGGCAATGAATAATGCGGCGGCTTCGAATATTGCCATTTCACTTGGCTTGGGCAGTGCTTGCCTGACTTATTCAGTCGCGTGCGCCTCCTCTGCCATTTCTATAGGAGAAGCTTTTCGCCGCATTCAGATCGGCGAGTCTTCGTTGATAGTCGCCGGTGGCTCGGAAGCGCCGTTGACGTTTTCGATTATGCGCACTTGGGAAGGGATGCGGGTCATTGCACCGGGAGACGAGGAAACGGCTTATCGCGCATGTCGTCCGTTCCAATCAGGTCGAGCTGGCTTTGTGCTGGGAGAAGGCGGGGCGGCGTTGGTGCTGGAAGAATGGGAACATGCTGTGGCGCGCGGTGCTCGTATTTATTGTGAACTGGCCGGTTACGGGCAAAGTTGCGATCACACGCACTTGGTGCGACCAGACGCTAAAGGACAAGTGCGGGCGCTTAATGCGGCATTGCGTGAGGCAGAGTTGTCGCTCGCCGATGTTGGCTATGTGAATGCGCATGGGACTGCCACCCTCGAAGGTGATCCTATTGAAATCAATGCATTAAAAATGACATTCGGTGATTACGCAGCAAACTTGGCGGTGAGCTCGACCAAGTCAATGCATGGCCATTTACTTGGTGCAGCTGGTGCGATGGAGGCACTGATTACGGTGTTGGCCCTTTCGCGTCAGGAAATCCCCCCCACCGCGCATCTCGATGAGGTATCCGCCGACTGCGCTGGCGTTCGCCATGTGATGGGCGAGGGCTTGCGCGGCGAATCGTTTAAGGCTGCCGTGTGCAATTCATTTGCTTTCGGTGGAAGCAATGCTGTCTTAGCATTCAGATCGGTGTCGTGAATCGGCTATCTGGCGCACTGGGTTTGCGCAGATTTTCTGAAGATGAGGCAATTGACGAAGCGGGTTTGCTGGGCGCCGTGACTTATGGCACTGGCATTCAGTATTGTCATCCTTTGAGTTCCGGAATTGTACCTATGCCTGCCCTGCCATCTGGTGGCACTACGCATATGGCATGGTATGCCGGAGAATCATTCACCGCAGGCTCGTCCGGCAATCTTCAATATCGCCATGATGATAATGTCCTGTTCGGTTTTATCGCGCTGCACGAAGCAGAATTTTCCTCTGACAGTCAGGCTTGCGCCCTTCAGCAGGCAACTCGTGCGGCCTATACTACAATTTTCGACACGCTCAAAAAAACAGGCTTCACCTACCTTACTCGTTGCTGGAACTATTTGCCTCATATTAATGTTGACGATGATGGTTTGGAGCGTTATCGGAATTTTAATATTGGCAGGCAAGAGGCATTCATCGCTGCCCGACGTTCTCATCTTGCCGGATCCCCGTCTGCTTGTGCGCTGGGAACGGCAGAGGGTTGTTTCATCGTTTACTTTCTGGCTAGTCGCGCCGAGCCGCATGCGATTGAGAATCCTCGTCAGATGAGCGCCTATTACTATCCCGATCAGTACGGTCCGAATAGCCCAGCTTTTTCGCGGGCGGCATTGTTGCAGCTGGATGGGACGGAGGTCTTGTTTATCTCAGGCACGGCAAGCATTATGGGGCATGAATCGGTGCACCTTGGCGATGTCGCGGGGCAGACTGCAGAGACGTTGCGCAACATAGAAGCGGTGGTCGCACAGGCGAATCTCAAGTCGCTTTTTGGGGGGTTCTCAACCCGCGATTTATGCATGAAGGTGTTTATTCGAAACCGTGAAGATTGGGAACGCGTAAATCAGGTTTTGCGCGAGTATCTAGGGGATAACATTGATGTCACCTGCTTACAGGCAGACATCTGCCGTGCGGAATTGCTTGTCGAGATTGAAGCATTCGGTTTTTGTTATGGAGTAGGCGGTTGAAAGGGCGATTTCAATTCTGGAAATTGTACGATGGCCATATCTTGGAGGGGCAAACTCGCTTCTTGGTTTATTTGCGCCACTTGCGCGAATACCTGATGTTATATGCCGGGCTTGCGCTACTTGGTATTGCTTGTCTGTCGTGGGCGCTGGTCGCATTTCCACTGAATCTCTTATTTAAGGGGGCGAGGGGGATATGGATAGGGCGCAGGGTGGCGAATCTTTGGTTTTATTTCTATCTATCAGTTTTACGACTGAGTGGCGCGGCGCACTTCGATCTGCGGGCGTTGGATACATTGCGTGGAGCCGGTTCGCTGATTATCGCGGCGAACCATCCGGGCTTACTGGATGCGCCGATGGTGTTATCCCGCTTGCCCAACGTTGCCTGTGTACTGAAGAGTTCATTGATCGATAGCGTGTTTTGGGGAGCTGCCGCACGTTTGGCGGGTTACATCCGAAACGACTGGTTTATTGGCTCTGTAAAGCTTGCGGTTGAAGAGTTGCAAAGAGGCGGCCAGATATTGGTATTTCCAGAAGGTACCCGCACGGAGGGAAAGTCGCTGGGTGAATTTCGTCTGGGGCCTGCTTACGTTTCAAGCCGCTCCGGCTTCCCGATTCAGACAATTCTTATCGAGCAGGACACCAATTTTCTGGGTAAAGGCCAGCCGCTTCTGAAGCGTCCCGATCTGCCCATGCATTTTCGTATTCGTCTGGGGAAGCGTTTTGATTCCCCAGAAGATCCTAGAACATTCACCATCACCTTGCGCGACTATTTTGAGAGTGAACTTCATGCCGCATCTTTGGGAGCTTGATTAGTGTCTGCTGTTTCAAAATCTCATCTGGTACTGATTCCTAGCTACAATCCAGGGGCTAAGGTGTATGACACAGTGCGAGAAGCCCGCGCGCAGTGGTGTCCGGTTTGGGTGGTGGTTGATGGCAGTAGTGACGGCACGACCGCCGGACTGCTGGCTATGTCTACCCAAGACGATGGATTGAAAGTGCTGGTGCTGCCCGAAAATTGCGGCAAGGGGGCAGCGGTGTTGCACGGTTTGGACGAGGCTGCGAAACAGGGATTCACTCATGCACTATGTATGGATTCGGATGGGCAGCATCCGACGAACTTGATACAGGAATTTATGGCCTGTTCGAAGCGCACCCCTGCGGCGGTAATTTTGGGTGTGCCAGTGTTCGATGCCAGCGCTCCAGCATTGCGGGTTCGGGGACGCAAAATTTCCAACTGGTGGGCGAATCTGGAAACCCTGTGGGCAGGTATTGGTGATTCGCTTTACGGTTTTCGTGTCTACCCGATTGAGCCACTGCGCTTGGTAATGCGCGGACAGCGTTGGATGCGTCGTTTTGACTTCGATCCTGAAGCGGCGGTGCGCCTCTGCTGGCGCGGAGTGCCGCCAGTGAATTTTCCGGCTCCGGTTAAATATCTGCGCGCCGACGAAGGTGGCGTGTCCCACTTCAACTACTTGCGCGATAACTTGTTGCTTACCTGGATGCATATCCGCCTGATGGTTGGCTTTGTCTTTCGCCTTCCCTTGCTTGTATTCCGAAAATTTGTTTAATCTATTCTGAGGCATTTATGACCAATCCAATCAAATCCGCTCCCCCCGCCCACGCTCCGCACGTTCCGCTAACCGACTATTACGCCGACGAAACAGCCAGGAGCGGCTTCGTGCGGGAAATGTTTGACAGCACCGCTGAAGACTATGACCGCATGGAAACCATACTCGGCCTCGGCTCGGGTAGCTGGTATCGTGGTGAGGCGCTGATCCGCGCCGGACTCAAACAAGGCATGCGTGTGGTGGATGTCGGCGTGGGCACCGGCTTGGTGGCTAAAGAGGCTGCACGAATTGTTGGCGAACCCAGTCTGGTCACAGGTGTCGATCCCAGCCCGGGCATGATGCAGAACGCCAAAATACCCGTAGGCGTAGCGTTGGTTGAAGGTAAAGCGGAGCAGATACCATTCCCCGATAAACATTTTGACTTTTTGAGTATGGGCTACGCGCTGCGCCATATTGGTGATTTATCTATTTCTTTCAATGAGTTTCACCGCGTGATGAAACCGGGCGCGAAACTTTGCCTGCTGGAAATTACTTGTCCTGAGAGCGCTTGGGGGCGTTTTCTGCTTAAAATTTACATGAAAGGTTTTGTGCCCTTACTGGCCTTGGTAGTCGGGCGCAAGAAGAACACACGCCAGTTATGGCGTTACTATTGGGACACTATCGAAGCCTGTGTTCCACCCGCTCAAGTATTGGCCACACTCAAGGCTGCTGGATTCACCGATGTGCGCCGCCATATCGAAGTAAAGGGCATGAGCATTCTTGCTGAATATCAGGCGACCAAGCCGAAATAAAAGATGAATGGAGAGGGAAAACTCTCTGTCCGGAAATTCATAAACGCCTCCAATATGTCTATTCCAGCGATGTACCATCTAGTTCTTGAACGCATTACCAGACGTGAGCTTCAGCGGGTGCCGGAGCAGGACTTGGTTATGGAAAATCCTTTCCGTAATGAGGCTTTTGCCGAAGTTGGTAGCGAAAACGGACTTCTCTCTTTCCTGTATTTCTATCATGCATTGCAGATTACCCCTGTCATCAAAACCGGTGACAGGGTTCTTGATATTGCCTGCGGTCCCGCCAACCAGTTGGCACTGATCGCCCGCCTCAATCCTGAAGCGCATTTTGTCGGTCTGGATGCATCGGCCAACATGCTAGAACAAGCTGCAATTACCCTGGCGCAAGCAAGAGTTGGCAATGCGGAACTGGTGTTCGGCGATATGTCGGTATTGAGCGGCATCGCGGACGCTTCGATGGACTGCGTTATTTGCACCATGTCCCTACATCACCTGCCGGATTTAACAGCACTTTCCAAAACACTTCGCGCAGTTCGCCGTGTGCTCAAATCCGACGGAGGATTTTATTTCGTTGATTTTGGGCGTTTGAAGCGCCTCGGCACGCTGCGTTTCTTCGCGGAAAACAAACGCCACCTTCAATCGAAATTCTTCACACAGGATTATCTTAATTCGATGAGGGCAGCCTTCAGTGTGAATGAATTGGCTGATGCGGTTGCACTGATGGGCCTGAATTATGAGAAATATGTAACCTCGATGGCATCGTTTATGGTGGTGTTCAAGAGTAAGAATCGCAGAGTTTTGGATGATACAACACGAGAATTGCTGCAGGAGATGTACGGGCAATTGCCGCTAGCCCAGCGGCAGAGTTTCCAGTCTTTCGCGAATTGGTTCCGCACGGGGGGATTCAACTTGCCTTGCGAACTGCTTTATTGAATTCGGTGCAGCCGGTTTAAATCTAAATGCGGTTTTTTGGGCTTATGGGCACCTCTAATAATTGGTTATTTGGACTTCGTAAACGCGTCCCGATGATTTTTTTGTGGCGGTCAACTATGTGCGCGTATTTTTGAATGA
>WSYA01000076.1 GCA_009773615.1 Gallionellaceae bacterium
CTTTGCTGTAGCTTCCGTTTGGAATTTCTCGTTTCATGTGACACCTCCGTTTTTCAGTTTATCAAAAACGTTCGTGTCCACTTTTTTCAACTTACCTCACTAGCTTGTTACTTGTACTTGCGGAACTGCCCGACCACGATGCCGAAGATTTCCAGATCGCCCTTGGGGCGGATCACCGGATAGGCTGGATTAGCGGGAATCAGCACGAATTTTCCTTTTTCGTTACCGAGGGTTTTGAGGGTGAATTCGTTATCCACGATGGCGATGACCATGTCTCCGGCGCGGGCGGGGCCGCGCTTTTCGACCACCACCGTGTCGCCGGGCATGATGCCCGCGTCGATCATGGAATCGCCTTTAACGTTGACCAAAACTGTATTGGATGGACTTTCGACCAGATATTGGTCGATGGAGAGGGTGTCGTAACGAGAATCGTCCGCCTGCCTAGGGGCACCCGCTTGAACGCTGTCGAAGATGGGGCGCTCAAAGAAGCGTGTGCCCGGCTTGAGACGCTTTTCCGGCGTAGATTCGAGGAAGCCTTGCAGCTTGAGTCTGGCGATCAACGCTGCCACAGGCGATTTTGACTTTAACCCCAGCAAAGACATGATGGTCGAGTACGGCGGCAACACGTTGTTGTCGGCGTAATAGTCTTGAAGCTTGGCGAGATAGGTTGCGTCGTTGCTCATGGATCGGTAAGATATAGAACGAACGTTCGGGTGTCAACATCAAATCATCCGAACAAACCCGAAAAATCCATTAGACTCAAGAAACCCTGTAGGAATGCGCCCTGCGCGCGATTATTATGCGTTTCGCGAGCTAGGCTCGCTCCTACAGGGGCAAAGTTTAGGATGGTTTTACCGGCTTAAAGATACTCAAAAACGAATCAAAAAATATGGCAAACAATAAATACGACGAATCCAGTTTCAAAGTTCTGC
The DNA here is from genome assembly GCA_009773615.1 of Gallionellaceae bacterium. Lineage (GTDB taxonomy): Bacteria > Pseudomonadota > Gammaproteobacteria > Burkholderiales > Gallionellaceae > PALSA-1006. Next base: position 933 of record WSYA01000076.1, read on the forward strand.
GCGGTCTCGAACCGGTGCGCCAGCGCCCCGGGATGTACACCAACCTCGAATCTCCCAATCACCTGATCGCCGAAGTCGTCGACAACGCTTGCGATGAGGCGTTGGCCAATTACGCCAAGAACATCAGCGTCATCGCCCATGCCGACGGCTCGGTGTCGGTGCAGGACGATGGGCGCGGCATCCCGGTCGGCATCCACCCTGAAGAAGGTGTGTCGGTAGTCGAGGTGGCGTTTACGGTGCTGCACTCCGGCGGCAAGTTCGACAAGGATTCCGGCGGCGCATACAAATTCGCGGGCGGTTTGCACGGTGTCGGCGTGGCCGTCACCAACGCCCTCTCCAACAAGGTTGAAGTCACAGTGTATCGCGACGGCGGCGAGCACTTCATCCGCTTTATCAACGGTGTTGCCGCAGCCCCCGTGGCACGCATCGGCGACTGCCCGAAGAAGCGCAGCGGCACGATGGTACGCGCCTGGCCTGATCCCAAATACTTCGACGTTCCCAATGTGATCCTGCCGCAACTGGAGCGTTCCCTGCGTTCCAAGGCGGTGTTACTACCCGGCGTGAATGTCACGTTGTTTACCGAAAAAACCGGCGAGACCCGCACTTGGTCTTATCCCGACGGCCTGCGCGGCTACCTGAACGAAGCGATGGCAGAACAAGACATGGCTGTGCCGATTTTTGCTATGGAAAAATTCATCCCCAAGGGCGGCGACAGCGGCTATGCCGAAGGCGAAGGCGCGGCTTGGGCGATCGTGTGGTCTACCGAAGGCGCCATCGTGCGCGAGTCCTACGTCAACCTGATTCCGACTTGGTCGGGCGGCACGCATGATTCCGGCCTGCGCGACGGCGTGTTCAATGCGGTGAAGAGCTTCGCCGAGTTGCACGGCCTGTTGCCCAAGGGCGTGAAGCTGGTGCCGGAAGATGTGTTCTCGCGCGCCAGTTTTGTGCTGTCGGCGAAAGTGCTCGACCCGCAGTTCCAAGGCCAGACCAAAGACAAGCTCGTGTCGCGCGATGCGCTGCGTCTGGTCTCGCTGATGGTGAAAGACCCGCTCGATCTGTGGCTGAACGAACATATTGACTTCGGCAAACGCATCACCGAACTCGCCATCCAGCAAGCGCAAAGCCGTTTGCGTTCAGCACAAAAAGTGGAAAAGAAAAAAGGTTCCTCGGTCGCTGTGTTGCCGGGAAAACTGACCGATTGCAGCTCCAGCGATCCGACGCGTACCGAACTATTTCTGGTCGAGGGCGACTCTGCCGGAGGCTCCGCCAAACAGGGACGCAACAAGGAATTTCAAGCCGTGCTGCCCTTGCGCGGCAAGGTGCTCAACACCTTCGAGGTGGAGAAAGACCGCCTGTTCGCCAATAACGAGATCCACGACATCGCTGTCGCCATCGGCGTTGATCCGCACGGGCCGGATGACAATGTGGATATGTCCGGCATGCGCTACAACGGCATCTACATCATGGCCGATGCCGACGTGGACGGCGCGCACATTTCCACCCTGCTGCTGACTTTGTTCTTCCGCCATTTCTACCAAGTCGTGCTCTCCGGAAAAATATATCTGGCGCAGCCGCCGCTGTTCCGCGTGGACGTTCCGGCACAGGGCAAAAAGCCGATCCGCAAAATTTACGCACTCAACGAAGGCGAATTGCTGGGCATCGAAGACAGATTGCGTCAGGAGAAAATTCGCGAAGGCAGCTGGTCGATCTCGCGCTTCAAAGGCTTGGGCGAAATGAATGCCGAGCAGCTGTGGGATACCACACTCAACCCCGACACGCGTCGCTCGTTGCGCGTGAATGCCGCCGCGATTCCGTTCATTGAAAATATGGAAATGTTCAACATGCTGATGGGTAAACACGAAGCCTCAACGCGCCGCGCGTGGCTGGAGTATCACGGCAATGAAGTTGAGGGAGATATTTAAGCATGAGTCACAACCACACCCCGAAAGACCAACCTACCCTGTTCCCCGAAGACGAAACCAATCTCGTCGAGAGCGATGTGCCGGAAGTAACCGCAAGTGCGGCAGGCGGCTCGGGCGGGGCTAAACAATTCGCCCCGCTCGCCGCCTTACCCGATGGCGACGAAGTGCCGATCTCGCTGTATGCGGAGCGTGCCTATCTGGAATATGCCATCTCGGTGGTCAAAGGCCGCGCGCTGCCGGATGTCTGCGACGGACAAAAGCCGGTGCAGCGCCGCATCCTTTACGCCATGCGCCAGATGGGCTTGAGCCATGGCAACAAGCATGTCAAATCGGCGCGCGTGGTCGGCGATGTGCTGGGTAAATATCATCCGCACGGCGACTCTTCCGCGTATGAAGCGATGGTGCGTCTGGCGCAGGATTTCTCCATGCGCTACCCGCTGGTCGATGGTCAGGGTAATTTCGGTAGCCGCGACGGCGACAATGCGGCGGCGATGCGCTACACCGAAACACGGCTGACTCCGCTGGCCGACTTACTGTTGTCCGAACTGGATATGGGCACGGTGAATTTTGTGCCCAACTACGACGGCGCGTTTCAAGAGCCGTCCATGCTGCCCGCACGCTTGCCGATGGTGCTGCTCAACGGCGCATCCGGCATCGCCGTGGGTATGGCGACCGAGATCCCATCGCACAATTTGCGCGAAGTTGCGTCTGCGGCAGTACAGTTGGTACGTGATCCGAACACCAGCGACGACGCTTTACTCGCCTGCATCCAAGGCCCGGACTTCCCCGCCGGAGGCCAGATCATTTCATCGCCGCGTGACCTGCGCGAAAGCTATTTAAGCGGACGCGGCTCTATCAAAATGCGCGCACGCTGGACGGTGGAAGAGTTGGCGCGCGGCCAATGGCAGATCGTGGTGTACGAGTTGCCGCACGGCGTTTCGACCAAGAAAGTGCTGGAAGAGATCGACGAACTGAGCAATCCGAAAGTCCGGGCCAATAAGAAGAGTCTCTCGCCGGAGCAGGTACAGAACAAACAACTGCTGCTGTCGGTGCTGGACGCGGTGGCGGACGAGTCCGACAAATCGCAGGCAGTGCGTCTGGTGTTCCAACCCAAGTCATCGCGTCAAACCCAAGACGAGTTGATGAATGTGCTGCTGGCGCACACCAGCCTGGAATCTTCCACCTCACTCAATCTGACCATGATCGGAGCGGATGGGCGTCCGCAACAAAAGTCATTGACCCAGATCATCCGCGAGTGGGTGGAGTTTCGTCTCGCCACGGTGCGTCGCCGCAGCCAGCACCGCTTGGCACAAGTGGATGACCGTCTGCATATCCTCGCCGGTCGCATGATCGTATTTTTGAATCTCGATGAGGTCATCGCACTCATTCGCGAATCGGACGACCCCAAGGCCGCTTTGATTACGCGCTTTGAACTGTCCGACCGCCAGACCGAAGACATTCTGGAAATCCGCTTGCGCCAGTTGGCGCGCATGGAAGGCATCCGCATCGAAAAGGAAATCAAACAGCTCGATAAAGAACGCAAAGACCTGACACGCTTGCTGTCAAAAGACGCAGCATTGCGCGAACAAGTCGCCAGCGAGATCGACGCCGATGCGCTGACTTTCGGCGATGACCGCCGCACCTTGATTCAGGAAGCGCAACGCGCCGCACCGGTGAACACCGTCATCGATGAACCTGTCACTATCATCATCTCCAAAAAACATTGGGGACGCACACGTCAAGGGCACGGCTTGGATTTATCCACTCTGCCCTTCAAGGACGGCGACGGCTTGCTGGCCAAATACGAATGTCGCACCACCGATAACTGCATCGTCATCTGCGACAACGGCCGCGTGTGCAGCATCCCCGTGAGCCAGTTACCCTCAGGACGCGGCGACGGTGTGCCGCTTGCCACTCTGATCGAACTCGCCAGCGGAGCAAAAATCGCCCATGTGCTGTGCGGCAAAGCCGAGCAACACATCCTGATTGCCACCGCAGCAGGCTACGGCTTCACCGCCACCCTCGGCGATATGGTCGGGCGCAACAAAGCGGGCAAACAATTCATCAGCGTGGAAAAAGAAGCCATCCTTCCACCTGCTCTCTTCACACCGAGCGCACAATCGCTGGTTGCCGCCGCCTCCAGCGATGGCAGACTATTGCTGTTCCTGCTCAGTGAAATGAAACACCTGCAAGGCGGCGGCAAAGGCGTCATCCTCATGGGACTGGCCGAAGGCGAAGAACTGACGGTTGCCAACGTCATCAATCAGGCCAAGATCGAAGTGATCGGCACGACGGGCGCACGCGAGCACACAGTCAAGTTGTCGGGCGAAGGATTACAAAGCTACTTCGGAAAACGCGCGCGTGGTGGGAAGGTCGTTCAGGCGAAATTTAAACCCAAGCGGATCGAGTGAGTTGAATCAAGAAAAAGCTTAATTTCCAGCCAACAAAAAGCCCGGCACTTTCGTACCGGGCTTTTTTCCAACTCAAAAACCGATTAACCGGCTTGAATGTTAGAGGCTTGCTTGCCTTTAGGACCTTGAGTCACTTCAAAGCTGACTTTTTGACCTTCTTGAAGCGACTTGAAGCCGTTCATGTTGATTGCCGAGAAGTGCGCGAACAAGTCTTCGCTACCATCATCAGGAGTTACAAAGCCAAAACCCTTTGCATCGTTGAACCATTTAACAATTCCAGTTGCCATGTGAATACTTCCTTTTTAAAAAACGGGAAAAACTCCCGCAAAACTATTTGAATCGAAGATTGCACATGGAAAACCAGTACTGCAAAAACTTTGAATCAAATACCCGGAAGCCTTGTACGCTTATTAGGTTGATATCGTCAAGGGAATTCATCAAAATAAATCACCGAAGGGTAAATTGTCCGTTCTAGGCATAGCTTGATTTTCTGCGCCTACAATATTGATGTTACTTTATCGACTTAAAATCACACCCCAACCAATAGTATGTTTAAACGTAAAAATACAGGACAGCGGGTTACTTCGGCTTTTGTTGCTTTATTATTGCCTATCTGGGTTTCAATCGCACATGCCGATGCCAAAATGGCAGTCGGCGAGGTATTCCGTGACTGCCCGACATGCCCCGAGATGGTTGTAATCCCGTCGGGCAGCTTCAACATGGGCTCGAACAACGGCTATAAAGATGAACAACCTGTGCATCGTGTCACGCTAGAAAAACCCTTTGCCATAGGCAAAACTGAAGTCACGCAAATCCAATGGCGAGCAGTCATGCAAGACCAGTGGCGGACCATCAGAGGCAAAGATCCGAGTTATTTCACCAGCTACGGGGGCGATTGTCCGGTGGAGCAGGTCAGCTGGAACGATGTTCAGATATTCATCCAGAAGCTCAATGCCAAAAACCGCAAACAATATCGATTGCCGAGTGAAGCCGAGTGGGAATACGCCTGCCGTGCCGGAGGACAGAGTCAATATTGCGGCAGCGAAGATGCGGATAGCGTAGCGTGGTACGGCGCATCGGCAGATACGCAGGGCAATAGCGACAAGTCCCCCCACCCGGTAGCAACCAAGCAAGCCAATGCCTTTGGCCTATACGACATGAGCGGCAACGTCCGGGAATGGGTTGGGAACTGCTATCACGAGAGCTACAAAGGCGCACCGACTGACGGTGATGTCTGGCAAAAAGATGGCAAGACGCGCGTGCTTCGCGGTGGCTCCTGGTTCAACAGTGCGCAGCTTGTGCGCGCAACGAAAAGATTCAAGGACGCGCCTGCGTTCCGTAGCAAATTTGATGGCTTTCGCCTAGTCAGAATGCTCCCGTAGCTCGCTGCTCAATGCTCAAGAAGAGTTCGCAGCCAACTGATACTTGCGCAATTTTGAGCTAAGTGACATTTCGTGGAGGTTTTTTGCCTCTTTTTCGTGCCAAATGTTCTGCCACCAAGACCCGTTTCCGATCTTTCGAAAGCCCTCTGTG
>WSYA01000077.1 GCA_009773615.1 Gallionellaceae bacterium
GACACAGAGGGCTTTCGAAAGATCGGAAACGGGTCTTGGTGGCAGAACATTTGGCACGAAAAAGAGGCAAAAAACCTCCACGAAATGTCACTTAGCTCGCTTTAGTCGATTTTGGCGTTTGCGCGCAGAGATTTGATCGCATCCTGAATCGCTTGCTGTTGCAAGCGTTTTTCCAGATTCGGTTTTACTTCTTCATATGCGGGGACTTTCAACTCGCGGATGTCGTCCAGCTTGATGATGTGCCAGCCGAACTGGGTTTGCACCGGCGCGCTGACTTGGCCTTTGCTGAGCTTCATGAGAGCTTCACCGAAAGGCTGCACGAAGTTGGAAGGAACGGTCCAGCCCAAATCACCGCCATTGTCTTTGGAACCCGGATCTTTGGACTTTTCTTTGGCGACTTTGGCAAACTTGCCCTTCTTCACTTCAGCGGCAACCTTCTTGGCTTGCTCTTCGCTCTCAACCAGAATGTGCGCGACCTTGAATTCTTTATTGCCAACGCGGCTCTTCAGATTTTCATATTCCTTTTTGAGTGCTTCTTCGCTGACGGGGTGAGTCTTCGCATAGTCTTGCACGAATGCGCCGACCAGTGCGCTCTGCTTGGTGAGTTCGATCTGTTGAATGACATCGGGCTGTTTGTCGAGACCTTTTTTGAGCGCTTCCTGCGAGATGACTTCGAGATTGATCAGATCGTCGCGAATCGCTTTTCGCATCTCGGGGTTGTCGGGCTGGCCTTGTTGAGCTGCCACCTTGATGCGCATGTCGACGCGCGCTTGAGGGATGGCTACGCCGTTAACGGTGGCGACGGTGTTTTTTTCCTGCTCGGCAACTGCTCCGGCTGCATGGACTGTGTTGGCGGCAATCGCTGCCAGTAAAGCCAAGGCTGCAATGTTGGAAGGTTTTAGCATCGTATTTATCCTTGTGAAATTAAGTTATTAAATTTGGTCAGGCGATAAAGCTTGGATGTTTAGCGCGTGAATTTCATGCTGCATCATTTCTCCGAGAGCGGAATATATCACACGATGCCGCGCCAGAGTGTTAAGGCCGACGAAGCGGGGCGAAACGATATGTAGCTTGAAATGCCCGCCGCCGGAACGCGCGCCCTCATGTCCGGCATGGAGATGGCTCTCGTCGATGATGTCGATGTGCGTTGGGTTCAGTGCGGCGAGGTGATCGCGCATTTGTTCGATTTTGCTCATGTCGGAAACGTCTTTTTAAAAGGTTGTACGGAGACTTTTTGGTACACCCCTCCGCTCACATAAGGGTCGGCATCCGCCCAGGCTCGGGCATCGCTCAGGGTGGAAAATTCCGCCACGATCAGGCTTCCGGTAAAGCCGGCCGCGCCGGGGTCGTTGGCATCTACGGCGGGAAAGGGGCCGGCCAGTAACAAGCGTCCTTCATTCTGCAAGGCTTGCAGGCGCGCTATATGGGCGGGGCGTGCAGCTTTGCGATTGTCCAGGCTATCGGGAAAGTCCTGTCCGGTGATGGCGTACAGCATTATTGGCCGCCCTTTTTTTCTTCTTCCACATATTTAGCCAACATCGCGGCCTGTAGCAGGATGAACACCAGCATCATGCTGGTTGCGCCGAACAGCTTGAAGTTGACCCATGCGTCCAGGGAGTAGTTGAAGGCCACATAAAGGTTGACGATGCCCAGCACGGCGAAGAAGCCAGCCCATGCGAGATTGAGCTGCTGCCATACAGGGTCAGGCAGGGGCATTTTTTCCTGTAGCAGTTCACGCATTATATTTTTGCCGAACAGTGCACGCGATGACAACAACGCGGAAGCAAAGAACCAGTAGAGCACGGTCGGTTTCCATTTGATGAAGGTCTCGTCGTGCAGAAACAGGGTTGCGCCGCCGAAGACCACGATGATCCCCAGGCTCACCCACAGCATGGTGTCCACTTTGCCGTGGCGATATTTGACCCATGCGACTTGCGCGAAGGTGGCGGCAATGGCGGAAGCCGTTGCCGCGTACACGCCGAACAGCTTGAACACGAGGAAAAAGAGAATGACGGGAAACAGGTCGAATAGTATTTTCATGGGGGCGGATTATCCGTATTGGGGATACGGCTGTCTAATTTCTGTCGAGAGCGAGCGAGGCGGAGTTGATGCAGTAGCGCAGTCCGGTGGGGTTGGGGCCGTCTTCGAATACATGCCCAAGATGGGCTTCGCATTTGGCGCAGGAGACTTCGACGCGATCCATGCCGAGCGGGTCGTCCTCGCTGAATAGCAGTGCTTCTTCGGCGATGGGTTGCCAGAAGCTCGGCCAACCGGTGCCGGATTCGTATTTTGTTTCCGAATCGAAGAGCGGTGTGCCGCAACACACGCAGCGGTAGATGCCGATGTCGTGGCAGTCCCAATATTCCCCGGAGAATGCGGGCTCGGTGCCGCATTCGCGGCAAATCTCAAATTGATCCGGCGTCAGTTCTGCGCGCCATTCGGAATCGGTCTTGTCGAGCGGATTTTTCATTTATGGTTATAACCTTTCGCCACTTAAAGACACGCCGATACAGAGAAAGTTCAAACCCGAGCAGGATTGGTTTTTTCTATCACAGGCGTGCTTGCGGCGATTAAATAGTTACAAAACTTCAGCGGCATGATCCGCCAGTCTGGAACGTTCGCCACGCTGCAACGTGACATGGCCGCTGTGTTCCCAACCTTTGAACCTGTCCACCACGTAAGTCAGACCGGAACTGCCTTCGGTGAGGTAGGGCGTGTCGATCTGCGCGATGTTGCCCATGCACACTACCTTGGTGCCGGGGCCGGCGCGGGTGATGAGCGTTTTCATCTGCTTGGGCGTCAAGTTCTGCGCCTCGTCGATGATCAGATATTTGTTGAGGAAGGTGCGGCCGCGCATGAAGTTGAGCGACTTGATCTTGATGCGGGAACGGATCAGATCGCGCGTGGCGGCACGTCCCCATTCGCCGCCTTCTTCATCGGCTTTGTTCAACACGTCGAGGTTGTCGTCCAGTGCGCCCATCCACGGCGACATTTTCTCTTCTTCCGTTCCCGGTAAAAATCCGATGTCTTCGCCCACCGGCACGGTGACGCGGGTCATGATGATCTCGGAATAGAGCTTGCTCTCTAGCGTTTGCATCAAGCCTGCGGCCAGTGTGAGCAGGGTCTTGCCGGTACCCGCTTGGCCGAGCAAAGTGACGAAATCGATCTCGGGATTCATCAGCAGATTGAGCACGAAATTCTGCTCACGGTTGCGCGCCGTGATACCCCAGATGGAGTTTTTAGTGTGGGTGTAATCGGTGAGCGTGCGCAGAGTGGCGGCATTGCTTTCCTGCGCCGTGACGACGGCATAAAAGGGCGTATCGCCATCCTGATACACGAACTCGTTCACCAGCATGTCCCGGCACAGCGGCCCTTTCAGGTGATAGAACGTGTGGGTGCCTTGCAGGCCGGACTGCATATCTTTGCCGTGCGTGTCCCAAAAATCGGCCGGCAAGGGCAGCATGCCGGTATAGAGCAGGTCGGTGTCTTCCAGTACTTTATCGTTGAAGTAATCCTGCGCATTCAGACCCAGTGCACGCGCTTTGATGCGCATGTTGATGTCTTTGCTGACCAGTGTGACTTCACGCTTCGGCTGCTGTTTGTGCAGGAATGCGACTACGCCCAAGATGGCGTTATCGGCTTTGCCGTTGGCCAGGTTTTTCGGCAATTCGTGGTCGATGAATTGTGTTTGCAGGAACAAACGGCCTGTCGCGTTCTTGTTGCCCAGTGCCTGCAACGACACGCCGTCCTCAATGTTGACACCCTCGGTGACCAAGCCATCCATAAAACGGCTGGCCTGACGTGCGTTGCGCGCGACTTCGGTCATGCCTTTTTTGTTGTTGTCCAGCTCTTCCAGCACGAACATCGGCAGGTAGATATCGTGCTCTTCAAAACGGAACAGGCTGGTCGGGTCGTGCATCAGCACGTTGGTATCCAGTACGAACAGCTTGGTGTCGGTGCTTCTTTTGCTGGGGACTGCTTTGCGAGTTGCCATAATGTTCCTTACAGAGATTGTACGAACGAGAGAACTTCCTGGGCGTGACCATCGGCTTTGAGGCCGCGCCATTCTTTGCAAATCTTGCCATGCTTGTCCAGCACGAACGTACTGCGTTCAATGCCGCGAACCTGTTTACCGTACATCATTTTTTGTTTCATCACGCCGAACAGATTGCACACCGCCTCGTCCGCATCGGAGAGCAGTGCGAAGGGGAGCGTAAATTTGGCTTTAAAGTTTTCGTGCGACTTGATGCTGTCGCGCGAGATGCCGACTATTTCGCTGCCCGTCTTTTGGTATTCGGCATACAGGTCGCGGAACTGCTGCGCCTCGGTGGTGCAACCCGGCGTGTTGTCCTTGGGATAGAAATAAATCACCAACGATTTGTTGCGGATGGGATAAAGCGTGAAATCGACACCGCCAGTGGCGGGCAAGGTGAAATCCGGTACAGCCTGATTCGACATCAAATGAGCTCCTGTTAGGTGCGCCATTGTTGACAAAATATCCCTGCATGGCAAGCGCTTCCTTGCCTCGCCAAACAACGGCACTTGTGCTACGGTTGCCGCCCCTGAACGTTATCGGAAACAACTTCATGCAGTTAGCTCAGCACGCCGCCACTTTGAGCGACGAAGATTTTATGCGCGAAGCCTTGCGGCTGGCCGGGCAAGCGGCGCTGGCCGGAGAGGTGCCGGTCGGCGCGGTGGTGGTGAAGGAGGGGCAGATCATCGGGCGCGGCAGCAATGCGCCCATTTCGCGCCATGACCCTTCCGCCCATGCCGAGATGATGGCGTTGCGCGATGCGGCGCAACGTATTGGAAATTATCGTCTGGTGGATTGCGAACTGTTCGTTACGCTAGAACCCTGTGTGATGTGTGTCGGCGCGATGTTTCATGCGCGCATCGCACGTGTGGTGTTCGGTGCGAGCGACCCGAAGACGGGCGCGGCGGGCAGTGTGTTCAATTTGTTTGAAGAGACGCGACTGAACCATCACGCGCGTATCGAAGGCGGGGTGCTGGCGGAGGAGTGCGGCAACGTGTTGAGCGATTTTTTCGCGATGCGGCGCGCGCAGCAGAAAGCAGCATGAATATCTCCATCCATATTCCGACGCAAACGCTGGAGCTGTTCGATGACAGCGGGAAATCGTTGCGCCGCTATGCTGTTTCCACGGGGGCGAACGGCGTAGGTGAAGAGAGCGGCAGCTTTTGCACGCCGCGCGGCAAACACGTCATCCGCGCCAAGATCGGTGCGGGGCAGCCGGAAAATACCGTGTTTGTGAAACGCCGCCCTACGGGCGAGATATACACGCCGCAATTGGGCGCGGCGCAACCGGGGCGCGATTGGATATTGACGCGTATCCTGTGGCTGTCCGGCAAGGAGCCGGGCTATAACCGTTTGGGTTCGTGCGATACCATGCGCCGCTACATATATATCCATGGCACGCCGGACAGAACACCGCTCGGCAAGCCAGGTTCGCGCGGCTGTGTGCGCATGCGCAATGCCGATTTGTTGGAGCTGTTTGATCTGGTGCAGACGGGTGTCGCGGTGGATATTCTGGCTTGATCGGTGACCAGTTATAGGAGTGGTAACACGTTAGGCAGTATCTGGCTTTGCCATGCAGGTTAGGAGGCGAACATGGACTTTACAATACATCCGGTAACCTGGCATGACGGCGAACCCTTGCTGCGCGCGGTGCGCGAGGCAGTGTTCATGCGCGAACAAGGTGTGTCCGCAGAGTTGGAGTGGGACGGGTTGGATGAGGGCAGCCATCACGTGCTGGCTTTAAGCAACACCGGGCAGGCCATCGGTTGCGGACGAATCCTGCCGAATGCGCATATCGGACGCATCGCGGTGATACCCGAATGGCGCGGCAAAAAAGTGGGCACGGCGATACTGGAAGGATTGTTGGCGTATGCGGCCAGCCAGCATTGTCCCGAGGTGGATGTCGATGCCCAAGTACAGGTATTACCCTTCTATCAGCGTTTAGGTTTTGTGGAAGAGGGTGACGTGTTCATGGATGCCAACATCCCGCATCGCAAGATGCGTTTGAAACTTTAATGGATCAGAATTGATTCATTAAATCCGTTCGGGCTTGTCGAAGTCTGTCTTCATCGGTTCTCACTTTTCGACAAGCTCAAGGCGAACGGATCAAAAATCTAATCTGCCTAGATCGATAAAGTGTTGCCTATTTCCCCGTCAGGTATTCATCCACATCAAAATTAAACACCGTTTCCGGTTTGGAAACCGCGAAAGCGGTGATCAGTGCGCCTGTGGCGAAGGCCTCGGCGAACATGATGATGGGGGCGGCGATCAGGTAGTTGCGCTGCACGCTGGCCCAGGTGTTCGGGCTGAGGCCGGTGAGCAGCGCGGTCGCGATGACCAGCATCATGGCCAAGCCGCCGCACAGAAATCCGTTGCACAGAACGAAGATAAAAAAATTCTTGGGCAAGTAGCGTTGGGTGAAGCGCAACATGCCCTCGCTGAAATAGACGGGAACCGCGACCATCATCAGGCCGTTGAGTCCCAGTGTGATGAGCGGAACATCGGTGCGTATCCAGGTGGCCAGCATGATGCAGGTGATGAGGGCAAATGCGACGTTCCAGCCGAACATCAATACGAACAGCGTCGCGCCGATGATATGGTGGTTATAGCCGGGGCGGAAGCCTGCATTCAGTTGCCAGAACAGAAATAAGGGCACCTCTAAAAATCACCCGAAATAAATGATCTGGCAAGTCATCGAAATAGTGCAGAGAAACGTTACTGAAGGATGCGATCACGAACATGGAA
>WSYA01000078.1 GCA_009773615.1 Gallionellaceae bacterium
ATCATTCAAAAATACGCGCACATAGTTGACCGCCACAAAAAAATCATCGGGACGCGTTTACGAAGTCCAAATAACCAATTATTAGAGGTGCCCTAAAGTTTAAATTTAAATAAATTCAAACCAGCGGAGTTATCGGGCTGATGCGGGGGGGGGCAGGGAGCACAGAACAACATGAAAACCGATCTGTAAGCGCGCTATCTGGCGATCCCGCTGTCATAGGGCGAACCCCTTAGACCGGTAACTTTGCGTCCCCACCTTTCGGTAGGTTTGCCTTTGGCAGAACTCGTTCAACTGCAAAAAGACTAGTCCGATATTGTGGTTACGTCAAGGACTAGCTTTGCGATTGATGTTCACTATGTTGCCTGCCCCTGCCTTGTCTATCGGGTTGGGGAAGCCCAAATTTTCGCGTATATTGTCCAGTCGTTTTTCTACCTCAAATGCCTCACATGGAATACATCAAAATTCGCGGTGCTCGCACCCATAACCTGAAGAACATCAGCCTTGATCTGCCGCGCAATCAGCTGGTGGTGATCACGGGTTTGTCCGGCTCGGGCAAGTCTTCACTCGCTTTCGATACGCTGTATGCCGAGGGGCAGCGGCGCTATGTGGAGTCGCTGTCGGCTTATGCGCGCCAGTTTTTGCAGTTGATGGAGAAGCCGGATGTCGATTTGATCGAGGGGCTTTCCCCCGCTATCGCCATCGAACAGAAAGCGACTTCGCATAACCCGCGCTCGACGGTGGGTACGGTGACGGAGATTCACGATTATCTGCGCCTGCTGTTTGCGCGGGCGGGCGATCCGTTTTGTCCGCAGCACGATCTGGTGTTGCAGGCGCAGTCGGTGGGGCAGATGGTGGATCATGTGCTGGCGCTGCCGGAGGGCACGAAGGTGATGATCCTGTCGCCCATCGTGGTGGAACGCAAGGGCGAGCAGCTGGATATGTTCGACGAGTTGCGCGCGCAGGGCTTTGTACGGCTACGCGTGAACGGCAAGGTGTGCGAAATGGATAATTTGCCCAAGCTGGCAAAGAACTCCAAGCACACCATCGAGATCGTAGTGGACAGGTTGAAAGTGTCTGCCGACATCAAGCAGCGTTTGGCGGAGTCGTTCGAGACGGCGTTGCGCCATGCGGATGGCCGCGCGCTGGCGGTGGAGATGGATACGGGCAAAGAGCATTTATTCTCGGCCAAGTTCGCCTGCCCTATTTGCAATTACTCACTACAAGAGCTTGAGCCGCGTCTGTTCTCGTTCAACAGCCCGATGGGTGCTTGTCCGAAATGCGATGGTTTGGGCGTGATCTCTTTCTTCGATCCGGCCCGCATCGTGGCCTTTCCTAATCTTTCTTTGAGCGGCGGTGCGATCAAGGGCTGGGATAGACGCAATCAGTTTTATTACCAGATGCTGGACACGCTGGCGAAACATTACGATTTCGATCTGGAGCAGTCGTTCGAGAGTCTGCCGGAGAAGATCAAGCAGGTGGTGTTGTACGGCAGCGGACGCGAGGAGATTCCGTTCCAATATGTAAACGAGCGCGGCAAGAAGATGCTGCGCGAGCATGCGTTCGAGGGCATCGTGAATAATTTCGAGCGGCGCTACAAGGAGACGGATTCGCCCACGGTGCGCGAGGAGCTGGCGAAGTATTTGAATAGCTGCGGATGCCCCGAGTGCAAGGGTACGCGGCTGCGCGAGGAGGCTCGCCATGTGCGCGTAGCCGACCGCGCCATTTACGAATTGAGCGCATTGCCGCTGAAGCAGGCGCTGACTTTTTTCCAGAGCGTGACGCTGCCCGGCAACAAGCAGGCTATCGCAGACAAGATCGTGCAGGAGATCGCCAGCCGCCTCACCTTCCTCAACAATGTGGGGTTGGATTATCTGTCGCTGGATCGTTCGGCGGAGACATTGTCAGGCGGCGAATCGCAGCGCATCCGCTTGGCTTCGCAGATCGGCTCTGGACTCACCGGGGTGATGTACGTGCTGGATGAGCCATCCATCGGTTTGCATCAGCGCGACAACGACCGTTTGCTGGATACGCTAAAGCGCCTGCGCGACATGGGCAACAGTGTGATCGTGGTGGAACACGACGAGGACGCCATTCAGACCGCCGACTATGTGGTGGATATGGGGCCGGGTGCGGGCGAGCATGGCGGCGTGGTGGTGGCGCAAGGCACACCGCAAGAAGTGATCGCCAACCCGCAATCGCTCACCGGCGATTATCTTTCCGGGCGGCGCAGTATTCCGCTACCAGAAAAATATCTCAAGCCTGACAAGCAACGCAAACTCAAGATCATCGGTGCTTGCGGCAACAACCTGAAAGACGTAACGCTGGATCTGCCTATCGGCCTGCTCACCTGCATCGCGGGTGTATCTGGGTCGGGTAAGTCCACACTCATCAACGACACGTTGTATAACGCGGTGGCGAAGCATTTGTACGGCAGCAATGCCGAGCCTGCGCCTTACGCAGAAATTACGGGACTGGAATTTTTCGACAAGGTGATCAATGTCGATCAGTCGCCGATCGGACGCACGCCGCGCTCCAACCCGGCAACCTACACGGGGCTGTTCACACCGATACGCGAACTGTTTTCCGGCGTGCCGACTTCGCGCGAGCGCGGCTACGGGCCGGGGCGCTTTTCCTTCAACGTGAAGGGCGGGCGCTGCGAATCGTGCCAGGGCGACGGCGTGATCAAGGTGGAGATGCACTTTCTGCCGGACGTGTATGTGCCGTGCGACGTGTGCCACGGCCAGCGCTACAACCGCGAGACGCTGGAGGTGCTGTACAAGGGCAAGAATATCCATCAGGTGCTGGCCATAACGGTGGAACATGCACATGAGTTTTTTAAGCCCGTGCCGATCATCGCGCGCAAGCTGCAAACCCTGCTCGATGTGGGCTTGGGTTACATCACGCTGGGGCAGAGTGCCACCACCCTCTCCGGCGGCGAAGCGCAGCGCGTGAAGCTATCACTGGAACTGTCCAAACGCGATACGGGACGCACGCTGTATATCCTCGACGAGCCGACCACAGGTCTGCATTTCCACGACATCGCACTCTTGCTCAAGGTCATTCACAAGCTACGCGATCAAGGCAACACGGTGGTGGTGATCGAACACAATCTAGATGTGATCAAGACGGCGGATTGGGTTATCGATCTGGGGCCGGAAGGCGGCGAAGGCGGCGGAGTCATCGTGGCGCAAGGCACGCCCAAGGAAATTGCAGCGAACAAGCAGAGCGTGACGGGGCCGTACTTGAATAAGCTGCTACGCAAATGATAAAGCACTTGTTGCTCGCCTGTTGTTTCACTCCGGCATTGGCTGCGCAAGCCGCCGCTTTCGACGCCGATGAAATGCTTGCGGCACACAACCGCTGGCGAAAGACAGTGAACGTCGCGCCCCTCACCTATTCGTCTACGCTTGCCGCTTCCGCGCAGGAATGGGCGAACCATCTGAAGCAGAACAATCACTGCCAC
This sequence comes from Gallionellaceae bacterium, assembly GCA_009773615.1. Classification (GTDB taxonomy): domain Bacteria; phylum Pseudomonadota; class Gammaproteobacteria; order Burkholderiales; family Gallionellaceae; genus PALSA-1006. The sequence goes on from WSYA01000078.1 coordinate 3,464, forward strand.
ATGCAGCACAGCAAGCCCGATGGAAAGTACGGAGAGAACCTGTTCTGGGCGAGCGCGTTGCGTTGGTCGGATGGCAGAAGCGAGTTGCAAACAGTCAGCCCCAAGCAGGTGGTGGATGACTGGGGTAATGAGCGTGCGGACTATCACTACAAAGACAACAGTTGCACCAAAGGCAAGATGTGCGGGCACTACACGCAAGTCATCTGGAGCACGACCAGTACGGTAGGTTGTGCCTTTGCCGTGTGCGAGGACTCGCATGAACAGGTTTGGGTTTGCCAGTATCAAACGCCGGGAAATTGGATCGGCAAAAAGCCGTACTAACTTTTATGGCAGTATGGAAACAACAAGGCCGGAATAAATCCGGCCTTGTTTGTCTGGTGTGAATATGACCGCAATTGGCGCCGGTGACTTGGACGTCGGCATTGAGGGAGGGTGATTGGCATCCGTAACAACAGCCGTTAGCGGCAGATTCGACTGCTTTACCTGCTGAGGTGCTACCTTGCTATCAATCCCTATCCATGCGCTTGAGCACATACTTGAGATCAAAGTCGAGCACACGTGCAGCAAGACGATCAATGAGAATGCGCTGAGAACCGGCTCTGCGATCATCACTCCTACCCTTCTCGTTTTCGTCATCATCATGATCGAGGTCTTTGTGTTCCCGTTTGAGCATCTCGCGCAGGGTCTCGATGTGTTCTTTGCCTGCTTTGAGTTGGTTGCGGCGGTAGGCATCGGCGGCGGAAACCAAGTAACGATCTAGTTGGCTCGCTAACGCCGGGTCGAGCAGCTGCTTGCCAGGCCATGTGGCAACTTGTGTGCGGATGCGGTCAAGTAATACAGCAGCATCGAAAGGTGCAGGGACGGCGATAGTGGGTACGGCAGCGTTGCGCCCAACAAAATTCTTTTTGTCCACAAGTTCCATATATTGCTGGCCGAAACCGCCATCTTCATCGTCAATTTCTTCACCTGAAATTTCTTGACTGTCGGGCGCGTAACCATACACTTCCGATTCAATAATTCCAGGCAGATCACGGCTCTTGAAACCAAAGACAGCATTTCCTCCCGGCACAAGTCCACCTGTATCAGAGTTATAACTCCAACCCGTCCTGAATGACATTTGTCCATCTGAATAACCCATGGATGCGCTCCAGAGTGGGGGCGTATCAAAGTAGTTCGCCACATTAATCATGTCCAGCATAATCTTACCTGGCGGAGCATTCAGTGGAACATCCGGCAAACTAGTCGCAACACTGCTCACTGGGTCAAGAATATACATTCTAATTACCTGCTGACTATTGCCTGCACTTAACAGCGTGTAACCATAATGAATCCCTCCTTCGCGCACCTGCTTAAACTGAGATTTGATCGTGGGATTGATTTTGGTGGCAGGAACAAACGTCACTTGGTGAAACTTCCCATCACGCGTTTTCAAATAGGTAATCAAATAATTTCCCGTTGTTGGATTGAACACAATGGTTTCGCCATCCAATGCAAAAGTTGGTATTAGAAAACCAAACATAAGCAATCCCAGTAAGACCCGAATGATGTTTAACATGTTACTGATCCTTTCCTAAAAGCCGTAGGTGGTAATGCGGAGTGGAGGTGACATCAGGCCCTTCCCATACTGCATTAATATTGCAGCACTTCTTAGCCAAATCTTCAAATTTTTGACTTGGCCCATCACGATAGTTGTTGATGTCCACGACCACGCCGATCCTGTGACCCTGATGCCCATTGGGCGTGTACGTCCAGTCCTGCCCGAGATCAAGCACACCGCCTTTGATCAGACTGCTGTCGTTGATGATCAGGAGCTGTTTGTTGAAGCTCGGATCATGGCTATACACAAACGCGAGATTGAGAATTTTTGTTAGCGCCGCCGCAGAAAAATAATGGCTACCGGGATGCCAAGATTTTTCGCCGTTCAACGTATAGCTTAAAGGATCTGCATTCAACAGCGACAAGCCCTGAATTGCTACAGTCACCGTAGCCGTTGCCAGTGCCTGACATCCTGTGCATTTTGCCGTAATGGTGTGCATGCCCGATGCCTCTTCCGAGCCGAAAGTGAAAGCAAATACGCCGTTGCTATCGGTGTTGCCGGAAATCGTTTCTTTTCCATCCTTGATCGGGTCAGAGGGAATAGCCAGCTTGCCTTTATGGCGTCCATCAATATGGACGTGACCGCCGCTGTCTTGGGTAACATCTGTCGTGATCAAAACCGGGATGTTCGGAACTGCCTGACCCGATGCGTCCTTCACTGTTGCGGTGTAGGTCAGGTTTGTCTTCGTGTGTGCAGCATCAGATTTTTTATGCCACGGCTCTACGCTGGTGCCGCCCGACAGAGTGATGATGTAATCAATTTTGGCTGCACAAGGTGTATTCTGAGGCAAGTGCGCATACCAAACATAACCAGCTGGACATGAAGATGCTCTGTTGCGGAGGATGGTCCCTCCAAACAAACCAACCGTTCCATTTCCCCAATTGGTTATACTCGTAGGACACCCCAGAGGACCGGTTGGTGGATAGTTATAGCGAACATCACCATTTTCTACCACATCGTTGGTTGGGATCATTACCACCGGTTCAATAATTATGTCGCAGATGCCTCTTTGATTTTTAAAAAAAGCATAAACTTCAGGGCACCTCTAATAATCAATCTGCTTCACCCATAGAAATAGGGGGCAGTAATATTTTTGCAGTTACTAAATTGTGCTCGGATTTTGGAGCATTTGTGCTCTTTTCAAAGCCATTCTCTCGGCAACTCATGCTACTTTTGCCATTGCAGGCGCACTTATCCCGTCGCGCCTAGTCAACTGCACCAGACGCATTATGTTGTACACCAGATTCATCATTCCTGTCAAACCGCGTGCAACACTTTCCAGATTGGTGGTGGAAACAGCGTCCAATAGTTTCCACTGTTGAATTGCGTCCAAAACTGACCCACCTACCGCAGTAAATCGCATCCAAATTTGACCCGCGTATAGATACTGTCCCGCTCATAACTTGAGCGGGA
>WSYA01000079.1 GCA_009773615.1 Gallionellaceae bacterium
CACAGAGGGCTTTCGAAAGATCGGAAACGGGTCTTGGTGGCAGAACATTTGGCACGAAAAAGAGGCAAAAAACCTCCACGAAATGTCACTTAGCTCAAATAGCAGAACAAAAAAATGCCGCGTCGAACACGCGGCATTTTTATGGCCTAAGCAAAGATCAGTTCAGTTTCAAATCCCCGATGCCGGACATCACATCGGTATCTTTTGAATGCTGGCTATTCAGCTTGATGTTCAAGCGCAGGTCGTTGAGCGAGTCGGCATTTTTCAGCGCTTCTTCGTAGCTGATCTTGTCGGCCTCGTACAGATCGAACAGCGCCTGGTCGAAGGTCTGCATGCCGATCTCGCGCGATTTGGACATCACCGTTTTGATCTGATTGACCTCGCCCTTGAAGATGAGGTCGGAGATCAGCGGCGAATTAAGCATGATCTCGATCGCCGCCGCGCGCCCGGCACCGTCCTTTTTCGGGATCAGACGCTGCGAGATGAGGGCTTTCACGTTCAGCGACAAATCCATCAGCAGCTGCGTGCGCCGCTCTTCGGGGAAGAAGTTGATGATGCGGTCCAGCGCCTGATTAGCGCTGTTGGCGTGCAGCGTGGCCAGACACAAGTGGCCGGTTTCAGCGAAGGCGACCGCGTGTTCCATCGTTTCATGGTCACGAATTTCGCCGATGAGGATCACGTCGGGTGCCTGACGCAAAGTGTTCTTCAATGCGTTGTGCCAGGAATCGGTATCCACTCCCACTTCGCGGTGGGTGATGATGCAGTTGATGTGGTCATGCACGTATTCCACCGGGTCTTCGATGGTGATGATGTGGCCGTAGCTGTTCTTGTTGCGGTGGCCCAGCATCGCAGCCAGCGTGGTGGACTTACCAGAGCCGGTTCCGCCGACCAGAATGACCAGCCCGCGCTTGGTCATCACCACATCTTTCAGTACCGGAGGCAAGCCCATTTCGTCCAGGTCGGGAATCTTGGTGGTGATGGTGCGCAGCACCATGCCCACGCGTTGCTGCTGCATGAATACGTTGACGCGGAAGCGGCCGATACCGGGCGGGCTAATGGCGAAGTTGCATTCATGCGTGGACTCGAACTCGGCCGCCTGTCTGTCATTCATGATGCTGCGCGCCAGCTCCTGCGTGTGCACGGCGGTCAGCGCCTGCGGCGATACCGGTGTCAATTTTCCATCCATCTTGAATGAGGGGGGAAAGCCGCTGGTGATAAAAAGGTCGGAGGCTTTTTTGCTGATCATGCCGCGCAGCAAATTGTGTATCAGTTCTGTGGCTTGATCTCTTTCCATTGCAAATATCTCCTTGATGCAGCGTTCTGTCGGCGAAGCTGGTGTGCTTTATTTGCCGGGGAATAAGTCCTTGTTCATCGCCTTGCTGCGCGCTTCTTCCGAAGACACGATGTTGCGCTTAACCAAGTCTTGCAGGCATTGATCCAGCGTCTGCATACCGATGGCTCCACCGGTCTGGATCGCGGAATACATTTGCGGCACTTTGGCTTCGCGGATCAGGTTACGGATCGCCGGGGTACAGATCATGATTTCGTGAGCGGCGGCGCGGCCGGTGCCGTCTTTGGTTTTGAGCAATGTCTGGGAGATGACCGCGCGCAGAGACTCCGACAACATCGCGCGCACCATTTCTTTTTCGTCGGCAGGAAACACGTCGATGATACGGTCGATGGTCTTGGCGGCGGAGCTGGTGTGCAAAGTACCGAAAACCAAGTGGCCGGTTTCAGCGGCAGACATCGCCAAGCGGATGGTTTCCAGATCGCGCATTTCACCGACGAGAATCACGTCCGGGTCTTCACGCAGCGCGGAACGCAACGCGTTCTGGAACGACAGGGTGTGCGGGCCGACTTCGCGCTGGTTGACCAGGCATTTCTTCGATTCATGCACAAACTCAATCGGGTCTTCCACTGTCAAAATGTGACCCATTTCACTCTCGTTGCGATGGTTCACCATCGCGGCCAGTGTGGTGGATTTTCCCGAACCTGTCGGGCCGGTGACCAGCACCATGCCGCGCGGATAGTCGGCGAGCTGCTCGAAAATCTTCGGTGCTTTCAAGTCTTCCAGCGATAAAATTTTGGAAGGAATGGTACGCATAACTGCGCCCGCACCGCGATTGTGCACAAAAGCATTTACGCGGAAACGCGCCAGACCGGGCACCTCGAAAGAGAAGTCGAGCTCCTTGTTCTCTTCGTAATATTTGCGCTGCTGGTCGTTCATGATGTCGTACACCATGGCATGTACTTCTTTGTGCTCCATGGGCGGCAGATTGATGCGACGGATATCCCCGTGAACACGGATCATCGGCGGCAGACCGGCGGAAAGGTGCAAGTCCGAGGCTTTATTCTTTACGCCGAAGGCGAGCAGTTCAGTGATATCCATTATAATTCCCCGTTCATTTTGCGACCGCATTCGTGCGGGTCGCGAGGTCAATCAAAAGCACACGGGATTATGACTGCAATCCTTTCCAACTTGCAAGCTATCCGCCGCGCCATTGCTCAAGCGGCGCAGGCTGCACAGCGCGACCCGGCAAGCATCATGCTGCTTGCCGTGAGCAAGACTTTTCCGCCTGCTGCCGTGCGCGAGGCCCATGCCGCAGGTCAGCATGCATTCGGCGAGAATTACGTGCAAGAAGCGCTGGATAAAATATCAGCATTGCGCGACTTAGACCTTGAGTGGCACTTCATCGGCCCGATTCAAAGCAATAAGACGCGCGTCATCGCGGAAAATTTTGCCTGGGTGCATGGCGTGGATCGTCTGAAGATCGCGCAACGTTTATCTGAACAGCGACCACATGAGCTGCCCCCGTTGAACATTTGCCTACAAGTGAACGTTAGCGGCGAGGAAAGTAAAAGCGGCATCGCGCCGAGTGACGCGGCAGAACTGGCGCGCGAAGTTTCAATATTACCGCGCTTGAAGTTGCGCGGCCTGATGGCAATACCCGCACCTGAAGATGACGTGCCCGCACAGCGCAGACCGTTTGCGCAATTGCGCGAATTGGCACAAACCATCACAGCGCAGGGCATCACACTAGATACGCTGTCGATGGGCATGTCGCATGACTTTGCGGCGGCGATACAGGAAGGAGCAACCATCATCCGGGTGGGTACGGCGATTTTTGGAAAAAGGGATTACATCAAATGATCATTACTTTTATCGGCGGCGGCAATATGGCGACCGCACTTATTGGCGGACTGCTTAGGGGTAAATTTTATGTCCCGGAAGAATTGTGCGTAGTGGAGGCAAGCGAAGACGCTTGCGCAAAGCTACACAACCAGTTTTCCATCCGCGCCACCACTAATCTGGTGCAAAGCCTGACCGGTAGCGGTGTGATCGTGCTGGCAGTGAAGCCGCAACAACTGCGCGAAGTATGTACGCAATTATCTCCGCTACTCAGCGGCCAGTTGATCGTGTCCATTGCTGCTGGCATCCGCACCTCCGATCTCGCGCGATGGTTAAACACGCAGAATATCGTGCGCTGCATGCCTAACACTCCAGCCCTTGTCGGGATGGGTGTTACGGGTCTCTATGCGTTGCCGAAAGTCGGCGCAGTGCAACGGGAGATCGCCGAGAACATTCTCAATGCCGTCGGCAGCAGCGTGTGGCTGGAGGAAGAAGTTATGCTGGATGGTGTGACGGCAGTGTCCGGCAGCGGCCCCGCGTATGTGTTCTATTTCATCGAGGCGATGCAGCAGGCGGCGCGCGAGTTGGGTTTCAACGAGGCTCAGGCTAAAAGTCTGGTGATTGATACATTTCTCGGCGCAACGAAATTGGCGCAAGCCAGTCCCGATGATGTCAGCGTGTTGCGCGCCCGCGTGACTTCAAAAAACGGCACCACCGAGCGCGCGCTGCTGAGCATGGAAAATGATAGCGTTAAACAACACATTGTCGCGGCGGTTCACGCTGCCGCGATCCGTTCCAAAGAGATGGGCGACGAATTAGGGAGTGCAAAATAAATGTTAAGCCAAGCCGTATTGTTTTTGCTGGATGTTCTGGTGCAACCCTTCGCAGCGCTGTTGTTGCTGCGCTTCCATGCCGGGTGGCTGCGCGCGCCGATGCGCAACTCCATCGGCGAATTCGTCATGGCACTCAGCGATTTTGCCGTGCTGCGCGCGCGCCGTTATATTCCCACCCTATGGGGATTCGACACAGCCTCGTTGTTATTGGCGTTAAGTGTAGAAGGGGTCTATCTTGCGATGCAGCTATGGGCGCAAGGATACCCGTATGCAACGTTCCCACTGGCGGGATTGCTGGCCTGGGCACTGGTCAAACTGTTGGTGCTGAGCATCTACCTGTTGATGATGATGCTCTTCGTGCAGGCCGTGTTGTCGTGGGTTAATCCGCACTCCCCGGTTGCGCCTGTCGCAGCCGCGTTCACACAGCGCTTTCTGAACCCCATACGCCGCATCGTGCCGATGGTGGGCAACATCGACTTTTCCGTGCTGGCACTGCTCATCATTTGCCAGCTCTTGCTGATCATCCCGGTCGGCTGGCTGGAACATCTCGTATCGCGCATGCTATGACCCTCTGGCATCAGCGCAGCGGCGACATCATCACCCTGGTGTTGCATGTCCAGCCCGGCGCAAAGCAGACCAGCGTGGCAGGGCTGCATGGCGACGCATTGAAAATACGCCTCGCTGCCCCGCCCATCGAAGGTCGCGCCAACGAAGCACTGTTGCGCTTTATCGCGGATCGTTTCGGTGTTCCGTTGCGCAGCGTCGAATTAAAGCAAGGCGGGCAATCGCGGCACAAACGCGTCACAGTATGCGGAAGCAAGGTTGAACCGAAAAGTTTGCTGCAAGGAATAACAACCCGGCAGGAAACTTAATTTTCACTTATGCGGTCTAATGCTCGAATGACTGCTTGTATCCACCCATCCTGATGTCCGTTCCGCTCCGCATAGGAAACTATTCCATCGTTCGCCAGTTGGGTGAAGGTGCGACTTCAAATGTCTATCTCGGCATGCGCGACGATTCGTTCTCAATGGTTGCACTCAAACAATTCCGCAACATTTCCCAATCCGAGTGGCACAAAAAGATGTTTCTCACCGAGGTCGAACTGGGAAAGAAAATGCAGCACAAAAATATTGTGCATGTGCTGGATGCCGACCTGAATGAAAAGAGCGGCGCATATCTGGTGATGGAGTTCGCCAACGGCACATCTCTGGATCAGCACGAACACGCCGATAACCTACTGCCGATCAAGACCGTGCTCTCTGTCGTCGAACAGATCGCCAATGCCTTGCGCTACGCGGCAGAACTGGGCATCGTGCACCGCGATGTAAAACCGGCAAATATCATTCTGATGCCGAACGGCACCGCCAAGCTCACCGATTTCGGCTGCGCCGTGCCCAGCAAAGAACTGGGCTCCGTGGTGGCGGGCAGTCTGGCATACATGTCGCCGGAACAACTTGAAGGTGAAGCGCTCGATCAGCGTGCCGACATCTATGCGCTCGGCGCGGTGATATACCGCTTGCTCACAGGAAGAAATACTTTTGTGGCGGAAGACAATTTCGATGCGCGCATCGCCATCCTGAATTTTCCGATCATCCCTATTGAGACTTATCGCAAAGAGTTACCGCAGCAATTGATTGCCGTCATCAATCACGCCATGCAGAAAAATGCAGTGGATCGGCATGCCACATGGGATGAATTCATCAGCGAATTTGGCAATGCCGCACATGCCATCCGCATGTCCGATTACGACCTGGATATGTATCGCGGCTTTAGTATTTCCACGCAATCGGTGTTGTCAAGTTACGCGTCGGTATCGCGAGAATTTTCCCGCAGCGGCTTTTCACGCAGCACCATGCCGGATTCGTTCGGGGCATAACCACAAGACCGCTGCCGACCAATTTTAATGGCGCCTAGTCGTGAGCAAAATTATCACCTCCACCGAGACAGGCTCCCGTTTCCAGCGGACACTCGTGACTGCCCGCAAACGACACATTTGCGGCAATCGAATGAACAATGTGTCAGCTCTATAGCTGCCGTTGAGCGATTGATGTTTCGTAAAACTAAGCCCATAACGACCTATTTATTCCTTTCTTTAACCTCCATCCTTGACACCCCCTCGCCCATTACATAGAGTTCACCGCTCTTGTACAACCACCAGTGCAACACTGTGCCGCAATGTACGGCACGGGAATGGTGGATCATCAGCATAGGGGGCTGGCACAAAACATTATCTTCAGGGCACCTCTAAAAATCACCCGAAATAAATGATCTGGCAAGTCATCGAAATAGTGCAGAGAAACGTTACTGAAGGATGCGATCACGAACATGGAACAA
>WSYA01000080.1 GCA_009773615.1 Gallionellaceae bacterium
CTGGATCATCGTTCTCTCTTCAACACTCAACTGCTTGTATATTTTTCCCATGCAACATTTTCTCCCAAAAATGTTGCACTTGGTTTTTGAGCGCGCCCCTCATCCGCAGGAATGCCCTGTCTTCAATATCTAGTTGCATCGTTTGCTTTGCCAACTCGTCGATATTCGTGCGCATATCTCCTCCTTATGTTGAGCGATTACAGATGGCGGCATTCTATCTCTGCTCTATACAGCAGCACATCAAACCCCTTCGTACCATCCCTTGCTGCGTTTCACCAGATACACCACGCTCAACATCACGGGCACCTCGATCAGCACGCCGACCACCGTGGCCAATGCCGCACCGGACTCGAAACCGAACAGGCTGATGGCGGCAGCCACGGCCAACTCAAAAAAATTCGATGCGCCGATCAAGGCCGATGGCCCGGCCACGCAGTGCGCCTCGCCGACTCTGCGGTTCAGCCAATAGGCCAAGCCCGAAGTGAAGTACACCTGAATGGTGATGGGCACGGCAAGCATGGCGATAATGAGCGGATGTTCGACGATGGCCTTGCCTTGGAAGGCGAACAGCAGCACCAGCGTCAGCAGCAGCGCGGAGATGGATACGGGATTGAGTGTATGCAAGGTGCGTTGCAACGCTTCTTCGCCGCGCGCCAGCAGCAGCTTGCGCCACGCCTGCGCCAGCAACACCGGCAGCACGATATAGAGCACCACCGACACCAGTAACGTATCCCACGGCACGATGATGGACGACATGCCCAACAGCAGCGCCACCAGCGGCGCGAAGGCGAACACCATGATGGCATCGTTGAGCGCGACTTGGCTCAGGGTGAACAGCGGCTCGCCGTTCACCAGACGGCTCCACACGAACACCATTGCGGTGCAGGGTGCGGCGGCGAGCAACACGAGTCCGGCTATGTAGCTGTCGATCTGTTCGGCGGGTAAATACGGCGCGAACAGGTAGCGGATGAACAGCCAGCCCAGCAGCGCCATCGAGAACGGCTTGACCGCCCAGTTGATGAACAACGTGACACCGATGCCGCGCCAGTGTTTGCGCACCTCGTGCAACGCGCCGAAGTCGATGCGCAACAGCATGGGAATAATCATCACCCATATCAGCAGTCCGACGGGAATGTTGACCTTGGCGACCTCCAATCCGCCCAGCCAGTGGAATGGTGCCGGAATCATCTGTCCGAGAACCACGCCGACGATGATGCACAGGAAGACCCACAGGGTGAGGTAGCGTTCAAAAATACTCATCGTATTAGTCCTGAATGCGTCCGATTTCGGCGAGTTTTTCTTTCAGCACGAGCTTGTCCAGCTTTTCGATGGGCAGACTCAAGAACAGCTGGATGCGCCGCGCCAGTTGATCGGCCGCCTTCTTGAAGGCGGCACGCCGCGCCTCGTCGCCTTCAACATGCGCCGGATCGGGTATGCCCCAGTGCGCCGTGGCAGGCTTGCCCAGCCACAGCGGGCAGGCTTCCCCTGCCGCGTTGTCGCACACGGTAAAGATGAAGTCGAACTCCGGTGCGCCGGGTGCAGCAAACTCGTCCCAGCTTTTGCTGCGCAAACCTTCGGTGCTGTGGCCGTTTGCCTTCAACCATTCCAATGCACCCGGATTTACTTTCCCGGCCGGTTTGCTGCCTGCGCTGTACGCCTTAAACTTGCCCTTCCCCAAGGTATTGAACAGCACTTCGCCTAAAATGCTACGCGCAGAATTGCCGGTACACAACACCAGCACGTTGTATTGTTTTTCACTCATTTTCGATCTTCCTTCTTTAAGTTATTAACATTTCTTTAGCGGCGCGCACTGCGCGTTATCGCCTGCACAGCAATGCTCGGTGAGGTAGGCGATGAGCTTATCCATTTCGGCATAGTTGGCGTTATAAATCACAAAGCGCCCTTCGGTGCGCGACTTGACCAATCCGGCATTTGCCAGCGCTTTGAGATGAAACGACAAAGTGGCGGGAGGAATACCCAGCTTTTTGCCCACCACCCCAGCCGCCAGCCCTTCCTTGCCTGTCTGCACCAGCAAACGGAATACGGCTAAACGCGACTCCTGTGCCAATGCTGCCAACGCTTCCACCGCAGCCTTAATTTTCATGCCGGAATCACCTTTTTATTTCCACGTTTCCAATAATATAGAAATATATTCGCATTCACAAGCGCACCAGGGACTCGCATTCACAAGCGCACCAGGGACACAGGTGAAAAAAGGTCATTGCAGACAAGTATAAGAAATGTTTATTGCCGGAATATTTCACGGCAACGCATTTATGCGCAAAGTGATCGGTATACTTGAGCGAATACCCATCACAGACGCGCTAAAATACCAACGTGTTCGACTAATTAGGAGATGTGCATTTTGATTGAACTGACCATACTCACGATTGTGACGCTGGTGGTGTTAGCACTGCTACGCCCCGGCAAGACTCCGCCGCTGGACAATCCGCTCATCATCGAACGACCGGGACGATACCACATGACGCTTGCGCCGCAGCTCAACTTGGCGCAGACGCTGATCGAGGATATCGCCAAAAGGCTTGCGCCGACGGTAGAACGCACACAAAACAGCCCGACGCTTTGCTTCGAGATGCGCGACAAACAAGTCACCGCACACGGGCAGGATATTTATCAGCTCACCATCACGCAACGCAATGGCATGCTGTATTTTCAGGCAATCGCGTCGCGGGCCGGATATCCGAAAGACCGTGCCCAAGCCGCGCTGGAATTTGCCAACAACGTACTGGCGAACATTCCCCTGACAGGCGAACCGAATGCAAGCCTGAATGAGCACATCATCTCGGCAACGCGCGATGCCGCGCAACAGCGCGGCATCGACGTCCTCAATTCATAGGTCTGTTTCCGCGTCAGACGGGAACGGTGTTGGCCAATACGGCGAGCCATTCGGTGACAGTCAGTGAGATCAATACCAAGTATTTTTTCATGGCGCGCCCTTTCATAATAATGGGTGATTTACCCGATTACTCTGACTGACCCGAAAAAATAAAGTTCAATCCCGATAAATTTAGTGCGTTTTTATATCATCCATCCCGAATCACATGAAGATCACCTTTATCAGACATGGAGAGAGCGCAGCCAACGTCGGCCACTTCATCAGTGACGACCCGACAAAACCCATACATTTAACGCCCAAAGGCCAAGCTCAGGCCGAATCGCTGGCAACCGCACTGGACGCGGAAACGTTCACGCGTGCGTATGTCTCAGAATTCCCCCGCGCTCGGAAAACGATTCAAATCCTGCTGCGCGGCAAAATGATTCCGCTGGCCATTGACCCGCGTCTTAACGAACGCAAATCGGGCATGGACGGGCAGCCTGTAAACGCCTTCAACGATCAGGTGTTGCGCGATCCTTTGCATTTCAAAACGCCTAACGGTGAGTCGTTTCTGCAACAGATGGAGCGCTTGAAAGATTTTCTGGATGAGATCGCGGCACAACACCCCGAGGCCCATGTGCTGGCGGTCTCGCACGAAAACCCTATCCTTGCCGCATTGGGGCTAACAACTTCAGCGCAAGAAGTCGTCGGCGCAGGCCTGCCCAACTGCGGGCGCATCGACCTCTTCTGGCCGCCGCTTATCGCGCCTGACTAGCCAGCAAAGCGTCCAGCCAATCTTTCCAGCGCCGATATTTTTCCGGCAAACGTGGTGCCCTATCCGCCACGATGATCTGCTCCGCATCCCGGCGCGCAGCCAGCGGCATTCCCGCCGCAAGCAGTGCTGCGCCAAGCAAACTGGAATCTCTCTGTTGCAAACGATAGACACGCAAAGCCGGCATACACTGCGCGATGCCTTGTTGCAGGCAAACCAACTCGGACAAGCCGCCTGAAAGATAGACGCGCTCAAGAGGCGCGGCACAGTGAAACCCCTCCAGTATCCGCGCCACGCGAAAGACGATGGCTTCGAGCAACAGACTGCCGATTTGCTGCGGCGACAGATGCTCGACGGAATCCGAAAATAAAATTCCCAGATCGTTGCGAAAATAGGGCGCGCCGAGGCCGCTAGGTTCGGCGAGACAGAATATATCGGTCAACGCCATATCTTCGGTGCGACATTCCGCGACCGGATAAGGGGCAAGAGCGACAGCGATGGAATTGAGCGTGCCTTCGAGGGCGATGCGGGCCTGCGCTGCATTGTCCTGATAAAGCAAGGTGCGCAGATAACCTTCCAGTCCATTTGGCTCATGCATCATGTCGCGCATCACAAAGCCGCCAGTTCCCAGATTGACCAGTGCCGCCCTGCTATCCGAGCCGACGCTGGCGAAGAACGCGGCGGACTGATCCCCCACGCTGGCTTGCAAGGCAAGACCATTTTTCAGAGGGATAGCCAAGCCGACGGAGGGTCTGATTTGCGGGAGCACGGCGAGAGGGATGTCAAAGATTTCGCACAGCGCTGGCGACCATTGCTGCTGCCGGACATCCATGAGCAAAGTGCGCGCAGCCATGGAGGCATCGGTGAGGTATTGCCCGCCGCCCGTCCAGCGCCAGATCAGAAAAGTATCGAGCGTGCCCACCAGCAGCTCACCGCGCTCAAGGCGTGCGCGCCATTGCGGATGCTCCAGCAGCAGAACGCGCAGCTTGGGTGCAAAATAATACGGCGTCAGGCGCAAACCGCTGAGGTCGCGGATCGTTCTTTCCGCTGATCGTAAAGCCTCGCAACTCGTCGCACCGCGCGTATCCTGCCATGAGATGAGCGGTGTTAGCGGCTGACCGCTCGCCTTTTCCCATATCAAAAACGAAGAGCGCTGGCTGCACAGACCGAGCGGCGGCATACCGTTTGCCTGAGACAGACACGCCGCGAGCACCTGCTCCGCTATATGCGCATAAGCCAGCGCATCGCTTTCGCAGCGCCCTCCATCGACGGCGACCTCGGGGGCTGCCGCCGAAACGATGTCGCCCAATGCTCCATCGCGCCGCAACAGGCCCGCCTTGACCGAGGTGGAACCCAGATCGAGTGCGATGGCGGTGATCACAAGTACGCCCTCATTTCACGTCGCTCGCGTAACAACAATAAGTCTCGCGAATGAAACATGAACCGATGAGGCCGACCAGCGCAAAACCGAACATCGCGAGCAATCCTGTTTGATAATTTTGCGGCGAGTAGATGCGCGCGCCATCCAGCACCTGTCCATCCCAGGCGCCATCCATCATCCAGCCCACCAGCGGTTGCAGAATGCCCGCCCCGAGAAAAGACCCCGTGTTCACCAGACTCGTCGCCATGCCGGAAAGCGCGGGCGGGTTCACTTCTTTGGCGCTCGCCCAGCCGAGCGTAAAACCGGACGCGCAGAAGCCCATCAGAAAGAAATGCGTATAACTCCACATCAGCGGCATCTGCCACAGTAACAATATAGGCAGCCAGCACAATACGTACAACAGCGAGCCTCCGACGATGAGCGGTTTGCGCCGCCCGATATAATCCGAGAGCAGACCGCTGCACATCGCGCCGATGGCAAAGCCGAGCAGCAGCAGGCTATTGTGCTGACTGGCCAACTCGCGACTCATGCCGTGCGCGTCGTGCAGATAAGGCACCGCCCACAATCCGGCGAAGGCAAACAACGTTCCGGCGATGCCGAAATTCGGAAAAAAACTGGGCCACGTCGCCCGGTTCTTCGCCACCTGCATCAAGCCGTCCCACCAATGCCCGTGATGCTTGGGATGCGGTGCATTGCCATCCAGCTCGCGCATGCTGGGCAGCCCCGCATCGTGCGGATGGTTGCGCACCAGCAGCCACACCAGCAGCGCCAACAGCAATGACAGCATCCCCACGCCGGCGAACACGTTGCGCCATGAGGTTTGCGACACCAGCCACACCAGCGGCGATGCCGCCAACACTGCGCCGATGTTGCCCAGCATAATAGCCAAACCCCCCGCTGCGCCGAAGTGCCTGTCGTGAAACCACACGGAGTTGATCTTCATCAGCGCGATGAAAAACACCGACACGCCCAGCCCGGTCAACAAGCGTGCGGCATAAGCCATCGGCAAACTTTCCGCCCACGCGAACATGAGCGAACCGACACCCGCCACCAGCGCGCCTGCGATAACGATGCGGCGCACTCCCAAGGTATCAGCCATCACACCGACCGGAATCTGCATCAGCATATAAATATAGGTTCATCAGACTTTCCCGTGGGTAACCTGAGCCGGATACAGATCAAGGCCGCCGCAATGGAAATAGATGGCGATCTTGAAATGGTCACGGTTCCTGA
>WSYA01000081.1 GCA_009773615.1 Gallionellaceae bacterium
CTGGATCATCGTTCTCTCTTCAACACTCAACTGCTTGTATATTTTTCCCATGCAACATTTTCTCCCAAAAATGTTGCACTTGGTTTTTGAGCGCGCCCATGCCCATATCATCGCGTAATTCGGAAAAAAGTTTGTGCAACTCGTGCAACTCTGGATGGGAGTCGCCATGCACGCGTACTACTTTGTCGAGCAACGGAGCCAGCTCTTCCAGTGCGTTCTTGGTATAGGGGTGATGATGACGTAGCAGGTGTGCGACCAGCTCGGTGAGAGTGCTTGTTTTCCAATGGGCATCGGGTTCGATATTGAGTTGTGCCGTACTGTTGTTCATTCAAAGATTCTCCAAATGGGCTGCTTATACATTCATGCCGAGAGAATGATATAGGTGGTGGCGCATGAATACAACCCTTGTACGGGTATGGGAAGAGCCTAAATCACAATATGTCGGCTAAAGAGTTTTGATCGAGCGTGGCGAAGAAGGCATCTTGCGCTTTGACGAATACGCCTTTCAAGCGGCATTTCGGAAGAAGGGGGCAGGTTTCTTTTGTGGCATCGTCTTTCATGCAAACTACCAGTGCGAGAGAATTTTCCATCAGGCGCACTACAACGCCTACCGATATGTCGCCGGCATCGAGAGCCAAGCGTACCCCCCCGTTTCTGCCGCGCTCGCTGATGAGCAAGTTGTTCGCGACCAGTGTCATGACGATTTTCATCAAGTGAGCCTTGGAGATGTCGAAGGCATCTGCGATCTCCTGGATGGTGGCCAGTTCATTTTTGCGCCCAAGATAAATCAGGGTGCGCAATGCGATGTCGGTTGAAACGTTGAGTTGCATGTCGTCAATTTACCAGTCAAAAATCGAACTCATTACTTCTTGGTGCGTCCGGGGGAAAAGGTGTTTTCCACCAAGGGTGCCGCATCTGTTTGCGGAACGTGGCACTGGTTGCAATTGTAGCGAGCGCCGACCAGATTTTCAGTAACCTTGCCCGGTGCTTTGCGCTGATCGGTGAAATGACTGGGCGGAATGGGTGTGGGCGCAGTCGGTTCGCGCTTTTTACCCCATTGCGCAGGCTGGTTATGACATGCAATGCACATGTTGCTTTGCGCGGTGATCGGCAGAAAATCACTGACGTCATGTGAAATCTGCGGCGGCGCATTTAAATAGGCGCGCGGCAACACCTTGCTTTCCCCGGGCGGCGTATTGTCATAGCGATATACCTTGGGTGTCGGTGTGTCGAAGACGCTACCTTTGCTCAAACCCATATCGTTCGCTTGAATGGGTTGTCCGGCAAAGGATGCGCCTGCTGCCATCAAGAGCAAACCTGCCAAGAATTTGATTACCGCCAATACAGAGTGATCGCGCATTTTATTTCTCCCTAGACTGGAATATTCAGATCAGGCTTTGAAAATTTTGACCGCACATTTTTTGAAGTCGGTTTGTTTGGAAATCGGGCAGGTGGAATCCAGCGTTACTTTGTTGATGAACACTCCCTCGTCGAACCAGGGCACAAACACCATTCCCTTGGGCGGACGGTTGCGTCCCTTCGTTTCTACGGCCGCTTTAATCTTGCCACGGCGTGACTCGATCCAAGCGATGTCATCCTGTTTGAGTCCGCGTAGCTTGGCATCTGCCGGGTGCATGTAGATCAGCGCGGTGGGTACGGCGAAATGCAGTTCGCGCACGCGCCGCGTCATGGTGCCGGAATGCCAGTGCTCCAGTACACGCCCCGTGGATAGGCACATGTCGTAGTTTTGATCCGGCTGCTCCACCGGCGCTGCATAGGGGCGGAAGAATATTTTGGCCTTGCCCGCGATACTGGTTTTTTCCTGTTTGGTGATGCCGTTCAGATCGCCGCTCGGCAGGGATTTGAACGCCGACCCGTAGAAATCGAAGCCGCTGCCTTTTTTGACATAGGGATCGTAGGCTTCGTTGAAACGCCAGTGCGTCTCTTTACCGTCTACCACCGGCCACTTCAGGCCGCGTACATCGTCGCGGAAGTACATGTCGAAAGGAGCCAGATCGTGGGCGTTTCCGCGACCGAATTGTGCGTATTCCTCGAACAGCGCTTTTTCCGGGAACCAGTGATCGCCCAACAGTTTGGCGGTATGGTTGTCGTGCTTGTTGGCGATTTTGTCCGGCCATTTGAACTTGCGGTTGTCCGCGGTGGCGAACAACACTTCGTACAGTGTTGCCTGCGGTGAATAGCTTGAGCCACTTAGCACATCCGGCAACTTGCCGTCGGTGAAACCTTCCTCCTTGAGTCCCGGAATTTTCTGTTCGCCCCATACCTCCTTGAGTTTGAAGCGCTTGGAAAATTCCATGATCTGCCATATGTCTGCACGCGCCTGTCCCGGCGGCGACACTTGTTCGCGCCACAGCTGGGTGCGGCGTTCGGCGTTGCCGTAAGCGCCCCATTTTTCAAAGATCATCGCCGCCGGCAAAATCAGATCCGCCACTTTGGTGGAGATGCCGGGATAGACATCCGACACCACGATAAAGTTATCCATTTCACGGGCCGCTTTGATCCAGTGGTTGGCATTGGCAGTGTCCTGGAACGGATTGCATACCTGCACCCATGCCCACTTGACCTGCCCGTCTTCCAGATCGCGCATGATCTTGGTGAAATGGCTGCCGACCTTGGGATTGAGCGTCTTGGCGGGCAACTTCCAAATCTTTTCGGAAGCGGCGCGGTGAGCGGGATTGTTCACCACCATGTCGGCGGGCAGGCGGTGCGAGAAGGTACCCACCTCGCGCGCCGTGCCGCAGGCGGAAGGTTGTCCGGTGAGGGAGAATGCACCGTTGCCGGGCATCGCCTGTTTGCCCAGCAGCAGATGTATCGTGTAAGCCTGCTCGTTGACCCAGGTGCCGCGCTGGTGCTGGTTGAAGCCCATCGTCCAGAAGCTCACCACCTTGCGCGATTTCTCGATGTAGAGATCGGCCAGTTGTTTGAGCTTGCTCTTGAAGCTGTCCAGCGATTCTTCCGCGTCGCCCTTGGCTAACTCGGCCACGAAATCCAGCGTGTAAGGTTCAACACCTTTCTTGAAGTCCTCGAAAGTGATCAGCCAGTGTTTGTCGGGGGTGATGCGGTTCTTTTGTTCCACCGTTGCGCCGGCCTGCTTGCCTTGGCCGATAGCTTCCGCTGCATCCAGCTGCATGGTCAATTCTTTGCCGTTTACATCCTTTTCGGCGGCGTAATCGAACTTGTCCGAGCCGCGCAAGCCATAGCCGATGTCGGTCGGCCCTGCCGCAAACGCGCAGTGTTTGTTGACGAAGTCCCAGTTCACCGCATCGCGGGTGACGATCTCGCGCGCGAGATAATTCATGATGGCGAGGTCGGTCTGCGGTTTGAAAATGATTTCCAGATCGGCAATGCCGGAGGACATATTGCTAATGGTGGTCAGGTTGACCACACGCACATTCGGATCGCCCATTCTGCGGTCGGTGACGCGAGTCCACAGCACGGGATGCATCTCCGCCATATTGGCTCCCCACAGCACCATGGTATCGGTGTGCTCGATGTCGTCGTAGTTGCCGGACGGCTCGTCGATGCCGAACGTCTGCATGAATCCCGCTACCGCTGAAGCCATGCAGTGACGCGCGTTGGGGTCGATGTTGTTGCTGCGGAAACCGGCCTTGAACAGCTTGACCGCCGCGTAGCCTTCCTGCACGGTGTGTTGTCCCGAAGCGAAGAATCCGATGCCGGTCGGCCCGAGTTCGGCATAGGTGCGTTTGAACTGCTTCTCCATTTCGTCGAACGCGCGCTCCCACGAAACGGCAACAAATTCGCCCTGTTTGTCGAAGTGCCCGTCCTTCATGCGCAGCAGCGGTTGAGTGAGTCTGTCTTTGCCGTAGAGTATCTTGCCGTTGAAGTAGCCCTTGATGCAGTTAAGACCGCGATTTACCGGCGCATCAGGGTCGGCTTTGGTGGCGACGATCTTGCCTTTTTCGGTGGCGATCTGAATGCCGCAACCCACGCCGCAGAAACGGCACACGCCGCGATCCCAGCGCCAGCCTGCTTCGGCGCTCTTGCTAGCGGCAGCAGCGGCCTCGCTAATCGGAAGGCCGACCGTCGCGGCGGCGGCAGAGGCGAGGGCACTTTGTTTGAGAAAATCGCGGCGGGATACAGTCATTTTAGAATCTCCTTTAAAGATTGCTTTCCAATGAATGCATTCACTCTATCACTGCAGTATGACAGCAGCAATTCAAAACGCGCTTAAAGCTTTATTAGCCGATAAAAACAGTCGGGCAGGGGCAATCTTTTCAGATGGGATTGCCGTTATTCAGCAGAGATATCGGCCTTGCGCACCATCACCGCAGCAAAAAATCCGTCGGTGTTGTGCTGTTGCGGCAGCAGTTGCAGATAGTCGCCCATTTCCAGCGAAATTTTCTGTTGTGTCAGCGCTTCGCCAGCGGGAAGCAGGGTGAATTCGGGATGCTGTGCAAGGAAGTTTTCCACGATGGCCTGATTCTCTTCGTGCAGCAGGCTGCATGTCGCATACACCAAACGTCCGCCCACTTTGAGAAGTTTGCTGGCTGATGCAAGAATAGACGCTTGTTTTTGAGTGAGCTCGGCCACACTTTGTGCGGACTGGCGGAATTTCAAATCGGGATTGCGGCGCAGTGTGCCGAGCCCGCTGCAAGGTGCATCGACCAGCACGCGGTCGATCTTACCCGCGAGGCGTTTGATCTTGCTGTCGTTCTCGTGCGCGATGAGTTGCGGTTGCACGTTGCTCAAACCGGAGCGCGCCAGACGCGGCTTCAGGTTGGCGAGACGCTTTTCCGAAACGTCCCAAGCATACAAGCGGCCTTGCGAATTCATCATCGCGCCGAGCATGAGCGTCTTGCCGCCTGCACCCGCGCAGAAGTCCACCACCATGTCGTTGCGTTTCGGTGCGAGCATAAAGCCCAATAATTGGCTGCCTTCGTCCTGCACTTCAAAGCGACCACCGAGAAACAGCGGGCTCTTGTTGAGTGCGGGTTTGCCGGTGACGCGGATGCCCAGAGGCGAGTAAGGCGTGGCGACGGCTTGTACGCCTTCGGCGCTGAGGCCTTGCAGCAATTCGTCGCGGTTGGCTTTCAGGCTATTCACGCGCAAGTCCAGCGTGGCCGAGGCTTGCATGGATTGGCCCAGCGCCAGAATTTCGTGATCGCCGCGCTGTGCGCGTAGTTTTTCAATGATCCAGTCCGGCAGTTCGGCTTGGATCGACAGTGGCAAGTCGTCGAGCTTGATGCCTTTGACCTGCCCCAGCCATTCGGCTTCAGTGGCCTTCAGCACGGGTGCAAGTTCGCGCACGTTGTAGCCGCCGAAACGCACCCAGAAGGCCAGAGCCATGCGGCGCGGCGTGGTTTTATTGGTGGCTATCGCGGGAGTGGTGCAGGCGTGTTCCAGAAACAGGCGATGGCGCAGCACGCCGAACACGGTTTCGGCGATCAACGCGCGCTCGTTCGAGCCGACGCGCTCGGCTTGGAAGAAATAACGCAGCGAGGTATCCGCAGGGTGCTCTAGCGGCAGGATAGTGCGCAGCGCTTGGACGACGAGGTCAAGACGGTATTCGGTGATGAGCATGTGAGAACCTTGTTGGGAATCGTTAGACGTCCGTCGTTAGTTAAATCTAAAACCGTGCAGCGGACTCCGCCAACTAACGACTAACGTCTAGAAACTAACGACTGATTTCAAGGTGCGCAGTTTAACAGATGAGGGAGTCGTTAGACGTTAGTTAAATCCAATCCTGCGTAGCGGACAACACCAACTAACGTCTGGAGACTAACGACCGATCACTCGTCCGATACGCGGATGTCGGTGATGATGGCTTCTGCGGATATCTTGCCCTCGCGGTCAATATGACGCACCTTGACGGGTAACAGGCGATACTCTTGGGCGAACCAGATTTCGAGCCCCTCTTGGTTAGCGCCATGCATCTTGCGGAAATGTACTGTCTGCAACGTTCCCATCGCGGTATCGAGTTTTTCTTCAAAAGCGATTTCAAATTTATATTCTTCGAATCTTTTTCCAGTGCCGATGTAGATCGAAACGGTTTCCACTTGGTGCGGCATGGGCGGGAACTGGTAGAGGATGCTCAGGATGTCCTGCGCCTGCGCGGGTAGTGGTGCTTCGCTGCCGTTATTTTTTTGTTCGCCCAGTCGAACTCCGTGCGATTCATTTTCTTGCTGCTGCCATCGGTGATCTCTTCAGTAAAGACTTCCGGCTTCAGCGTGTGTTGCGTGGCTTCGCCGCCGCTGGTTTGTACCATGCGGTAACTTTTTACCAGACTTGCCAATCCTGTCGTTTGTACGTTGGCTTTGAGCGTGTAGTAGCCGTCCTCAATATCCAGCGTATGCACCGATTCGCCGACTTTGAAATTTCCCTGTCCCTGATAGACGTTGAATTGGAGGCGCGCGTGCTTGGGTAGGGGCGGGCGTTGCGGCTCCGGCGGCAGAGCTTCAGCTATGACAGGGGCTGGAGGTTCGGGCTCGGCCGCTGCCGGGGCGCTGGCGGCGACGGGTACGCTGGCCGGAACGGGGGCGCTTTGTGCGATGGGGAGATCGGGCAAAGATTGAACAACAGGCTCGGGCTGTGGTTTGGGGCGTACCTTGGGCTTAGGCTTCGGGTGTGCGACCTTCGCGCTCAGCTTGGGCAAGGGCTCCAGTTTGGCGATGAGCGGCGGCAACTTTAGTTCATGCTGCGGCAGATGCACTTCGGGCAGCCACATTATCAATCCATGCAGCAATACCGATAGTGCTACGGCCAAGACGATGCGTCGGGTTGGGACGGCGAGGAATTTGATCACGGTTGGTTAATGCGGCGCTGATCACATGCAGTGAAAGATGATCTTAACTCAAGCCTGGCGAGACTAGAGCGGTTCCCGGCTGTTCCAGACGGTTGCTCACGACACGTCCCGCTGTGTCCAGCCACACTTGTTCGCGACACAACCAGCGCAAGGCTTGCGGGTAGATGCGGTGCTCTTCATGCAGGACGCGTGCGGACAAAGAAGCTTCCGTGTCGTCGTGCAACACCGGTACGGCGGCTTGGATGATGATGGGGCCGCCATCCAGCGTGGGCGTGACGAAATGCACCGTGCAACCGTGGATTTTTACGCCGTCCTGCAGCGCGCGCTCATGGGTGTCGATACCCGTATAAGACGGCAGCAGCGAAGGATGGATGTTGACCAGTTTGCCGTGATAGCGTTCGACGAAGGGCGTGGTGAGGATGCGCATGAATCCGGCCAGCACGACGAGTTCAGCCTGAAAGCCGTCGATCACCTGCGCCAGCGCCATATCGAAAGCGGCACGGTCGGCATGTTCGCGGTGCGATACCACGGCGGTGGCGATGCCGTGTGCCTTGGCGATTTCCAGACCTGTGGCATCGGCGCGATTGCTGATGACGGCGACGATCTGGCAGGGCAATTTCGCTTCCAGCAACGCTTGCATATTGCTGCCGCGACCGGAGATGAGGATGACGACTTTTTTCACAGCTTAGCGAACTTGTGTTTGATGTTCGTCGCCGTTGCGCGCGCGGATGATGCCGATGCGCGAGACAGTTTCGCCCGCCGCTTGCAGCTGTTTGACCGCCGCATCTGAATCTTCTTTTGCAACGATGACCACCATGCCGATGCCGCAGTTAAAGGTGCGGAACATCTCCTGCGCTTCGACGTTGCCGCCTTCGCGCAGCCAGTGGAACAGCTTGGGCATTTGCCAGGTCTTGCTGTCGATGTCGGCAACGACGTTAGCGGGCAATACGCGCGGCACGTTCTCGGTGATGCCACCGCCGGTGATGTGCGCCATGCCTTTGATGGTGATGCTTTGCATGAGCGCCAGCAGCGGTTTCACGTACAGACGCGTCGGCGCCATGATGCAATCGGCCAGCGAACGTTCGCCGTCGAATTTGGCGTTCAGGTCGGGATGCGAGCGCTCGATGATCTTGCGCACCAGCGAATAGCCGTTGGAATGCGCACCGTTGGAGGCGAGTCCAAGCACCACATCGCCCGCTTTGATGTGTTCGCCGGTGATGATCTTGGATTTTTCCACTACGCCCACGGCGAAGCCCGCGAGGTCGTATTCGCCCACCGGATACATGCCCGGCATCTCGGCGGTCTCGCCGCCGATCAGCGCGCAACCGGATTGCTCGCAGCCGTAAGCGATGCCCTTGATGACTTCGGTGGCGGCGGGTACATCGAGTTTGCCGCAGGCGAAGTAGTCGAGGAAGAACAGCGGCTCGGCGCCCTGCACCAGAATGTCGTTCACGCTCATGGCGACCAGGTCGATGCCAACGGTGTCATGGCGATTCAGTTCAAACGCCAATTTCAGTTTGGTGCCCACGCCGTCGGTGCCGGATACCAGCACGGGTTCTTTAAACTTCTTGGAAATCTCGACCAGACCACCGAAACCGCCGATGCCGCTGAGCACTTCGGGGCGCATGGTGCGCTTGGCGAAGGGCTTGATGTTCTCGACCAGTTGGTCACCCGCGTCGATATCGACGCCCGCATCGCGGTAGGACAGGCTGTTATTGGGCTGGCTCAAGTTGAGTTCTCGCTTTCTTAAAGGTAAAGTGCCGTCCGTTCAGGGCGGCGATTTTCGATAAACGGATTTTACCTGAAATGACTCCAACTCGCTTCGTTGCGCGTGGCTAATACACGGTGGGTCGCACGTATCCTTCTGTTTCAGTACCGGAATAATTATGACTCAACTGCTTTTGGGTATTGCGCCGCAATGGTTGCCGACCCTGGATAATTTTGTGGTCGGACGCAATCAGGAGCTGCACACAGCCCTGCGCCATGCGCTTTCCAGCACGGGAGGCGAGCGGGGATTCTATGTGTGGGGCGAAGCGGGCAGCGGCAAAAGCCACCTTCTACAAGCCGCCGTGGAGCGTGCGCGCGGCAACGGTCAGTCCGCTGTATATGCATGCGGCACAGTGCCGGATGCGGCGCAGGTCGTCGCAGTGGATGATGTCGAAGCATTGGACGATGCGGCGCAGATCGCGCTGTTTGCTCTGTACAACCGCTTGCGCGAAAGCGGCGGCATGCTGCTGGTGAGCGGCACAGCCGCCCCCACTCATTTGCATCTGCGCGACGACCTGCGCACGCGCCTCGGCTGGGGCTTGGTGTATCAAGTTCACGCCTTAAACGACGAAGAGAAAACGCAGGCCTTGCACCAGCATGCGCAAGCCCGAGGTTTCGAGCTGCCCAATGAAGTGACGCATTACCTGCTGTGCCACGGTCGGCGCGACTTGCCCTATTTGCTGGGCGTGCTGGACGAGTTGGACGCGCATTGTTTGCGTTTGAAAAAACGCGCGGCGAGCGTGCCGTTGTTGAAAGAGGTTATGCGTTCGGAGTGACGCGAAATATTCCCTCCCCCTGCAAGGGGGAAGGAGCGGTTAATGAATGGAATGTGAAATGAACCTAGCCTTATTTGATTTGGACAATACCCTGCTCAGTGGCGACAGCGATTTCGAGTGGTCGCAATTTCTGATCGAGCAGGGCGTGCTCGACCGCGAATTGTTCGAAGCAAAAAATCTATCGTTCTACGAGCAATACAAGGCGGGAACATTGGACATCCACGAGTTTCTGGATTTTCAGTTGAAGCCGCTGTCGCGCCATGCGCGCAAGGTGCTGGACGCGTGGCACGAGGACTTCATGCGCATCAAGATACATCCGATGATAGGGCCTGCCGCGCGCGATCTGGTGGCCAAACATCGCGATGCGGGCGACATCTGCGTCATCATCACCGCGACCAACAGCTTTGTCACCGCGCCCATCGCGCGCGAGTTCGGTGTGCCGCATTTGATTGCGACCGACCCCGAGCAGATTAACGGTGAGTTCACCGGAAATGTTGCGGGTGTGCCGAACTTCCGCGAAGGCAAGATCACAAGGCTGGAAAGCTGGATGAAAGAGCGCGGGTGGAATTGGGCGAGCTTTGCCGATACGACGTTTTATAGCGATTCCCTGAACGATTTGCCGCTGCTCGCCAAAGTGAAAAAGCCCGTAGCGGTCGACCCCGATGCCACCTTGCGTAAACATGCCGAACAGCAGGGGTGGCCGGTTATCTCGTTAAGATAGGTTGCATGGGGACTTGGGCGCTATGTTCATTGACGTTCCCAAGATTCAACTTCACCTGCTCGCACTGTAAACATTGGATGTGCTTCTGGCACTTCTGTAGCTAGCCACTTTCTGTAAAGCGCAGGACTGCGCTCCTTCAGTTTGCTTAGGAGGTGCGCCCACTCATACGCCATCTGACCGGATGTTACGGTCAGTGTTACCACCTTTCGAGTCGGTTTGATTTTGCTTTTGTCGAAAGCGTAGCCGCGTATCTCGGCCTCGGCATGAATGGCCATCAAATATTGCGAGATGGCAGCGAGAGGCGCTGAGTGGTTCTTGAAGCGGACCAACTGCGGATGATTGCGATAACCACGTGTTTCGCCGCGCAGAACGGCCTGCGCCAAAAGGGTTTCCCGCCACAGAGCGACGAGACCTTGAGGGTCGAGATACTTGGCATGTATTGACCAGAGACGCATGCTCTATGGCACCCAACGTAAAA
The DNA here is from genome assembly GCA_009773615.1 of Gallionellaceae bacterium. Taxonomy (GTDB): domain Bacteria; phylum Pseudomonadota; class Gammaproteobacteria; order Burkholderiales; family Gallionellaceae; genus PALSA-1006. The sequence continues at coordinate 10,527 of WSYA01000081.1, forward strand.
TTAACCGGCTCCGCGCTTTTGCGGAGTCCGGGTTGAATGTAAAGTTAGACCATGCATCGTTCATGGTTTGGTGGCAATCTCGTTAAATCCAAGGAGCCCTGAAGGACTGAAGGATGTGCTCTCCCATCTTGGTATGCGTTGCCTTTCTGTACTAAATTGTTCCAAAAGTGGGACAAGTGCGGCCTTGGACTCCACACCCAAGAGAACTTTTGCTTTTTCAAAATAGCTTGTTGATCTGGAGCGTGCAAATACCTCGAATGGTGCCGATTGCATTCTGGCGTAGATAAGTGTTTCTGGCCACCAATGCCACTGGTTGTTTGGCCTATCAATGTTATCTCGCATGAATAGAATAAAGTCCGCCTGCATCAGATACCGGAACTCGATTCCGGTGCCTTTAGAGCGTTGTTCAAGCAGGTCGGCTCGAAGAGATAACCGACGTAGACCAAGTCTCTGGTTTCTATGTTCGAGCGTCTTCATATCTTGGCTAAAGACCTCAAACGGCATCATCGCATCCTTGCCGTATTCCGAGCGTCCGGAGATATAGTATTCATTTGCCATGAGAAAGGCAGCGGACTCGAATCGTTCGTAGCGAATTAACGTTGCCAAGGCATATAGGAATAGTTCGTGAACGATGAATTTGAAATTATCAAAATCCCATTCTCTATAACTACTAATGCTCTTCGGTCGCTCAAGATATGGAATGATACGTTCAAAAAATCGGTGAATCGCTGTCCGCGTTTCAAGTGAATCACGGTATAGAGCAAGACTCATAAATAACTCGACTGCCTCGTTTCTATAGGGCAAGAAAGCCTCGATGTTCCGAATTACCTCATCGTCAAATGGATCAATTGAAGCATCGATACGGAATTTTTCTAACTCGTCTGCAAGGGTTGTCAGGTAATCAACCATTACCGCCTCAGCGTTGTCGCGACCGCTCTTGATTGCATCAAGCGCACGCTTTTGACGCGACGAAGTACCCAATGAGACTGTTCGCTGTTCCTCAGAAAGGAACCCTGGTTTCTGACCAAGACTTGGCTTCTTGTAAAGCGGTTGCTCGTACACCCAACGAAGCAACTTCTCAAAGTTTTCAGCTTCCGTACTAGGGTCGCTGAAGTCGATGTAAATACGAGAACGATAATAGACAGGGAGATATGCCTTCCCTTCATCATCTCGATCCTTGACGATCGCGACAAATTTGTCTTGTGCTTGGCTGCGATAGATTTCTGGTGAGATGATCTGAGTTTCGGTTCCTACGCCACCGCTTCTGCCATCTGCCTTGTCAACGTAAACTTTGTCGCAGATGAGCGCGACCTTCTTTATTTCCGGGTCGGAAACCATGCGTTCCATGAAGGCGTGGGCATCGTGGCCTTCTTTCAGATCCCATTTATCGAGGACTACATCGATGCCGGATTCTCGCAAATCAGTTGCAAGCTGAACGACCCAAGCCTCGTGGTCTTGGCTCGACCAGCTGTAGGAAATGAAGAGTTTTGGATTGCTCACCTAAAGGCCTCGTGGTCTAACGAATGAAAGGGACTTCCCCGTCCCGAGGGTGCGGAGAAGTTTCCGCGAACGGCAACAAGTGCCAAGATGGAATCTCTGTCATTTCATCTAAACC
>WSYA01000082.1 GCA_009773615.1 Gallionellaceae bacterium
GATTGGAAGGCGGCGCTAAATCGGTTTACTATCCAGTTTGAGGAACGGATGCCGCAGCATTAAGAAATTCCGTTTACACAAAATAAAAGACACCCTCCCTTTCCATTAGGCAAACAACCGCCGCAACTTCTCTGCATCCGGCTGCATCACTACACCCCGCTCGGTGATCAGCCCCGTCACCAACTCCGCCGGCGTCACATCAAACGCCGGGTTGCGTATCTTCACACCCTCAGCCGCCCAATGGTAATCACGAAAACCCTTAACCTCATCCACCGAACGCTCCTCGATGGGAATGTCCTTGCCCGATACGATGCTCATGTCGATAGTGGAAAGCGGGCACGCCACATAGAACGGAATATTGTGCCGCCGCGCCAGCACCGCCACCATGTACGTGCCGATTTTGTTCGCCACATCGCCGTTGGCCGCCACACGGTCGGTGCCCACCACCACGGCATCCACCTCGCCCTGCGCCATCATGTAACCCGCCATGTTGTCGGTGATCAGCGTCACCGGAATACTCTCCTGCACCATCTCCCACGCCGTCAGCCGCGCGCCTTGCAGAAAGGGGCGCGTCTCGTCGGCGATCACTGAGATTTTCTTGCCAGCCTCCACCGCCGAACGGAACACCCCCAGCGCCGTCCCCCAACCCGCCGTCGCCAGCGCCCCAGCGTTGCAATGCGTCAACACCCGCGCGCCGTCTTGTAGCAAAGCTGCGCCATGAGCACCCATCGCCTTATTGATGCGGATGTCTTCTGCCAGTATTTCGTGCGCCTCGGCCAGCAAACGTTGAGCGATCTGCGGCGGCGTTTGCTCTACCACGCTTTCCCAAGCCTTGCGCATACGCTGCAACGCCCAGAACAAATTCACCGCCGTCGGACGGCTTTGCGCCAGCACTGTAAAACCGGCTTCCATGCCTTGATCAAACTCAAACCGTTCGCCCTGAGCTTGTCGAAGGGAGGATAACCGCAACGCCTCCAGCGCCACCCCATAAGCCGCTGCCACCCCGATGGCCGGTGCACCGCGCACCACCATACTGCGTATGCCCCCCGCCACCGAAGCGGCAGAGTCGTAACTCAAGTATTCAAAGGAAGCGGGAAGGATGCGCTGGTCTATCATTTCCAGCCTGTTGTTGAACCAGCGTAGGGTTTCGATTTTCATTATCTATTCCATTAGTTGCCGAGGTGCTCAGCAAGAATGCGTTCAATTCTTGAAATCATGGAAACGATGTCATCGTTGTTAAATTTTTCGTAATTACCATGGGCTGCATTATTGCGAATATCTGCAAATGCAGTAATTTGCTTTTGAACCAAAATAGAATAGACACCAGCTTTTGCCATATCTGCATTCATTTTGTCTAATTTACCCATATCTATGCTCCGCTGACTGCAGGAGTCTCTCAAAGCCGTTTCGAGAACAACACCTGCTATTACGGCTGCTGCTCCGACGTAACCAGCTCTTAGTAACTCACCCGCTTGTTCCAGTTCCGAATCAAAAATTTCAGCCTGAACCAGAGACCGAATAGAAAAGATATAACCACCTTCATAATCTTCTTTTGCTGCCAAGAAAATTGCCTTCAACCTTTGAAAAATATCGTGGTTAGTTGAGAAACCAGTAGTCACTTCATATTTCTCAAAATTCTTGAAATGTTACGAATCCACACCGCATGCGGCTTGAAGTAGGTTTTTTGCTTTAACTTTCCAATTCAGGAGCAAGTTGTTATCTACATACGTAGAACTAGAATTACGCTGACTCGATTCAGTTTGCTTTGTTTTTTCTACCACATCAAGTTGTTCGCACAACTCAGAAAAACGTTTTTTGTGTAATGCAATCATTCAATTTCCCCTCATTTTGCTCGCGGTATAGCCTTTCCAATCGCACCTGCGACGCTCACTTCATATTCGTTCACTGCCTCCAAAAAGAACTCGCGCATATCGTCCAGCGTGACTTCAATCCCTATAGACTCGAACCCTTCATCATCCGCATCCAGCGAGACATTTCCGACCAGCACTTCTTTCGCATATTCGCGCTGGAAAGACGGGTCGGCTTGCGCTCCGGCATCAAGGATGTCTTGTAGCGTTTTTCCGCGTTGCATCAGGATCATCAAGTCGTACAGGTCGCGCGATCTGACTCTTTGCGAGATTAGCCACGATTTCATGTTGAACAGCGCTTCTTCGTCGGCGATGCTGAAGTGGGTTTTGCTTTTGATTCTTTGCATCTGTGCAAAGTGGCGGTAGGGAACGTCGTCGCGAGCGAAGAAGGTGGCTTTTGCGCCGCCGATGATGTGGTCGCGGCTTTGCGATAGCAGGTCGATACCGTTGATGCGCGCTTGCGATATTTTCCAGGCGGGGGTGGCGAATTCGTGAGGAATGCCATGCTGGCTCAAATTGATCAGGATGGAATCCACGCGCTCTTTTGACATGGATTTTTCAGGCAACCAAAAATCCAGGTCTTCGCTCAAACGGTGGCCGATCTGGATGGAGAGCGCCGTGCCGCCGATCAGCACAAAGCCTTTCATCAAGGGTTCTTTTGCGAGTGTCTCAAATACGCGCTTGGTACGCTCCGGCATGCAATCAAGCTTGAGCATGCATGGCCTTTTCGATGTTACCCAGCATCCTGTTCAATGCGGGGGCGGCAGTGCGATGCTTGGCAGTGAACCTGTCGATGGAACGGCGCAATGGCGCTGTACCGAAGCGGGCGGCAACCTTGACTAAGTCTTCAAACAGCCCGCGCTCCACCACTTTGTCGATCAGCAGCGTATCGGACATGGCGGAGTTGCTCCAGTCGTAGGGGAATGACAAATCAAGGCTGGCGGATTTGCGGGTGGACGGCGAAGTTACATCATGCACACCGACCAAGTCCTGACACTTCAAGACAATGCGATTCAGGCGATTCACGCCGATCTCATTGATCGAGCCATTTTCCAGCCCGTTGATCGTTGCACGCGAAACATCGGTCAGACTCGCCAACTCGGCCTGGCTGATGCCCGCCCTGAGACGGGATTGCTTGATTTGAAGTCCTACGATTTTGAGGTTCAGCGACATGGAATGGATGCTACTCAAGACAGGCCCGGAATGTCAAATATATTTGACATTGCTAAGCCTTGAAAAAGCCCCCTCAAAGCTAATCCCCCTCAAACTCGCACAACGCAAACACCTTCTGCCCGAGTTTCTCCAGCCGCGCACGTCCGCCGATGTCCGGCAGGTCGATGATGAAGCAGCACTCGACGATCTTGCCGCCCATCTTCTCGATCAACACACAGGCGGCTTCGGCCGTGCCGCCGGTAGCGATGAGGTCGTCCACCAGCAATACCTTTTCGCCTTGCTGGATGGCATCGGTGTGAATCTCGATGCGGTCGGTGCCGTATTCGAGGGCGTAGTCGTGACCGATGGTGGCAGCAGGCAGCTTGCCTTTTTTGCGGATGGGGACGAAGCCTTTACCCAATGCGTAGGCAAGTGCTGCACCGAAGATGAAGCCGCGCGCTTCGATGCCCGCGATCTTGTCCAGCTTCACATCCTTGTAGCGTTGCGCCAACTCGTTGATCGTGACACGAAAACCCACCGGGTCTTTGAGCAGGGTGGTGATGTCGCGGAACTGGATACCTTGTTTGGGGTAATGAGGGACGGTGCGGATTTTTGATTTAATGGGCATGGTAATTTCCTGAAAGGCACTTAAAAACACATTTCACCACAGAGACACCGAGACATAGAGCAAAACGAAAGGTTGTTGTGCCTTTCTCTGTGTCTCTGTGGTGACGGATTTAGGTTTCATCTCGTTTTTTGTAATCGACAAACTTCTGTTTCACCTCAAACATCTGTTGCGCAGTGAGTATCTGCGGCTCGCCTGCTTGCAGGGCGCGCCAGTAGATCTCGCACAGATATTCGACTTCCTGCGCGACGGACAGCGCTTCAGTCAAGTCTTTGCCCAACGCGATCATCCCGTGATTGCCGAGCAAGCACGCCTTGCGGTCGCGCAGCGCTTCGAGCGCAAGATCGGAAAGATTCTGTTCGCCGAAGATGGTGTAAGGCGTGCAGCGAATACTGTCGCCGCCCGCAATGGCGATGTGGTAATGAACGGCGGGCACGTCTTTACCCAGACATGCAAGAGTGGTGGCAAAAGCGGAGTGCATGTGCAGCACCGCGCCGATTTCGGGACGTGCATTGAAAATATCGCAATGGAAGCGCCATTCGCTGGAAGGCTTACGTCCTTGCAACACCTTGCCGTCGGTGGCCAGCAGCACGATGTCCTGTTCGCTCATCTCGGCAATAGGTACGGCAGATGGCGTAATGAGGATGTCTCCGCCGCAACGCACGGAAGCGTTGCCCGCTGTGCCGCGATTGAGGCCGAGTTCGACCATGCGGCGCGAAGTGTCGAGTAACTCTATGCGTAATGTTCGTTCAGTCATTGTTAACCTATAGTTTCCCCCCACCTTAGCCCTTCCCCTGCATGGGGGAGGGGACATTTCTTCCCCTTCCCAGAGGGAAGGTTGGGATGCTGGCAAGTCGTTACAAAATCCGTCCCGCTATGGCTTGCAGCTTCTTTTTCATTTCCGCATCGCGCGCTTCCGGCGCAGTGATGAGCGCATATTGCAGCGCAATGCGGCAGCCGCAATCACACGCCTTGGCATCGCTGCCGACATGCGGCACGACGTGCTTCACCAGAGTCTTGGCTTTGTCAGCATTGGCCAGTAGCACCTTGATGATCTGGTCCACCGTCACGTCGTCGTGGTTCGGATGCCAGCAGTCGAAATCGGTGACCATCGCCACGGTGGCGTAGCACAGCTCGGCTTCGCGGGCGAGCTTGGCTTCGGGCATGTTGGTCATGCCGATCACGTCGCAGCCCCAGCTGCGGTACAGCTCGGATTCGGCGAGGCTGGAAAACTGCGGGCCTTCCATCACCAAATAGGTGCCGCCGCGCAGCGCGTTGATGCCAGCTTCTTTGGCTGATTGTTCGATGTGATCCCCCAGACGCTTGCACACCGGGTGCGCCATGGATACATGCGCCACGAGGCCGGTTCCAAAAAAAGATTTTTCTCTTGCGAAAGTGCGGTCGATGAACTGATCGACGATGACAAAAGTGCCGGGGGTAAGGTGTTCGCGCAGAGAGCCGACGGCGCTGACCGAGATGACATCGCTCACGCCCACTCGCTTGAGCACATCGATGTTGGCACGGAAGTTGATCTCGGACGGCGGAATATTGTGCCCGCGCCCATGGCGCGGCAGGAAGGCCAGTTTTACGCCGTCAAGTTCGCCGAACAACAATTCGTCCGATGCTGCGCCAAAAGGGGATTCAACCGTTTCCCAGCGTTTGTTTTCCAGCCCGGCAATATCGTATACGCCGCTGCCGCCGATGATGCCAATGCTTGCCTGCCCCATGCTTTTCCCCATGACCGTAAAGGATTCGGATTGAAACAGGAAACGTTGTTTTTCTCAAGTAGAGTTGAAAATATCCATGTGACTTTTCTCACAGACAGCCGGAAGAACGAGCTTTACTATGCCTCCCTCACTAACCCAACGACGGAGTAAATCATGAAAATTAACTTAGGCGGTATAGATCAAATTGCGCGCATCGTGGTGGGCCTGGCCTTGATCGGATTGACCCTTGCAGGTGTGATCGGCGTGTGGGGATGGATCGGTCTCGTGCCATTGCTCACGGGGATTTTTAAGTTCTGCCCCGCATATGCTATGTTTGGCCTGAGTTCTTGCCCGATGAAAAATAAGTAATTTTTCAGTCAATCCCCATTACGCCCGGCTCCACCGGGCATTTTTTTATAAGGAGATTACCTTGACGAATAAATCGCTTGCGCTATCCGTGCTACTGAGGTCAGTTGTCAAAAATGGATACGAACGGGATTATGCTGCCAGTCTTTTTTCATAGAACTGGCGTTCAAAAGCGACTGGCGACAAGTAGCCCAGTC
>WSYA01000083.1 GCA_009773615.1 Gallionellaceae bacterium
CATCTGATTAGACTACCACCCTGTCTAACTTTCACGTTTCACACAATAGGCATAAGGGATAGACAGGATTAAACCTCCACGAAATGTCACTTAGCTCGTTTGAGAAGCATTTCAACGGCGGCATCAGGCTTTTTGCGCCTGTACTTCAACCCGAGCAGCGTTATATCGTCAACGGACTCCTTCAACTTCAAGGTCAGCTCACGACGCTCCTCAACTGAAACGGTCTTGTTGCCATCGGGGTAATGGAGTTGCATGAATAAAGCAACATATTCATGAAAAAGCTTTTCAATATTTTCAGCAACCTCGGAATCATTTACCACAAAAGAATTGCCGCGAGCCATTTTGCATTCCTCAAGTCAGTTGCGATTTGCCAAGTCTACGGACTCCTTGCAAAACACATGCCTTGAATAAAACCATTTTTCCGCCACATTTCGCTATCGGCACATCTCCCCTGTCAGGGCGCTAGCAAAACTAGTTACAAGCGATGTCATCTAGATAGGAAAGATCATGGTCAGGCATAACATCTTCAATATCAGATTCATATTCTTCCCAGCAGGAATCGTCGTTCAGCGCTTTGGTCGTCAAATGTTGGGGAATAAAGTTGTCCGGCTCGATTGAATTAAGAAATGAGCGGGCTACGCGTTGCGGATGCATTTGCTGTGATTTCATGTTTATCTCCCTAGTTCAATGTGCTCTTGTTTTGATGGCTGCATTTTGAACACACGGACGAGCAGGAAGAATCAGAGAATGGCTAATTCTTGTGTAGGAAGTTGCTGCGGAAATTTTGTAGGAAAAAGTCTTAAGACAGTATGGCGATCATGTTGCCATTATCCCGATGCAACGGATTTTTTATACCGGGAATAGAGGCAGATTTACACAGGTGATTGGCGCCGCCCCACACGAAAATAATCCCGGTTGTCGTAATACTCCGCACTCGCGTTGTCCGCTGACCAGCCCGGTATACCTAGCAGGGGCACCGGGGTCAGTTCGCGCGCATTCAGACAATTCGCGGGGTCGTTAAGATAGACTGCCACGCGTTCATCCAGATGCAACGTTCTGAGCGCCTGCGGCCAACTAAAAAATTCGCTTTCCACCTGCAACACCAAGCCCTGCCCTGTCATCCCGACATAGGGCCGCATGGCTTTTTCATGCAAGCCATGTCCGAAAATATAAAAGCCCATCGCGGCGGATACTTCATCACGGCGTGACCAGAACAATTCTTTCCATTTGAAATCGCTGAGCACCCCGGACAGCTCCGCGTCCGCACTCGCCACGATCACTCCCGACTCATCGAACAGAGTCGCCATGTCGCGCACACTGCCGCGTTGACTATGCAGGGGAGCTGCAACCTCAGTCAGCGCCCGATAATGCCGCGCATTGATCGCTGCTTTGCTCTGCGGAAACGCCAGCCACACCAGCGCATTGAACAAATCATGTAGATTATTTTCACGCGTCTGCACTTCACCGCTCAGATAACAGCGCGGCTCGTATTGCGCCTCGAAGGCGAGCTTGCCCAACCCATGCCCGACAAAACGCAATGGCTTTCCGCTCTGCGTCCTGATCCCAGGCTGCAAGGCCAGCAGCGCGTTGATCTCGTCCAGCCCCGGAAAACGGGCGCAATCCAGCAGCAGCAAATAGGGATGCAAAGGCTCAAACAGCGGCGACTTCAGCAGCTCGTCACAATTCCATCGAAGTAAATTTTCCATGCGTACAAGTGTAACTCAGGCTCGCTAAAATATTTTGCGCCGCCACAGGAACAGAGCTATATCACGCGCAAAAAAATGGCGTAAGATACGCTCCAACCCGGCGCGCACTGTATCGATTCATTCAATCATTCACAGGGAGTTCAGCATGGCTAAGAAAAACGCGTTTTATGCCCAATCCGGCGGCGTCACTGCTGTCATCAATGCCTCGGCCTCCGGCGTCATCGAGACCGCACGCAAACACAAAGACAAGATCGGCAAGGTATACGCGGGACGCAACGGCATCATCGGCGCTCTGACAGAAGACCTGATCGACACAAACAAAGAATCCATCAAAGACATTGCGGCGTTGCGCCACACTCCTTCCGGCGCATTCGGCTCCTGCCGCTTCAAGCTCAAAGGTCTGGAAGAAAACAAGGCTCAGTACGAACGTCTGATCGAGGTTTTCAAAGCGCACAACATAGGCTATTTCTTCTACAACGGCGGCGGCGATTCAGCCGACACCTGCTTGAAGGTCTCGCAGCTTTCCGAAAAAATGGGCTATCCGTTGCAGGCGATTCATGTGCCGAAGACGGTGGACAACGACCTACCCATCACCGACTGCTGCCCCGGCTTCGGCTCGGTCGCCAAGTATGTCGCGGTATCCATGCGCGAAGCTAGCTTCGATGTCGCTTCGATGGCCAAGACCTCGACCAAGGTGTTCGTCATGGAAGTGATGGGACGCCATGCGGGCTGGATCGCCGCTGCGGGTGGCCTCGCATCGGATGAAAACTGCCAGTTGCCCATCGTCATCCTGTTCCCGGAAATCGCTTTCAACAAAGCCAAGTTCCTCGCCAAGGTGGATGAGATGGTGAAGAAGCACGGCTACTGCTCCGTCGTGGTCTCGGAAGGCGTCAAAGGCGAGGACGGAAAATTCCTGTCCGACCAAGGCGTGCGCGATGCTTTCGGCCATGCCCAATTGGGCGGCGCTGCCCCCGTTATCGCCAACATGGTGAAAGATGCGCTCGGTTACAAATTCCACTGGGCCGTGGCGGACTACCTGCAACGCGCCGCGCGCCACATCGCCTCCAAAACCGATGTCGAACAAGCCTATGCGCTGGGCCAAAAGGCCGTCGAGCTGGCGTTGAAAGGCGAGAACGCCGTGATGCCCACAGTGGATCGCGTTTCCGATAAGCCGTACAAATGGAAGATCGGCGTGGCGCAACTGAGCAAGGTCGCCAACGTGGAAAAGATGATGCCGCGCAACTTCATCACCAAAGACGGCTTCGGCATCACCGACAAATGCCGCACCTACCTCGCCCCGCTAATCAAGGGCGAAGACTACCCGCCGTTCAAAGACGGGCTGCCGCAGTATGTGAAACTCAAGAACGTAGCAGTGTCCAAAAAGCTGCCGGCGTTCAAGGTATAGCAAGCAAACGGGCCGGCTCAGCGAGTCGGCTCTTTCATTTCAAGTGAACCGAGTTATTTCAAAGGGGGCGAATTATGTCGAATGGACTGATTTTTACATTGCTATGTGCCGTAGTCGCCATCGTGTATGGCGTGTTATCCATCCGCTGGATTTTGTCGCTTCCCACTGGCAACGACAAGATGCGCAGCATCGCGGCGGCGATCCAGGAAGGCGCGACGGCGTACCTGAACCGCCAATACACCACCATCGGCATCGTCGGTGCGGTGTTGTTTTTCGCGATAGGCTTGGCGCTCGCATGGAAGACCGCGTTCGGCTTTCTGATCGGCGCATTGCTCTCCGGTGCGGCGGGTTACATCGGCATGAACGTGTCGGTGCGCGCCAATGTGCGCACCGCACAAGCCGCGCATAACGGCCTGAATGCCGCGCTGAACGTGGCTTTCAAAGGCGGCGCGATCACCGGCATGCTGGTCGTGGGCCTAGGCCTGCTCGGTGTGGCGGGCTATTACGCTTTCCTCGCCGCGACTGCACCTGTTGGCGCCAGCACCACGGAAATCCTTGAACCCTTGGTCGGCTTCGGTTTCGGCGGCTCGCTGATTTCCATCTTCGCGCGACTCGGCGGCGGCATCTTCACCAAGGGCGCGGATGTCGGTGCGGACTTGGTGGGCAAGGTCGAAGCGGGCATTCCCGAAGACGACCCGCGCAATCCGGCCGTGATCGCCGACAACGTGGGCGACAACGTGGGCGACTGCGCGGGCATGGCGGCCGATTTGTTCGAGACTTACGCCGTAACCATTATCGCCACCATGCTATTGGGCGGCATGCTCATGGCGCATGCCGGAGCCAACGCGGTGATCTATCCCCTTGCTCTCGGCGGCTTCTCCATCATCGCCTCCATTGTCGGCAGCTTCTTCGTCAGCGCACGCGAGGGCGGCAAGATCATGAACGCGCTGTATCGCGGCCTCGCAGTAGCAGGTGGCTTGTCACTGGTCGCGTTCTACCCGATCACCTCTTGGCTGATGAGCGACAACGGCAGCTACAGCGTGAACGCGCTATACGGCTCGGCGATCATCGGCTTGGTGCTGACCGCCTTGATGGTGGTCATCACCGAGTACTACACCGCCACCGAATACGCGCCGGTGCGCCACATCGCCGAAGCCTCGACCACCGGCCACGGCACCAACATCATCGCAGGTCTAGGCGTCTCCATGCGCTCTACCGCCGCACCTGTGCTGGTGGTGTGCGCCAGCATCTATACGGCGTATGACATGGCCGGACTGTATGGCATCGCCATCGCCGCCACCTCCATGCTGTCGATGACCGGCATAATCGTGGCGCTCGACGCGTACGGCCCCATCACCGACAACGCGGGCGGCATCGCCGAGATGTCCGGCTTGCCGGAAGAAATCCGCAACATTACCGACCCGCTCGACGCCGTGGGCAACACCACCAAGGCTGTCACCAAAGGCTACGCCATCGGCTCAGCCGGACTCGCCGCACTGGTACTGTTCGCCGACTACACGCACGCGCTGGAAGCGCATCTGGGCCATCCGACCCTGTTTGACCTGTCCGACCACACCGTCATCATCGGCCTGTTCATCGGCGGCCTCGTGCCCTACCTGTTCGCGGCCATGGGCATGGAAGCGGTGGGACGCGCGGCGGGTTCAGTGGTAGTTGAAGTGCGCAGGCAGTTCAAAAAGATTCCCGGCATCATGGAAGGCACGGGTAAACCGGAGTACGGCACCTGCGTGGACATGCTGACCAAAGCCGCCATCAAAGAGATGCTCATCCCCTCGCTGCTCCCCGTCGCCGTGCCCATCATCGTCGGCCTCACGCTCGGCCCTAAAGCCTTGGGCGGCGTGCTGGTCGGCACCATCATCACCGGCATCTTCGTCGCCATCTCGATGACCACAGGTGGCGGCGCTTGGGACAACGCGAAGAAATACATCGAAGAAGGCAACTACGGCGGCAAAGGCTCTGATGCGCACAAGGCCGCAGTCACCGGAGATACAGTGGGAGACCCGTACAAAGATACCGCAGGCCCGGCGGTGAACCCGCTCATCAAGATCATCAACATCGTTGCGCTGTTGATCGTGCCGCTGTTGTAAATGAGCCACGTACAACCGAATCTCGATAATCCCTTATACCTATCATTCTCTGTTGATTCCTGCTTGCTGGCGAAGCCGTTTTTCCAGCAAGCTGGCTCATACAAGAAGCTGACATTTAATTTGAATCAACATGGCCTGGCTGCAACCATTGCCTCATCCGCACATCCTTCTAACATCGAAAAATCTCGGGCTCGACAAGGCCACGCGCCATCAAATCTGACATGAATTCCAGCGGCAAGTTTTTGCCCAGCACATGGAACGGATACCCACCGCCGCTAGGCTCCTCTTGGTGATAGCCGACCCAAACCTCCATTTCTTCAAAGCCTTTGATGCCGCGCAATATCTGCAAGGTTGAGCTAAGTGACATTTCGTGGAGGTTTTTTGCCTCTTTTTCGTGCCAAATGTTCTGCCACCAAGACCCGTTTCCGATCTTTCGAAAGCCCTCTGTGT
>WSYA01000084.1 GCA_009773615.1 Gallionellaceae bacterium
CCGGTACAACTCTTTGCTTTCCATTGCTCGCCTCCTAACCAAGTTAGAGGCGATAGATTATCTTTTACCCACGCAATTGTCAGATGAACCAAAAAACTCCGTCGGTACAAAAGTTAGTATTTGACCAAAACGTGCTTAACGATTAGTATGCGCGCCTCATCAATTCCCTGATAGCTCAGTCGGTAGAGCGACGGACTGTTAATCCGCAGGTCCCTGGTTCGAGTCCAGGTCGGGGAGCCAGATAATCAAACACTTAGGCCGCAGCAATGTGGCCTTTTTGTTGCCTTTTGTTTGGCACATCTTTGACATGCCAAAGATGAAGCCCTAAAACAGCCCTTCAAGCTCAGTATGCGGATCGTAATTGGTGCTCACCAGTTCGCCGCACCCAGCTCCGCTGCCGTGCCGGTTACCGAACGAATATTCGATGTCCACCGATTCGATATGCAGATCCGCGAACACGCGCCGGATCTCCGGCTAATCGTTCAGGCTGATCATCACCTTGCCTTTCACGGACTTGGCCAGCTCGGCCATACGGACGTACTGAGCAAATTCAAACGGCACGCCGTAGCCTTCTATCTCCCAATACGGAGGATCGCAATAGAAGAATGTATGCGGACGGTCGTAGCGCTCGATGCAGTTATGCCAGAGGAGAGTTTCGCGAAGCGCTTGAGTCGTTGCGGTATGATCATCCTGTACTGCAACTTTGAGGGGAGACCTCAGAGCCTGACCCTAATTAACCAACCTCGGATCGAAAGCATCTCTTACCGCATCGGCAAACAGGTTTGCCGCCAGCACCAGCACCAGCATGAAGCCGAACGCGGCAGCCAGCGTCCACCACACCATCGGCTCGCGCCCCATCTCCAGCCGCGCGGCGTTGATGAGCGTACCAAAGCTGATAGTGGATGGATCAACGCCCACGCCGACATAGGACAACACCGCCTCCGCCAGCACCAGCGCGCTGAACTCCATCACTACAGAAATCAACACAATGTGCATCACATTCGGCACGATGTGGCGCGTGATAATGCGCAAGCTGGACACGCCGAACGCCTGCGCGGCCTGGATGTATTCCAGCTCACGTAGCTTGAGCGTCTCGCCGCGCAACAAACGGCATAGCCCGGTCCAACTGGTCACGCCGAGGATCACGCACAGACACAACAAGCGCACATCGGCGCGCGCGGCGGAGGTGGTAAACCAATCCGCATTTTTCTCGATCACCACCTGCATCATCAGCACCGCCGCCGCGATGAGCAGCACGCTGGGAATGGAACTCAGCACGGTGTAGATGTACTGGATGACATCGTCAACCCAACCGCGCAGATAACCCGCCGCGATGCCGAGCAACAGCGCAAACGGCAGCATGACCAGCGTGGTGACCGTCCCGATCACCAGCCCGGTACGGATGCTTTTCAGCGAGAGATACAGCACATCCTGCCCGACTTTGTCGGTGCCCAATACGTGATAGACCACCGCAAGATTGGCGATGGCACCGATCAGTACGGCCAGAATAAGTGCGGCAACGATCATGGCACGCCGCACAGAGGGCGACTTGACGATGTGTCCGGCATTGGTAGCCGCACTCCCCTGACTCAGGAAACGGCGTCTGGCCCACTCCGCCGCCAGCAACAGCACACCGACGATAGCCACTCCGCCGATCGCCCCCAGCACCCCCCGTTGCACCACATCACCCGTCCATTCGCTTTCCGGCACATGCAAGTGCGCGCCGCCATACAGCAAACGCGGATAGTCGCGCAATTGCTCGCCCGTCTCCGTAGTCACGCTTTCTTTGGCGTACAAATGCGTCGCCAGCGGTGCGGAATAAGTCTTCTCGGTGCGCGTGCGCAAGCCGCCGACCAGCACGTCAAAGGCGCTCAACACCTCGGGAGAGTAAACCGTTTGCCCGTTATTTTTTTCCGGCAACGCGGCGCGAAAATGCAGTGAGTCCAATAACCCCACCAGCAGGAACAACGACAGCACCGACAGCGACACCATCCCCACGCGGCTCTTGCCCACGCGCGTCCACGGCAATGCCAGATGCGGGCGGCGGCGTATCCACCATGCGCCGAAAACACCCACCGCAAGCAGCAGAAACACCATCGCATCGGTCCACAAAATGACGGGCATAAAACTCATTGCAACCTCACCCGTGGATCGACCACTGTATAAGAAAGATCAGTGAGTATCAGCCCGGCGATGTACAGCACCGAGCCCAAGAACACCATCGCGCGCACCACACCGAAATCCTGCGCGTTGATCGCGTCGATGGTGTAGCTACCCAAGCCGGGAATGCCGAAGAACGATTCGGTGAGCAGGCTGCCCATGAACAGCAGCGGGATGACCACCACCACGCCGGTGAGTATCGGGATCATCGCGTTTTTCAACACATGGCGGAACAGCACGCGCAGCTCCGACAAGCCCTTGGCGCGCGCGGTGCGCACATAGTCCTTGCCGATCTCTTCGAGAAAAATGGTGCGGTACCAGCGGCTGCTCGCACCGACACCGCCCGCCACTCCGATCAGCACCGGCAAAACCACGAAGCGCATACCGTCCACGCCGCCCGCATAACCGGAGATGGGCACCCAATGCCACAGCTTGCTCGCCATGAACTGTCCGCCGATGATGTAGAACAAACTGGAGATAGACATCAGCACCACGCACAATGCCACGCCCGCCATATCCAGCGCGGTGGCGCGGAACAATGTCATCAGCAGCGCGAACGTCACATACAGCAACAGCCCGATGAAAAAGGTCGGCAGCGCGATGGCTAGGCTGGGCAGCATGCGCGTCTGAATTTCGCGGGTGATATTGCGGCCATCGTCGGAGTAGCCGAAATCGAACACGAACATGCTCGCGGATTTTTCAAAGAAAATCGTATTGGTGAAAGCGGTCGTGCCTTCTGCTTTGCCGTTGAACAGCAGCGGCTTGTCGTAACCGTGCTGCTGCTTCCATTTCTCGATGGCCTCCGGCGTAACGCGCTTGATGCCGAGCTGCATGCGTGCCATATCGTCCGGCGTATTCACCACGAAAAACAGCGCAAAGGTGAGCAGGTTCACCCCGATGAGAATGGGTACAGCGTAGAGAATGCGGCGGATTAGGTAGGCGATCATTCTTTCCCGCTCGCCAGCAGGTTCACCACCAGCCGAATCATCAATTCCTTGTTAGCGGGGGCGCTCTCGGCGATCAACAACGCCAGCGCCGTCAGCGCGTTCTCGTTGATGTTCATCGTCATGCCTTCTTGCTGGAGGTACAACAAAAACAAGAACGAACCAATACGCTTGTTACCGTCCGAGAAGGGATGATCTTTGATCACGAAATACAGCAAATGCGCAGCTTTTTCTTCGCGGGTACAATACAACGATTCACCGAACATGGTTTGCTCGATATTACCGAGGATACCTTGCAAGGTTTCGCTGCGTTCCAGACCGAACAAGGGTGTAGCTTCGCCGCGTTCCATCAATTGACTTTTGATCTGCGCAATCGCAGGTACGGCTCTTTCATAATTCAGCACGCCACGCGCTGGCTGACAGCCCGGAGGCAACGACAACCTATCCTCATCGTATTCCAGCAACAGCCGCCAAGTCTTGGCGTAGCGCACCACTAACGCCAACACTTCGCGACCTGTTTCATTCACCAAAGCTTGATTGTTCAACGTGCGCGCCAGCAACTCGATAGCCTGTTGCGCCTCGCTGATGCCTCGCTCGGCGAGACGTGTCTGGTTCAACGTGTAGCCCTGCACCAGATGCTCGCGCAGCGTGCGGGTTGCCCATTGGCGGAAACGAGTAGCCTGTGTGGAGTTAACCCGGTAGCCCACCGAGATGATGGTATCGAGATTGAAGTAGTCCACCTGATAGGTTTTGCCATCAGCGGCAGTTGTTGCAAATAATGCAACAACTGAATCTCGTACCAACTCGCCCTCTTGAAAAATGTTCCGCAAATGTCGGGAGATCACCGATTTATCACGCCCAAAAAGCTCAGTCATTTGGTTGAGACTAAGCCATACCGTCTCCGCATCCAGCCGCACATTTACCTGCGTTTGTCCGCTCTCGGTTTCGTAAATCAACACTTTGCTCATCACATCACCTGTCCAATGGGCTAACCACACCCCTGCCGCCTTTATTGAGGACGTGAGTGTAAATCATCGTGGTGGAAACATCGGAATGACCGAGTAGCTCTTGCACTGTTCTGATGTCGTAGCCATTCTGCAGCAGACGCGTGGCAAAAGAATGGCGCAAGGTATGCGGTGTGGCGAGCTTCGTGAGTTCGGCATCACGTACCGCTTGTTTCATCGCGCGCTGCACGCCCTTCTCATCCAGATGATGGCGGCGCGTCTTGCCGGAGCGCGGATCAACCGATAAATTCTTTGAGGGAAAAATGTATTGCCAAGCCCACTCACGCCCGGCATTGGGATATTTTTTATCCAGCGCAAAAGGCAAATACACCTCGCCATAGCCCAGCGCCAAATCTTCCTCATGCAAAATCTTCACCTTCACCAGATGCGCCTTGAGCAAGGCGGTCACCGCCTCCGGCAACATCGTCACCCTATCTTTAAAACCCTTGCCTTCGCGCACAATGATTTCGTGCCGTGAAAAATCCACATCCTTCACCCGCAAACGCACCGCCTCCATCAAGCGCATCCCGCCGCCATAGAGCAATGACGCAATCAACAAATGCGAGCCACTCAAGCGCGACAACACCGACTGCACCTCTGCCACCGTCAAGACAACCGGCAATTTCTTCGGCGCTTTGGCTTGCGTCACGTTATCCAACCAAGGCAATTTTATTTCCAATACTTCGCGGTAGAGAAACAGCAGCGCGCTCTTGGCTTGATTCTGTGTGGAAGCGGAAACCTTTCCCGCGACGGCGAGATGCGTGAGAAAAGCTTCGACATCCTGCGCCCCCATGTTTTTGGGGTGGCGCTTGTCGTGGAAGTAAATATAGCGTTTAACCCAGTCCGTATAAGATTGTTCAGTGCGGATGGCATAGTGCTTTACCCGCAACTTATCGCGCACTTGATCGAGTAATTTGGGAGGCTTAATCGTGGTGCATTTCTCGGAAAAATTAGGGTGTGCCAAAATTTCACCTCAAACGGAAACAAGGCATTGTAGGACAGATGCCAGAATATACACCTCGAAGGTGCCTTTCAAGGCGTTTTTTAGGGTGTCTACTTAACGTTAAGCTCAAATAGACATGCGCCACGCGCAGAGACAATGGCAACGTGAGCCAAGCGCAGGGAATATTGAAGATGGCGCAAGGTAGCAAGGAAATTGCTGAATTTACAAGCAGTTAAAAACATGATATTGAGCGAAGCGTAGCTTAGTGTCGTCCGCATCAACGTCTTCAGTTATGCGGCGAACGTAAGCTACGCTTCGCGCCATATAACCGTTTTTTTAGGTTCACTTTTTCAGCCATCGCGCAGAGGGGCAATCAACATGAGCGGGCATCACGTGGTAAGAATCCAGAGTAACGGAGCATGTCAATCTGCGCCTAACGCCTCGTTAGAGCGGACACCGCTCGCAAAGCTCGCGGCTACGCCCCACTGGACGACTTGCTCGCCTGCCATAAGCGCAAGCCGTCTGGCGGGGGTGCCGCTCAACTCGATCCACGTTAGCCCTCAATATGAAAACTAAAATTTATATCGTAACTGCCTCTCTTTCAGCATTAGCTACGTTTGCAAAACAACAAGGATTTCATCGTGCGAACGAAGCATTTTCAATTTTAGTTTCACCAGATTTATTAGAGCTCCGCTCTAGTGGCCTCCTCTTTGTTATGGGTTTAATGTTGATTGCATGCGCGCCTCGCCCATCAGCTGCAAAAACTATTGCACTTCGACTGCACTCCGGAGCTATCGTCAGTTTCGCTGCATTTGCTGGTGGCATTGCAGGTTGGTTTGTTATGGAGTCAGTACTTCATGTTGTCAATAATGGTGTTACCCAAGTTCCTGTTGCTCTAGCCGTAAGCTGTTTTGCCATACTTCTCACTGCTGTTCCACTTTGGGCTTACGAACTAATCCAACCCTGAGGTCTCCCCTCAAAGTTGCAGCACAGGATGATCATACCGCAAGGACTCAAGCGCTTCACGAAACTCTCTTGGCGGGAATGCCGCCATCCCATG
>WSYA01000085.1 GCA_009773615.1 Gallionellaceae bacterium
TCAATCAATCAACAAATCCCAACAACGCGTCGCCTGACAATAAACTCACTCTCCACTTCGCTCAGGCTCATCTCTGGATTGGAAAATACTGTATTGAGGATTTCATTGAACAGGGTTTTATAGCAGCAGTTCGCTCTCGAAAAATCCAAGTCGATATCGTACTCGCCGAAGTGACCTATATGCACGTCATGAGCAAAACCACAATCTCTGCACTCCATAAGTATGTCATACAGCCTGCACTGGTATCAGGCTACAAAAAAGTCTGGTTTGCGGGTATTTCGCTTGGGGCATTCAGCGCGCTATACTATGCCTCCGAGTACTCTGAACATCTCTCTGGCATGTATTTAATTGCTCCCTACCCTAGCACAAATGACATCCTTAATGAAATCACCGAAGCAGGTGGCGCGTTAAAATGGACTAGCTCAAATTCTGCCAACCAGAAAGACGAGCGAGCTTGGTGGCACTGGATTGCGCGAGAATCCGTAAAGGGGAAATTGATAACACAAATTTATCTAGGGACAGGCGATGATGACCATTTTCTGCGCGGTCAGCGCGTGCTGTCCGGATTATTGCCAAACAAAAATGTGCTTGCCATATCTGGCACACATAGCTGGCCTGCTTGGATAGAATTGTGGCACAACTGGCTTGAACTCGCCCTGTTACCCCGCTCCGCAGGAGCATCTTGCCAATGAGGGCATGGCGACCAACCCCTTTTATCCTTGGATCCGTGATCTTACATTTGGTCGCCGTTGTATATATTTTGTTTGAACCTGCGCAATGGCTATGGGCCGTTGGCGTAATCGCCTTAAATCAGGCATTCATCTTCGCCGCCTGCCTTTGGCCACAGGGATCACTCTTGGAAGACAACCTAGCGCGTTTGCCCGATGCCGCGATTCAACGAGGTGAAATTGCATTAACATTTGATGACGGCCCCGACCCAAATATCACACCTAAGGTACTCGCAATCCTCGCCGAACACGGTGTAAAAGCCAGTTTTTTTCTGATTGGCATGCGCGCTACTGCTCACTTGGAGCTTTGCCGAAATATCGTCGCGGCGGGCCATACAATTGAAAATCACGGCCAGCTTCATCGCATTCGCAACGCATTCTTTGGCTTACGCGGCTGGATGAAGGAGGTGGGTGATGGACAATCCACACTCGAGTCGATTACTGGTAGAAAGCCGCAGTTTTACCGCGCACTTGCCGGATTCCGCAATCCCTTTCTCGCCCCGGTTCTCAATCGACATGACATCCGTTTGGCAAGTTGGACAAGGCGCGGCTATGACACCTTTACCACCGATGCAGAAGTCGTGCTGGCGCGCCTAGTAAAAAATCTGGCGGCTGGCGATATACTGTTACTGCACGATGGAAATGCTGCTAAAACCGCAAGCGGAAACTCCGTAGTGTTAGAAGTTCTGCCGCGTTTGCTCCAAGAAATTTCAAACAAAAAACTTAGCCCCGTCACACTTCCCAGCGCATGCAACCCAAACTAAAAGAGATGTTACTTGATTTGTCTACTGAGCCATACAAGCGCACGGGCAAATTCAACTATCACTGGGCTCGTGGCAAACTCTGGCATGACCCAATATTTGCCGCATTAATCGATCAATCTGTTTTTCCCAACGGAGCGCGAATCCTTGATCTCGGTTGCGGTCGGGGGCTCCTTCCCGCCTGGCTATTGGCGGCGGAGCAGATGGCCGAAATTGGAAACATGCCTGACGCGGCACCCCCCCCGAAAGGCTTGCAATTTCGAGGCGTTGAACTGATGGCGCACGAAGCGGATTGCGGCAACCAAGCTTTGCAACCCCTCTATGGAAACCGGGTTCAACTTGTCGGGGGGGATATGCGCAAAGCAGATATGAGCAACACCGATGTCATCGCCATTCTTGATGTATTTCACTACATTCCCATCGAAGAACAAGACCAGATGCTGGATCAAATCCGGGCAGCCCTAATTCCGGGGGGGATATTTGTCACTCGTGTTGGCAATGCGGGCAATTCATTGCGCTTTAGAATCAGCCAACTCACCGACCGGTGCATCTCTTTCGTACAGGGACATCGCCTGCCCGGCATGTGGTGCCGCCCCGTAGACGAATGGATACGGGCGCTCGAAAGCAGAGGGTTCTCGGTGCAATCCTCACCTATGAGCGCAGGAACCCCATTCGCCAATGTCCTGCTGATTGCGCATGTAGCATGAGATTTTCAAAGCAGTTAGAATGTGCTGTCTAACTAAATTTATATCCCGCGTGCAATCCCTCCGCCTAACCTCATTTACCGCAACCAGCGCCATCGGAACCGGTCTTGCCGCGACACTTGCTGCTTTGCGCGAGCAACGTAGCGGTATCGCCCGCAAGAAATGGGAAACCCTCGATTTCGATGCCTGCATTGGTGAAGTGCCTGGTTTGGACACTTTAGCCCTACGCGATGATTTGGCAATATTTGATTGCCGCAATAACCGTCTGGCTCAACTTGCTCTTGAACAAGATGGCTTTGAGCAGTCCGTGCGCGATGTCATTACGCGCTATGGTAGCAAGCGCGTTGGCGTTTTTCTGGGCACGAGCACATCGGGAATTCTCAGTTCGGAAATCGCATATCGCCACCGCGATGCAGCTAGTGGCAAACTTCCGGCTAATCACGATTACCGTCACACGCACAATAGCTATTCCAGCGCTGATTTCGTGCGCAGATATTTTGGTTTGCAAGGACCGGCCTTCGTGGTCTCAACGGCCTGCTCGTCGAGCGCAAAAGTTTTTGGTAGCGCCCAGCGCATGCTTGCTAGCGGCCTCCTCGACGCGGCCATCGTTGGCGGAGTAGATTCGCTATGCCTGACCACGTTGTATGGTTTCAACTCGCTGCAACTGGTTTCGTCTAATCCCTGCAAGCCGTTCGATATTAATCGCGATGGTATTTCCATTGGCGATGGCGCCGCATTCCTGCTCGTTGAAAAGGCCGAAAATGCCGTACACGACGATATTCTGATGAGCGGCATCGGCGAATCCAGCGATGCACATCACATGTCCACTCCGCATCCGGAAGGCTTGGGTGCGCGCTTAGCGATGCAGGCGGCCCTAAAAATGTCCGGGCTGCAGCCGTCGGACATCAGCTACATCAATCTGCACGGTACTTCTACGCACAATAACGATGATGCAGAGGACAAAGGCGTTACCGCCATTTTCGGCACGGAAACACCTTGCAGCTCTACAAAGGGCCACCTTGGTCACACACTGGGTGCAGCGGGTGCCATTGAAGCCATTATTTGTGCGCTTGCGCTGAAGAACAACTTTGCGCCTGGCGGTGTCGGTACGGAAACAATCGACCCGCAACTCCATTGCAACTACCTGTTATCCAACCTCGAACAACCTATGCGGCATGCCTTGAGCAACTCGTTTGGGTTTGGCGGAAGCAATTGCAGTCTGGTTTTTTCCAAGATTACCGCATGAGTGCACTTCAAATTTATGTGGATGGAATTAGCCTTTTCGGCCCCGGCTTGTCTGGATGGGAGCAGAGTCGCGAAGTGCTGGCTGGTGATGCCGCTCTACTACTCGCCCCCCCTCAACTGCCGCCCGTTGAATGCCTACCGCCCGCAGAACGCCGTCGTGTTGGCATGCTCATCAAGCTCTCCATGGCAATCGGATTTGAGGCTGTGCGTAGCGCAGGAGCAGACCCAGCGCATCTGGCTACAGTATTTTCCTCGACCGAGGCCGACTGCGACAATTGCCATAATATCCTCGAGACACTTGCATCCCCCGACCGCGCCGTCTCGCCCACGCGCTTCCACAACTCGGTACACAATGCACCTTCCGGTTACTGGAGCATCGCCACAGCCTGCATGGAACCTTCCACCAGCTTATGCGCCTATGATGCGACCTTCTCCGCCGGTTTACTTGAAGCCACTACGCAATCGCTCAACAGCAGCAAACCCACTCTGTTACTAGCTTACGATGCCACATTTCCAGAACCACTTTTCGAGTTGCGCCCCATCCCTTATCCTCTAGGCGTTGCATTGGTTTTGAATCCGGTAAAAACCGCATCAGCCCGTGCACAACTCTCTCTCAGCCTCGTTACCTCCGATGCAAGCAAAATGCCCGATGCCGAACTGGAAATGCTGCGCCTCAATATTCCCGCTGCTCGCAGTTTGCCCCTTATGCAGCTACTAGCAAAGGGCAGCAACGGCACCGTAGTCATTGACTACCTAGAGCCGCTCAACCTATCCATCGAGGTGCAGTGTGCAGTTTGACCGTAAGTGGATTGCGGCACATATTCCTCATCAGGGTAGCATGTGCCTACTGGATATGGTCGAGCTATGGAGCAAGAGCGAAATTGTATGTAGGACAAGCAGCCACCGCTTTCCAGACAATCCTCTGCGTGCGAATGGTGCCCTCGGCATTGGCAACGGGATCGAGTATGCGGCTCAGGCAATGGCTGTACATGGTGCCTTATTGGCTGATCAAGATGAAACGCCGGCAGTTGGTTATCTGACCAGTGTGCGCGATGTGCATTGGCAACGTACACGGCTGGACGACATTTCCAGTGACCTTACCATCCGAGCTGAACGTATCTCCGGCAACAACATCAATATTCTCTACAATTTCGCTGTACTTGCCGAGGGAGCTACACTGCTGACCGGACGCGCTAGCGTCATGCTCAATACTGAAAACCTATGACAACTCCAAAACCCTTGAAACGCGCTCTCGTCACTGGCGGTAGTGGAGCCATCGGTGCGGCCATCAGTCAGCGGCTTGCCTCCGACGGTTTGCATGTCATCATTCACACCAACCGCAATACCATTAGCGCCGAAAATTTGCGCGACAATATTCTTTCTAGCGGCGGCTCAGCTGAAATCATCCGCTTTGATGTAACCGACAGCACAGCAACGCAGCTTGCCCTGGAACGCATGTTGGAAACCGGCCCGATTCAGGTGCTGGTAAATAATGCTGGTATCCATCACGACGCAGTGTTTCCCGGCATGAGTCGGGAACAATGGCACAGCGTGATTGACGTGTCACTAAACGGTTTTTTCAACGTTACCCAGCCGCTAACCATGCCGATGATCCGCAGCCGCTGGGGTCGCATCATAACCATTTCATCAATTGCCGGCATTACCGGAAACCGGGGACAGGCCAATTATGCCGCAGCCAAAGGTGCACTGCATGCCGCCACCAAATCCCTCGCACAGGAATTGGCCAGCCGGGGTATCACCGTCAATGCTGTCGCACCCGGTATCATCTCATCCGACATGAGCAAGGAAGCCTTTGATGCGGATACCATAGCGCGTCTGGTGCCAATGAAACGCTCCGGAACACCGGAAGAAGTAGCTGATCTTGTAGGTTTCTTGGCTTCTGGAAAAGCGGCGTATATCACCGGACAGGTTATCTCGGTGAATGGCGGAATGATATAAGGGCACCTCTAAAAATCACCCGAAATAAATGATCTGGCAAGTCATCGAAATAGTGCAGAGAAACGTTACTGAAGGATGCGATCACGAACATGGAA
>WSYA01000086.1 GCA_009773615.1 Gallionellaceae bacterium
CATCTGATTAGACTACCACCCTGTCTAACTTTCACGTTTCACACAATAGGCATAAGGGATAGACAGGATTAAACCTCCACGAAATGTCACTTAGCTCCATATTCTATATAACAGCGTCCGTCCTTGGCTGATTCTTGATCAGTAACCCAAGGGAGATCAATCCTTGCATACCTTTATCTTTTCAGATTTGAGATCAGCATAGGCTGATAGCGCATGCTATAAGCGATGTTGTGTATGCATTACACATATCCCAAGGCTTTCACATATATTCGAGCGGCAAATTTTCGACCCTCATAGTCTCTTCGCACTTATCGTTTGGCAGCCATGTGCATTTTTAATGCGTGGCGGACTGTATCTAACATCCTGTTTTTAAATACCCGAAGGATAATGCACTCTGCCGTATATATGCCTAGCTAAATGCCTAGAAACTTTTGATAATATCTAGATATTCTTGATAAATGCCTCGATATTCATTAATATTACGCGTGTAAAAAATTCCCGCAAAAATATCTTGCAGCATATAAAAATATCGACGCTTATGCAGATGGAGCAAACGAAATACTAAAGGACGATGTATCTCGTCTATACAAAATGATAGGGGAATCGGCGCACAACTATTTTGACTTTCAGGCGGAGGGTGAATATCACAGTCGCATCGAAAGCCTGATTAGGCCACGTGCGGCGAGCCGGACAGGCAAGTTAGTGACTCTGCCCATGCAGCGAAAAAGCAAAATTGTCGCTGTGATTTCCAGAGGACATCTTCCGGGGCGGAAGTTGGCACCGCTTTCCACTGCGGACTCAACCCGTCGATGCAACACACTAAACTTTGCGAAAGCGAAAGGAGTGTTGCAAATAAAACGGCGATCATGCATCCATTACACGGAAATTCAAAAGGCACTGATGTGGGATCGCTGGCAGAAAGGCGATTCCCTTCAGCAGATCGTGCAGCTGTTTGATCGATACCATTCATCAATCGAGCGCATTTAGCCAGAGCGCGCCACGTCGAGTGAATCTTGCTGCGATATTCGCTGCACGCGGCGACACCAACCTCAAAGGTGCAGTGGTCAACGGCCGTCAAATCACAGCCGACATCGGCGGCAACCTCAACATAGAAAGCCTGCAAGACGCCAGCACCTACGCCAGCAAACAAGAAAGCATCAGCGTCACCGGAGGCGCCGGTGCCAGCGCCAGCCAAACCAAGATCAACGGCAACTACGCCTCAGTCCGCACCACTGCTAGCATCGCCGTCCGCGCCGCCCTGCACGCCATCGTGGCCTGCGCAGGCGGCAACGCACAGAGCAGCGACTGCGGCAGTAACATCACAAGCCACGGCAGCAGCGCAGGCCTCAACATCGACAACGCCTACGACGAAACCGTGCTGGGCAGCAGCCTCAAAGCCGGGGGCAACACCTCGAGGTTCTTGTCCTCTGCGAGCGTGAGCGAGTGGGGGATCACCCTGACGGCGACAGGCGGGAAGAGCACGGTGCAGGAACCTTTGCAATCGTCTCGCAGCAAATACTGGGTTGAGTTAGTGTAATCGTTCGACTACAATCTCTGTGTGTACACGATCAAGCCGCTTCCTGAATTTACTCACTGGCTGTTTGGCCTGAAAGATGGCATGACGCATCGCCGCTTGGCTCGCCGTTTGGAAAAGGTGCAGCACGGTAACTTGGGAGACGTGAAGTCGGTCGGCGAGGGGGTGTTTGAAATGCGCGAACATTTCGGGCCGAGCTGGCATATGTATTACATTCAGCGCGGTGCAGTGCTGATTGCGATGTTGGGCGGTGGTGACAAGGCCACGCAAACCGCCGATATTGCCAAGGCCATCAAGCTGGCCGCATCTCTTGAGGAGCGAACCATGACTAAAAAAATCAAAATTGCCGACTTGCCTGAGTTCGATATTACCGAGCATCTCGACAGCGAGCAGGCGATTGCAGAATACATCACCATTGTTTTGGAGGAAAACAACCCTGCGGCCTTGGCCGATGCACTGGGTGTTGCGGCGCGTGCACGCGGCATGACTGAGATTGCCAAGCAATCCGGCCTGACCCGCGAGGCGCTGTACAAGGCACTGCGCTCAGATGCACATCCGCGCTTTGATACAATTAGTCGGGTTTGTGCAGCATTGGGTGTGAAGTTGGTCGCGCAACCTGCCCATTCGTGACCGCATGACTGCATCTGTAAAAAACCGCATTCAGGACGAGCTTGCCTTTGTATTGCACAGTTACCCGTTCCGTGAGACGAGCCTAGTGTTGGAGGTGTTCAGCCGCCAGTACGGGCGTGTGCCGTTGGTGGCGAGAGGTGCGCGGCGTCCGAGGTCTGCGTTGCGCGGTTTGTTGATGAGTTTTCAGCCGTTGGCATTGAGCTGGTTCGGCAAGAATGAATTGCGCACTTTGCACAGTGCCGAATGGCAGGGCGGGCAGCCGCAGTTGCAGGGCACGGCGCTGATGTGCGGGTTTTATTTGAACGAGTTGCTGCTCAATCTGACTGCGCGCGATGATCCGCACGAGCAGCTGTTTGACTACTACCAGCAGACTTTGCAGCGCTTAGTGCAAGAGGACGATCACGCTTCGACGTTGCGCTGTTTCGAAAAACATCTGTTGCAGGAATTGGGCTACGCACTGTTGCTGGAGCATGAGGCTGGCAGCAATGAATCCATCAGTGCGGAAAAAAATTATCGCTACATTTTGGAACGCGGTGCAATTGTTGAAACGGTGGATGCGGCACAAGGGTTGCCTGTAGCTGGCAAGACCTTGCTCGACATTGCGGCGGACGATTACACTGATGTAAATAGCGCGCGTCAGGGCAAACAGTTGATGCGCATGTTGTTGAACCATCATCTCGGCGGTGTGGTGTTGCACACGCGTGAACTGATTAAGGACTTGAAAAAATATGATTAAGCTCGGATTGAATATCGACCATGTTGCCACGCTGCGCCAGGCGCGCGGTTCGCGTTATCCCAATGTGGTGCGTGCCGCGCTCATTTGCGAGGAGGCGGGTGCGGATGCCATCACGCTGCACCTGCGCGAAGACCGCCGCCATATTCAGGATGCCGATGTGGCTGTGCTGCGCGGCATGTTGCAGACGCGCATGAATCTGGAGTGCGCGGTGACCGAGGAAATGATTGCTCTCGCTTTGCGCACCAAACCGCACGACATTTGTCTTGTGCCGGAGAAGCGCGAAGAGCTGACTACAGAAGGTGGGCTGGATGTGGTGAAGCACTTCGACGCGGTGCAGCACGCCACGAAACGTTGTGCCGATGCCGGTATTCTCGTCTCGCTGTTTGTCGATGCCGACGAGCGTCAATTGGAGGCAGCGTGGAAGGCCGGTGCGCCGGTAGTTGAGATACACACCGGCAAGTATGGCGATGCGGACAGCGTGTCGGCACGTGAGGCTGAGCTGGAGCGCATCCATCGCGCCGCACTTCATGCTCATGCGCTAGGTTTGCAGGTAAATGCCGGGCATGGCCTGAACTATCACAACGTGCGGCCTATCGTGAAGATACCGCATATCGCTGAACTCAATATCGGCCATGCCGTCATTTCAGAAGCGGTGTTTATCGGTCTGGAGCAGGCGGTGAAAAAGATGAAGGCGTTGTTGGCTGCTTGATCGTTGTAGCGACACTTATCCTAAGTACGAAAGCAAAATGTGGAGCGCGCCTTGTTGCGTGTGTTGTTGGGCCACATGCTCCTTGCAACCGCGGCGCACTCCTTTCTTAGTTGATAAGGTAAGATACGCACGACTCGCATGATCTGGTGCACAAGGCCGATGACGCCATGTATCGCGCCAAGCAATCGGGCAAAGGGTGCGTTTCTTTCGCGAACTGATTAGTCCCGATGAGTAATACAACTCCGGTTTCACATCAGACTATGCTGCATACCTCATCAAATGCCAGTCTCGGGCTGCGCGGATAAACTCCTTTTGCATCGCCGTAGCCGAGGTTGCAGATGAAGTTCGATTTCACATTGGTTCCCGCGAAGAACAGCTCATCCATCGCAGCATTGTCGAAACCGGACATCGGGCCGCAGTCCAGGCCGAGTGCGCGTGCAGCGAGCATGAGGTATGCGCCTTGCAGTGTGCCGTTGCGGAAAGCGGTGATGTCCGCGAGTGCCGCGTTGCTTTCGAACATGTCGCGTGCGCTGGGAATGGGGGGGAAGAGCTTGGGCAGTTGTTCGAAGAAGCGCGTGTCGTAGCCGATAATCGCGGTGACGGGCGCGGCCATGGTTTTGGCGCGGTTCCCTTCCATCAAAGCCGGGCTGAGCTTTTCTTTCGCGGCTTTGGTTTTGACGAACACAATGCGTGCCGGGCTACAGTTCATCGAGGTGGGCGCCATGCGTAAGTTGTCGTAGAGGCGGTGCAGCAATTCATCGGAAACTGCACGGTCTTGCCATGCGTTGTGGGTGTGTGCTTCGAGGAATAGTTGGTCGAATGCGGCTTGGGGTAATGGCGTGTTGGACATTTTTACCTCGTGCGGATTGGTTCGGTTTTTCGGAAGACGACGTGCGAAGTTTATACCGGTTGTAATTTAAAAGATTAATCTCTGTAAAATTATCGGGAATGAGTCGGGTGGGCTAATGGCCGGGACGAGCGAGGTTCGAATGAATAAAACACAGGTGATCGAGTTGCATCCGCTTGCTCCTGCCAAGCCTGATTACGGCGCGCGCTGCAACGGCTGCGGGGTGTGTTGTGCTGCGGAGCCGTGTCCAGTGGCGTATGTATTTTTGTTTCAGTTTGACGGGCGCTGTCGGGCGCTGCTGTGGCAGGAAGAATCGAGCCGGTATGTGTGCGGCATGGTCGCTTGTCCTGATAATTATGTGAGATTGTTCCCGCAGAAATGGCGGGAGCGCATCGGCAGATTTTTTGCTTCGCGCATTGCGGCTGGAATGGGTTGCGACTTCGCGGCCGAAATTGAATAGCCCGGTAGGAGGCGGTGCAATTCCACATTTAACGAATCTATAACGAAAATTTCATTTTGCTGCCATAAGAGGCGAATAAAGTATCGGCTCCGGTTCGGACGATTTGTCGCGGATCAATTTGGGAGAAGGCGATGAGATTTTTTACGGATCAGTATTTTTCCGATGTGCAGAATGCACGGGTTCGCACGAGCCAGCCGCAGACGGTTAACATGCCAATACAGCCGGTAATGCGTGAAAGCTTGGCGGGGCAGTACTCGGGCGAGCATATTGTGTTTTGGCGGGAAGCCGAAGTAAAAGAATTCGAGCAAAAATCAAAGCGTATCGAATTGATTTTTCTGGGCAGCATCATCAGTGTCATTGTGGTTGCAGCGCTGCTGGATTTTATTACGACTTCCCACGTCTTGGCGATTTGATCGATGCTGTTTTGACGCGCTCATCAGGCTGCCCATGTCGGGAGTATTTTCCAATCCAGAGATGAGCCTGAGCGAAGTGGAGAGTGAGTTTATTGTCAGGCGACGCGTTGTTGGGATTTGTTGATTGATTGAAAGAGTTTA
>WSYA01000087.1 GCA_009773615.1 Gallionellaceae bacterium
AGGACAAATCGTTTGGCAGTGGGAGAGCGATGCTTTCGGCAGTACCGTAGCCAATGAAGACCCCGGCAATACCGGGACGAAGACGACGATCAATCTCAGATTCCCG
Organism: Gallionellaceae bacterium; assembly: GCA_009773615.1. GTDB lineage: Bacteria > Pseudomonadota > Gammaproteobacteria > Burkholderiales > Gallionellaceae > PALSA-1006. The sequence goes on from WSYA01000087.1 coordinate 107, forward strand.
GGGCAGTACTTCGACCGGGAATCAGGCTTGCATTACAACATGGCCAGGTACTACGATCCACAGATCGGAAGGTATATTCAGTCCGATCCGATTGGGTTGGCGGGCGGCATGAATACCTTTGGGTATGTCGGCGGAAATCCTTTAACGAAAACCGACCTTTCTGGACTTTTATTTCCAGCACTCCTGGCAGGGGCGGCCTTAGAGGGAGGGGCAGCTTTAGAGGGTGGAGCAGCTTTAGGAGGAATGGTTAACGCAATAGGCGGCCTCTTACTGGTTTATGAAGGCTATCAGCTCCGCAATCCCGCAAACGATCCAAAATTCGATCCGCCTCCAAATAATGTGACCAAGTTTCCAAACCAGTGCAGAAAAGACGACCCCGATGATCTTTGCGATAAATGGAGGAAGGCACTCCTATGGCAATATGGTGATCTATTAAACCGTTTAAGGGGTGCTGAAACCCTAATGGCCCACCGATCAGTGCTCAAAGACGGTAAGCGTTACAACCTGACCGCTCAACGGTTTAATGCGATATGCAAGCCAAGCGTCCCGTATTTTCCAATTGCTCCCTACTTTAATGTGTATCCAGGAGGGCGACTTTTGGATGATTTTTATGGTCGATAGTTGGATAGCAAGGAACACATGAACGAAAACAACTTGGCATGGATTACTGAAGCTGCAGAGAACGGGACTGCGGAATGTGCCTTCTTGCTGGGGTTTCTGCATGAACACGGATTTTGCCTGCCGCAATCTTACGAGGATGCAGCCAAGTATTACAAACAGGCCGCAAGCAAAGGGATGGCGGCAGCTCAGTATGCATTGGCTACACTGTATGAAGTGGGCAATGGCTTGGAAAAATCGACATTACAAATGCATCGTTACGCTCTCTTAGCGGCTAAGCAGGGATTACCTGCTGCCCAACTTATGGTTGGCCATCTTTCAATGCGCGGGATTGGAATAGCCCCAGATGGTGTTGCAGCACGCAGGTGGCTCGAAGCAGCAGCAAAAAACGGTTCCAGTGAAGCCAAATCAATGTTGGCAATGGCTTGGGACGAAGGAATATTTGGTAACCAAGACAAGAAAACAGCGTATCAATACTATAAAGAACTGGCTGATGATGGTGACCCCAACGCTGTGTTTATGCTTGGTTCTATGTTGGAACACGGCGAAGGTTGTGAAAAGGATGAACAGCAGGCGCTACAGTTATTTCACAAAGCAGCAGATTTAGGTGTAGATAGTGCTGCTTTGAGCTTGGCGATGATTTACGAAAAAGGGATGCTGGGAGTTGCTCCAGACAAAAAGAAATCTGATTATTACTTCGAATTGAGCAAGAAACTACAGATACAGAACAAGTAAACGTGGACGCTACACGACTATTTTGGTCACCCACCGCCCAGCGCCTGACGAGCATCAGCGACAGCCGCAATAAATGGGGACGTAGCACGATTATTCTGCTCAAAAAGAAACCTGATTGCCGAAAAGCCACTATATGGGAACTTCGGGAGGCCGGCATCAACGATGAGCACGCGTTTAAGAAAGAAAATGGGGCCGTGCCCGTGGGGCACTACGACATTTGCAAATGCAAAGACGGCTCAATTCGCATTGCTAAGGTAGGAATGTGCGGCAACTGATTTTTGGGAATAACAATCATGTTGCGAATAATTGGTCAGATATCAATTTTCGGTACCAAAGAAAGTATCGAACGTTGTGCATCAGTTGCACCAATCCCATTGGGGAAAACAACACAAATCGGACTTAAGCGAAGAATTCCTGATGCAGACTCATGGTGCCATGAATCACCTTGGTATCGTTTTCACCTCGACATGATCGATTTTGAGGTGCGTGATTTCATTGTTGCTCACTCACAACTTAGAGATTCGCTTGCAGTTCGTGATCTTGGAATAACCTATGCATTCTTTACGCTATGTCCGGTTGGTCAGAGCTTTGAAGAGAGCTTTGCATGCGTGTTTGAGCACGAGACTCTATATGCACTTTCATCTTTAGGACTTGGGCTACAAATTGCTCCTGCATCTGCAATGCCGGATGCACCTTATTGGTCTGTCAGTGGATTGGTGGGCACGCAGGGCGATTGCACTTAAACGTCATAGTCGCCCTATTTGCATGAGGCCACGGCAGCGGATATGCCGTTGAAGTCGACAGCACGAAACAGTCGTTTACGTGTCTGCGCGCATTCAATATTGACCACCCGTGCTCGTTGAATTTTGACCAGGGGTGATAGTCGCCCGTCATTGGGTCGGCTGTGGGTAAGTGTAGCGTATTTGAGTGTTTTTTCTCCTTCGGCATGGATGGTTTTGCGAGGGGAATGACGTGGAGGGCGAAGCCCGGAACGGAATTCCCCTCGCGGTCGTTTTAAAGCGCTGCCTCCGCGCCCGATTCTGAGGTTTGCAAGCCCGGCCGTTTTTCCGACTCTCTCGCCTTGATCCGTGATTTCGCTGTCGCACTACTGTGCCGAAACCGATACGACTCATTGCCCGTTTCCAGAATGTGGCAATGATGTGTCAGCCGATCCAGCAGTGCCGTCGTCATTTTGGCATCGCCAAAGACACTGGCCCACTCCGCAAAGGTCAGATTGGTTGTGATCACCACGCTCGTTTGCTCATAGAGCTTCGAGAGCAGATGGAAGAGCAAGGCTCCGCCCGAAGGACTGAAGGGCAAGTAGCCGAGTTCATCGAGAATCACCAGATCCATCTGCATCAGGCTGTACGCCAGACGTCCCGATTTGCCGGCCGTCTTCTCCTGCTCTAGCGCATTCACCAAATCCACCGTCGAGTAAAAGCGCACCCGTTTGCCATGCTGGCTGACGCCCGCCACGCCGAGCGCCGTGGCCAAGTGCGTCTTGCCCGTCCCTGTGCCACCGACCAGCACCACGTTCTGGGCGGTCTCAGTAAAGCTGCATGCCGCCAGTTGTTCGACTAACACCCGATCAATGGTGGTCGCGCTGAAGTCAAACCCGGCGAGATCGCGATGCATCGGAAACTTGGCCGCGTGCATCTGGTAACGAATGGAACGAATCGCCCGGTCGGTGCTCTCGGCATCGAGCAGATGCTCAATCAGCCAATGCGAACTATCCAACACCGCCTGATTGCCATTGGTCGCCAGATCAGTCCAGGCACCGGCCATGCCGTACAGCTTCAAGGCTTTGAGTTCGGTGATCACCTCACGCATGATCCACCTCCGTCGTCCGCAAGGCGTCATAGCGGCTCGTGTTCGCCATCGGCGGGTCTTCGACCACCAGGTCCGTCTCGACTGTCAGCGCTGCTGTTGCCGGATGGCGGATGCGTGACAGGACGTTCTCGACATGCTCCACGCTGAGCACACCGGATTCAAGCACCAGTTCCACCGCCACCAGGACGGCTTCCAGTCCATGGCTGGGAACAACGGCCAGCACCCTGGCCATGACCCGATCACCGCCTTCGCGTTTCAACAAGCCACGCCGCAAGCGCTGCAGCGCCTCCGGCATGTCGGCAAAGGGCGCCCCATTGCGCAAGGCACCAGGTTTGCGTTCCAGTAGGGGAATGTAGTGTTGCCAGTCGTAGAGGATATTGCCGCTATTGGCTTGACGTAGATGGCTGGCAATCACTGTATCGGCCTGCACGATGTCGATCCGTTCAGGATAGAGGCGCGTACTGACGCGTTGGCCGACGAATTCGCAGGGCACCGAGTAACGGTTGCGCGCCACCGACACCAGACTGGTGCTGGAGACCTTGTGCGGACTCTCGAGGTAGCCATCAAACGGCACAGGCATGGGCATGAGATGCGGCAACTCGTGCTCAAGCATCTCGGCCACGCTCAGCTCTGCATACTCGGGATGGCGGATTTCCCGCCACAGAGCGCGGCAGCGTTCCAGGAGCCAAAGATTGAGTTCGAGGAAGGAGCTGAAACGGCGTTGCCCGGCGTCCTGCCAGATGCGCCGCCGGCTATCTTGCACGTTCTTCTCGACGACGCCTTTCTCCCAGCCACTGGCGACATTGCAGAAGTCGGGATCGAAGAGGTAGTGCGAGGCCAGCGCGGCGAAGCGGGCATTGACGGTACGTCCCTTGCCTTTGTGCACCTTGTCGACGGCAGTCTTCATATTGTCGTAGATGCCGCGACGGGGAATGCCACCGAGCGCCGCAAAGGCGCGCGTGTGCGCGTCGAAGAGCATTTCGTGCCCCTGGCTGGGGTAGGCGACGAGGACGAAGGCACGATTGGCGCAGAGCTTGAGGTGAGCAACTTGCAGGCGCCGGTAGATGCCGCCCACGATGAGTCCTTCTTCGCTCCAGTCGAACTGGAAGGCTTCGCCCAGCGCAAATTTGAGGGGAACGAAGGCTTTGGTGGCTGCGCCTTGGCCGATCCCTTCGCGCCAGCGGCGCACGAAGATCGTGACCCGACTGTAGCTGCCGGTGAAACCCTGAGCGCTGATTTCTTGCCAGAGTTTGAGCGCGGTGCGCCGGTCTCGTTTGGGACGGTGGGCGTCGGTTTCGAGAGCCTTCTGCAATTGCGCTGCGTAGGGCGCCAGCTTGGTGTCGCCACTCTGCCGGCGGTATTTGGGTTCCGTGCCGTCGGGCGAACGTAACCACTTCTTGATGGTGTTGCGCGACAGACTCGTGCGCCGCGCAATCTCGGAAATCGGGAGCTTGTCCCGGTAATACATCCTGCGTATCTTGCCTAACATGGCCATGGTGATCACCTTGCATTCCCCCGCCCATAAAATAGGCAGGATAGGTTGAACACCCTGGTCAATTTTGAACGCGCATAACCTCGGTTAAATGGTCAAATTTCGGCGCGCGTACACAGGCCTGGAACGTTGATTGACCCCATGGTGACGCCTGGGTTGCCTGATCCAAATGACGGCAACAACCAGAAATGCACGAACCTGCAAAAGCGCATTAAGAATCTAAAGGATGAAATCTATAACAAGCGCTACCCAGACCTTCAGGCCAACCCAAATAATC
>WSYA01000088.1 GCA_009773615.1 Gallionellaceae bacterium
AAAACCAAAACCGTCTGCCAGAGAAAACAAACTTGAAAGGAATATACGCGCCGCCGAGCGGCGCCTAAAGAATCACCGATGCACTGCCAGCGTTGATGTTAAACGAAACGGAACGGGGAATGGCAATGAGATAGAAAATCAAAACTGCTTGTGAATTTGGAGAAGCCCTTGTAGTAAAGTTGAGGGGCGACGCGCTTTTGGTGAGGAATCTTCCCCTAATGCGCGCGACCGCAGAAGTTCAAGCTTACAAAGCTATCGCCCGGCGACGGCCATGCGCTCGATCAGCACCGAACCGCACTGACGCGCGCCCTGTACCAGCACGTCATTGCCCACCGCAACGATACCCATGAACATCTCTTTGAGATTGCCCGCGATGGTGATCTCCTCCACCGGATATTGAATCTCGCCGTGTTCCACCCAGAACCCCGCCGCACCGCGCGAGTAATCGCCCGTCACCGGATTCACGCCCTGCCCCAGCAATTCGGTTACCAGCAAGCCTCGATCCATTTTTTTCAATAGACCGTTGAAATCCAGCTCGCCGGGCTGCACGATGAGATTGTGGCTGCCTCCCGCGTTGCCCGTGGTTTTCATGCCGAGCTTGCGCGCGGAATAGCTGCCGAGAAAATACCCGTTCAGCACCCCGGCATCGACGATGGTACGGCGCTGCGCTTTCACGCCTTCGTCGTCGAACGGGCTGCTCGCCAGTCCCCGGCGAATATCCGGCACATCGTCGATACGCATAACGGACGAAAAGACCTGCGTGTCCAGCCGGTCGAGCAGGAATGAAGATTTGCGATATAGACTGCCGCCGCTTACCGCGCCGACGAAATGACCTATCAAGCTCGCCGCAATCGGCGCCTCGAACAACACCGGGCACTGCATGCTGGCGAGACTGCGCCCCTTCAGACGGCGCACGGTGCGCTCGGCGGCAATGCGCCCGACCTCTTCCACTTTCAGAATCTCCGCTGCGTTGCGCGCCACGCTGTACCAATAATCGCGCTGCATTGCATCGTCCTTGCCCGCGATCACCGCGCAACTGACACTGTGCCGCGACGTAGGGAAGCCGCCAACAAAACCTAGACTATTGGCATACACGAAGTGCGCCTCGTGCACGTTGACGGTCGCGCCTTCGGAATTATTGATGCGCTTGTCGGCAGCATATGCCGCTTGCTCGCAGTCTCGCGCCAGCTCAATCGCATCGTCCACATCCAATAGCCACGGGTGATAGAGGTCGAGATCGGGGAACTTGCTTGCCAGCATCTCCGGCTCGGGCAGTCCGGCACAATCGTCAATGGCGGTAAAGCGCGCGATGTTCAATGCCGCATCCACCGTGTCGCGCACGGCCTGCGGCGAAAAGTCGGAAGTGCTGGCGTTGCCGCGCCGCTGGCCTATATAGACCGAAACGCTCAACCCCTTGTCGCGGTTGTACTCGATCGTCTCGACTTCGCCCTGACGCACGCTGACACCCTGCCCGAAACCGTCCGAGACTTCGGCTGAAGCTGCCGTGGCACCCCGCTTGCGGGCATATTGGATCAGGTCTTGGGCGATCTCTCGCAAAGCTTCGTGGGTATGGGAAAAGCGCGATTCGTGGGAAACAATGGCAGTCATAAACAGAATTTTAGGAAAATGATTTCTTGGAAGACGCTATCATATCAACATCTGTTTATATTTACCGACCCAGCCATGAATAAGCACCCCGACCAGCACCCGGACGACGAAGACCTCGCCGATCTGCCCCCCAGCAAGACCAAAATCAAGAAACAAATGCACGATTTGCAGGAGGTCGGCGAGAAATTAATCGCCCTGGGCAAGGATCAGCTGAAGGAAGTGGACATCCCGGACAATTTGCGCGAGGCCATCCATGAAGTGAAGCGCATGACCAAATTCGGCGCGATCAATCGCCAGACTCAATACATCGGCAGACTAATGCGCGATGTGGATCCAGCCCCCATCATTGCCAAACTGGAAACCTGGAACGGCACCTCACGCCAGCATATCGCCTGGCTGCATCAAGTGGAGCGCTGGCGCGAACGCCTGCTGGAAGACCCGAATGCGCTGACAGAACTGCTTGCAGCCCACCCGCAAGCGGATGCACAACACTTGCGCACGCTGATACGCAATGCGCTCAAGGAAAAAGAGCTGCTCAAGCCGCCTAAGAATTACCGCGAGATATTTCAGGTGTTGCGCGACATCATTCCCGAATCTCAGTGACGCGCAACGCCAAGACCGGCGACTCGCAAGCTCTTCTCGCACCAGCGGGCTACGCCCCTCCGTGTCAGAGCAGCCCGCCCAAGAATTACCGCGAGATATTTCAGGTGTTGCGCGACATCATTCCCCAGACCGAGCAAATCCCATAAGCGGCAATACCTAAATCAAGCGGGGGATGAACACCGTTCATCCCCCGCTTGATTTTGTCGTCGATTTAAAAACTGACAACTAACTAGCCGCCCTTGCTCATCTCCGGGTGCTTGTCCGCGACCACCTGATCGATGCTCTGCATTACGCCCATACTGGCTTCCTCGGCACTCTCCAATGCATTGAATATTTTGTCTTGCAACGCATCATCCCTGTCCCAGGGCTGCCCCAGCATTTCCACCATCTCGTGCACGCAGCCCACAAAATCCAAGACACCCTCCGCTCCACGATGCCGGACAGTCTTTGCACGACATCCTTCACTGAACTACGGCTTTCGTCGGCATCTTCACGCGTTTGTTTCGCCAGCGATGCGAGGCGCTCCATATTGTCCGTGATCACCTTCATGTCCTGCTGGCTCGAAAATAGATTGCTCAGTAGCTTATCGGTGTTCAGCGTATGCACCCGCGACAGCATCCTGGTGCGCATGGCAGACCTCTTCTGGTCGGCCATGCCGAGAAGCAGAATATTCTGGTTTTCCAGCCCCTTCTTGAATCCGCCATGCAATCCCGTACCCATTGCTTGACGATAGAACTTGCCCTCGCTATTGCAGCGGAAACTGGTCTCCTGTTCACGGAAGAATGTGCCGAGCTGGTCCAACATGTCGTTCACGCTCCAGCACAACAAACTGATCTCATCCTTGTGCTCGGAGATATCGATCACTCGGCTGTTGAATTTCCCTTGCGCCACTTCGTCGATAACGACCGTCAGCTTGGCGAGCGGGGCCAACCAGCGCCGGATAGCCCATTGCCCCCATGCCGACAAAGCGATGACAATCAACATGAAGATAACCATCGGCATATTGATCTCGCCTAAAGCAAGATCAGTCAGCGTTGCTGCCGCCATGGTGGCCGAGAACGACCACATCAATGCAGAAACCTTAAATTGCAAGGACGAGTTCGTCATAGCTGAGCCCCTTTTCATTCAAAATGTTGACCAGAATTTTGGTGGAAGCTGCGATGGCATTCGCCGGCCCGGCTTTTTTTTTCTGCTTCCAGCATGAGGCGATAAACCTCGCTTGCCGTTTTGACTCCACTCGCCTTGGGCTTGCGCCGCACGGAAAAATAACCCGTGATATTTCCCGAAGGATCGAAGGTCGGAGTCACATTGGTGAACACCCAATAGAAACTGCCGTCTTTGGCCATGTTCTTCACATAAGCAAAACACTCTTCCCGGTTGGAGATTTTGCTCCATAGCAGATTGAACACCGCGCGGGGCATGTCCGGGTGACGAATGATATTGTGCTGCGTACCGATTAACTCGTCCTCGCTATAGCCGGAGAACTCGATGAAAATACGGTTTCCGTAAGTAATACGTCCCGTTTTATCGGTCATTGAGACAATGAAATCGTCCTCGCGCATGACCTTTTCGACCGAAGTCGGCGTAATGTCTCTCTTCACTTTGCCTCCCAGAACTATCTAATTTTTATAGCTATCCCTAGTTGTTATCGGCACAATAGCCTTAATCTTTAGGTGTCAGTCAGGATGGCATCGTAACCATACCATTGACTCTTCATAACGTCGATTAGAAATCAAAAATGCCAACTATTCTCCCTTACATCACGCTGGACACCGCCCCCACCCCGGGTCACAGCATCATCTGGCTGCATGGCTTGGGCGCGGACGGCGAAGACTTCGTCCCCGTCACCGAAGAAATAAACTTGCCCGTGGCAGTGCGTTATATTTTTCCGCACGCCCCCGAACAACCAGTCACCATCAACGGCGGCTACATCATGCGCTCTTGGTACGACATCGTGGCAACCGATATCGGCTCTAGGCAGGATGCCGCAGGCGTGCGCGCCTCGCAGTTGGAAATTGAAAAATTTATTGCACGGGAAAAAGAGCGGGGAATCCTTCCTGCAAACATCTTCCTCGCGGGCTTTTCCCAAGGCGGTGCGATTGCCCTGCATACCGGCCTACGTCAGGCCGAACGACTCGGCGGCATCCTCGCCCTCTCGACTTATCTACCGCTAGCAGAGACACTAAAAGAAGAAGCCAGCAGCGCCTCAAAAGACACGCCGATATTCATGGCGCACGGACGCAGCGACCCTATCGTGCCGTATACACTGGGGATATCGTCGGAAGAGATGCTGCTACAGCAAGGCTATCAAGTAGAGTGGCACGAATACGCCATGCCACATTCGCTGTGCCAGGAAGAGATACGCGATATCGAAAATTGGCTGACGCGGTGCTTGAACGACAATTAAACCCAATGTTCTCAAATTGATTTTCCAGATTGCGCAGTGGCTTCAGGCCGCATTGCGGACATAGCAGCCGATGGCGTTGAAGCCAGCCAAGGGCCAATATGGAATCGTCACCAGCCATATGAGCGGATATCACCCCGAAAGGCAGCCATGCTATCGACACGTTGCGATTGTACCCAAGACACCCTGTGACTATCTGCTATGAGGCTGCGGTCGTTGAGTCTTTGGTAACTCAAGGGCACCTCTAATAATTGGTTATTTGGACTTCGTAAACGCGTCCCGATGATTTTTTTGTGGCGGTCAACTATGTGCGCGTATTTTTGAATGATCGTG
>WSYA01000008.1 GCA_009773615.1 Gallionellaceae bacterium
ATGTTCGTGATCGCATCCTTCAGTAACGTTTCTCTGCACTATTTCGATGACTTGCCAGATCATTTATTTCGGGTGATTTTTAGAGGTGCCCTTTAGGGAGTATTCATCATGAGTTACCACAAAGATGTCTCATTAACAATCGAGCATTTTTACAATGATAAAGATATTGAGTTGCACATCAAGTCCAAGACGGAAATGCTGACTATTCTGCACAGCATCGCGGAACATGGCGCACACGTTGCGCTGTATTACGGCGGAGACGAGAACTTTATTCTGACTACTCTGTTGGGTGTCAATGCACACGGTATGTGGCTGGAGGTCGGCCCATTTCCACCGGAAAATATTCAGATTTTACTGAGTGACGAGTTTACTTTTGTCAGCGTCCATCAGCATGTAAAAATACAATTTGTGGCACACCATATCAAGAAGGATTCGTTTGAGAACAACGAGGCATTTTATATGGAACTGCCAGATTACCTGATGCGCTTGCAGCGGCGTAATTTTTTTCGCACTTCCATTCCGTCCTCGTCACCCGTCAAGTGCATTATCAATATCCAGCCGGAAAAAACGGGCGGTATTACGATTATACGCGCGGCGCCCATTGTGGATATAAGCGGCGGCGGGATCGGGCTACTGTGTGAGGAAGATGAGAACACCTTGCTGCCGGATAAGACTTTTAGCGATTGCCAAATTGCAATACCGGATATCGGCACTTTGATAGTTTCTATTGAAGTACGAAACGTCATTGTCTTCACCGCTCTTAATGATGTGATCCATAAGCATGTAGGTTGCCGTTTCATCAATCTGGATAACCAGATGGCTACCCTGTTGCAAAGCTACGTTACTCTTTTGCAGCGTGAAAGATTACTTCTGGACGCTTCCCATGGCAGGTAATGACCGAATTGCATAATCTGCGGGCGCTATATCCTTGCTCGTGCATCCGTAGCGCAAATAGAATCGCAGATATTTTTGGTTCGTGGACAGAAGGTCATGTTGGATGCCGACTTGGCCAAACTCTTTGGTGTTGAGACCAAGCGACTCAATGAACAGATAGGCCGCTGAAAGTGCCGTAGCCCGCCGTGGTGACTTGCTGATCCACGCATTGCTTGAGGGTGTCCGGTAAGGAGATATTCATCGTTGACATGGCTGGAAGTCTAGTTTGCTTGGCAAAGTTGGAAAAATCGGTATTTTCATCGTGGTTATGCACAAGAAGGCCGCTGTCAGGCAGCTGCTCGACCTGTTAAGATACGCGCCTTTAGAAATTACCACATACCGTTTCATGTCAGCTTTATCTTCCGCGATGACCCCCTTCGAACGCCGTGCCAGTATGGGCTTGGCGAGTATCTATGGCCTGCGCATGCTGGGCTTGTTCATTATTCTGCCGATTTTTGCTTTGTACGCCGAGCATCTGCCGGGCGGCGAGAGCCATCTGCTCATCGGCATGGCGCTCGGCGCTTACGGGCTGACGCAGGCGATCTTGCAAATTCCGGCGGGGTGGATGTCGGATCGTTACGGGCGCAAGCCGGTGATTTATGCGGGACTGATTTTGTTCGCCATCGGCAGCTTTGTGGCCGCTTCCGCCGACAATATCTATTGGGTCATCGCGGGTCGGGTGATTCAGGGCGCGGGGGCGATAAATGCGGCGGTGATGGCACTGACCGCCGATCTTACGCGCGAGGAGCATCGCACCAAGGCGATGGCGATGATCGGCATGACCATCGGCATCACGTTTTCGCTCTCGCTGATTTTGTCGCCGCTGCTGTACCAGCACATCGGCGTACCCGGCATATTCGCGCTCACCGGCGTGCTGGCGGTGCTGGCGATGGCGGTGGTGGCCTTCGTGATTCCCGATCCGGAGATCACGCGTTTTCACAGCGATACCGAAGCGGGGCACGGCCGTTTCGGTGAAGTGCTGTGCAACAAAGATCTGCTGCGTTTGAATTTCGGTATTTTCTCGCTACACGCGATTTTGATGTCGGTGTTTATGCAAGTGCCGTTCATCCTGCGCGACAACGGCCTTGCCGCCGCCGATCACTGGCAAATCTATTTGCCGGTGATGTTGATCGCGTTCGCGCTGATGGTGCCGCCCATCATCATCGCCGAGAAAAAAGCCAAAATGAAGCAGGTGTTCATGGGGGCCATTGCGTTGGCGGCGCTGGGGCAGATATTGATCTTGACGCTGCAACATAGTCTGTGGGGCATGGGCATCGCGTTGCTATTGTTCTTCACCGCGTTCAACGTGCTGGAAGCGAGCCTGCCTTCGCTCATCAGCAAGATAGCGCCGCTGGCCGCAAAAGGCACGGCGATGGGCGTTTATAGCAGCGTGCAATTCTTGGGCGCGTTCTTCGGCGCGGTGATGGGCGGCTTGCTGATCCAGTATTTCGGGCATGACGCCGTTTTGTATTTTGCCATTGCGTTGCTGCTGCTGTGGCTGGCCGTTGCCAGTACCATGCAGCCGCCCGCCGCAGTGCGCACCAAGTTGTATCAGTTGCCGGTGCTGGACGAAACTGCGGCGCGCAAATTGCAGCAAGCTCTGGCACAATTACAGGGTGTGCGCGAGGTATTGTTGGTGGCCGTCGAGCAAATGGTTTGCATTAAAGTAGAAATGAGCGGATTCGACGAGGCCGCAGTTGAAAATCTAGTGAAAGGGGCATGACATGTCGGTGAACAAAGTGATTCTGGTGGGACGTTTGGGCAAAGACCCGGAAACCCGTTACATGACCAGCGGCGAAGCCGTGACCAATGCCACCTTGGCGACTTCCGAAAACTGGAAAGACAAAAGCGGCGAGAAGCAGGAAAAGACCGAATGGCATAACCTCGTGTTCTACCGCCGTCTGGCCGAAGTGGCGGGCGAGTACCTGAAGAAAGGCGCGCAGATATACGTCGAAGGCAAGATACAGACGCGCAAGTACACCACCAAAGAAGGCCAGGAGCGCTACACCACCGAGATCATCGTCGATCAGATGCAAATGCTGGGCAGCAAGTCCGGCGGTGCGGGCAGCTTCGAGGTGGTGGAGAATCAATCGTCCGCTCCGGCTCGCAGCGCACCGGCTTCCAAGCCTGCCGCAGCCCCGGCCGGCAAGGGCAACTTCGATAACTTCGACGACGACATCCCGTTCTAAAGCGGAATCGTTCATCAGCAGTGAGTAAAGCATTTACCCGCGAGAACGACGATGCTGACGACGAAGACGAGTTGGCACCGTTGCCCGCAATCCCCGCAGGCACGAAAAATTACATGACACCGGCGGGCTATCGACTGCTGAAAGAAGAGTACATGCACCTGTTGGACGTCGAGCGTCCGACGACGGTGCAGACCGTCTCATGGGCGGCCGGTAACGGTGACCGTTCCGAGAACGGCGATTACATCTACGGCAAAAGGCGTTTGCGCGAGATCGACCGTCGCTTGCGCTTCCTCGCCAAGCGCATGGAAAATTCCGAAGTCATCGACCCGCAACAGCGCCAGGGTTGCGAGCAGGTCTTCTTCGGCGCGACCGTCACGGTGTGTCACGAAGACGGCGTAGAGCGCACCTATAGCATCGTGGGCATAGATGAAGCGAATGCGGGCAAAGGCCACATCAGTTGGGTGTCACCGCTGGCGCGCACACTGCTCAAAGCGCGCGCGGACGACGCCGTGAAGCTGCAACTCCCCAACGGCATCGAAGAGCTGGTCGTGGTCGAAGTGGTCTATCGGAGTATCGAGTTGTAAATCTTTTTTCACCTCCTGCAATGTTTCGCTAGCTGAAAGATTTGTTACGGGATAATTCAGTCGATTGACTTAATCGGGCGACTGAATTATCTTGCGTCCTCTTTTACAACGTCGAGATAAGACATGGTCGCTAAAAAAGACACCCGCTGCCTGCTGCTGAAAACGGCGCAGCGCTTGCTCGGACACCAGCCGAGCGGTCAGGAAGAAACGCGCTGGCGCTTGCTGCAAGCGGCAGCCGAGGTGTTCGCCGAGGTCGGATACCATGCGGCGACCACGCGCGAGATATGCAAGCGCGCCGAGGTCAATCTGGCTTCCATCCACTATTACTACGGCGACAAGGCGGAGTTGTACCGCGAAGTGTTTCGTCTGCCTTTTCTGAGCGAGTGCAATGTGTTCGCCACGCTCGACATTGCGCAAGTGTCGCTTCCGGAGGCGCTGCATTCTTTCTACAGCTGGCTGTTTCCCCCGGTTGCCGAAGAAGATCCGATGCAGAAACTTTTCATGCGCCTGCATGCGCGCGAGGAAGCCGAGCCCAGCGGTGTCTTGGGTGATGCCATGGTGCAGGCGTTCCGTCCCAATCACGATAAGGTACAGGCACTGCTGTGCCGCGAGTTCGGGCTGAAAAAACCGGATGTCGAAGTGGATAGATTGACTTTCGCCGTGATCGGACTGGCTACCGTGTATTTCCACAATCGCACGGCGGTAAACAATTTCGCGCCGCATCTGATCGACGGACAGAAGTCCAGAGAGGCGATGGCGCAAAGGCTGGTGGGATACGCCGAAGCGCTGATTGAAGCCGAGATCAAGCGTCGCGCAACAGCGGGGCGCGCGAAAATATAAGACCGTCGGACAATCAATACTCAAGAGCAGCAGAAGAACGTTTTGAAAGGAATAAACAATGAGCACAAGCATCATCAAAAGCCACCCGCTGTTTTTCAAAGTCGCTATGTCTGGCTTGGTGCTGGCGGGCGGAGCGCTGTGGTTTTCCGGTAACAGCAAAGCGGAGCAGGCTGCAGCCGCACCTGCGGTGAGCCGGCCCGCATTGACAGTGCGCACTACCATGCTGCGCGCAGACAAGTGGTCGCGCACTCTGTCGGCCAACGGCAGTATTTTGCCCTGGCAGGAAGCCATCATCAGCGCGCAGGTGCAGGGCTTGCGCATTGCCGAGGTGAAGGTCGGCATCGGCGATTATGTGAAGCAGGGCGATGTGCTGGTGACGCTGGATAACTACGCGCGCCCCAGCGACGACAGCTCCGAGCGCTCGTCGCAAGGCCGCATCGTGGCACCGGATGACGGTGTGATTTCGCTGGCGAACGCCAATGTCGGCTCGATGCTGCAATCCGGTGCGGAGTTGTTTCGCTTGATTCGCAAAGGCCGTCTGGAATGGCGCGCCGATCTTACGGCGGAGGAGCTGATGCTGATCCGCAAGGGCATGAGCGCGGAAGTGATGGTGGGCGAGGGGCGCGTTATCCGTGGCTCGGTGCGCGCGATTTCGCCGTCGGTGAATACGCAGACGCGCTACGGTTACGCGTTGGTGAGCTTGCCGGACAGCCGTGGAATTGTCGCGGGCGCTTTTGCGCGAGGCACATTCGACATCAGCGGCGGGAAACACACATTGGCGTCATTGCCACAATCGGCTGTGCTGCAACGCGGTAGCACGACTTTCGTGCTGGTCGTGGATGCGGGCAATCGCGTGCATGAGCGGACGGTGACGATAGGCCAACGTAACGGTGACCGAGTCGAGATCAAACAGGGACTCAAGGCGAACGAAGCGGTGGTTGAAGGCGGCGGCGCGTTCCTGACCGAAGGCGATACCGTGCAAGTGGTGAAAGGTTAAACATGAACGTTTCCTCTTGGTCGATACGCAATCCGACACCGGCGATCCTCGCCTTTGTCATGCTCACGCTGATGGGCCTCATGGGTTTCCGCGCCATGAAAATCCAGCAGTTCCCCGATATTGACTTGCCCACGGTCACGGTCACGGCATCGCTACCCGGCGCATCGCCGGTGCAGATGGAAACCGAAGTCGCGCGCAAGCTGGAAAACTCGCTCGCCAACGCGCAGGGGCTCAAACACCTGTACACCAAAGTACAGGATGGCACGGTGATTATCACCGCCGAATTCCGGCTGGAAAAAAACACGCAGGAAGCGGTGGAGGATGTGCGCTCGGCGGTCACGCGGGTGCGCTCCGATTTGCCGCGCGACTTGCGCGACCCCATCGTCGCCAAGATGGAATTGAGCGGCATGCCCATCCTGACCTACACCGTCTCCTCGCCGGGAATGAGCGACGAGGAGCTCTCGTGGTTCGTGGATAACGCCGTAACCAAATCGCTGCTGTCGGTGCGCGGCGTGGGCGCCGTGAGCCGCGTCGGCGGCGTGACGCGCCAGATCAGCGTCGAACTCGATCCGGCCAAATTGTTGGCTTTGAATGCGACGGCCACCGAAGTCTCCCAGCAACTGCGCCTGATTCAACAGGAAGCCTCTGGCGGACGTTCCGACATCGGCGGCATGGAACAATCGGTGCGCACCATCGCGACGGTGAACACTGCGGAAGATATGGCCAAGATCGAAATCAACTTGTCCGACGGGCGCCATGTGCGTCTCGACCAGGTGGCCTATGTCAGCGACACCGTGGCGGAGCGGCGCAGTGCCGCGCTGCTGAACGGCCGCGAAGTGGTCGGCTTCGAGATCACCCGCTCGCGCGGCTACGGCGAAATCGAAGTGGCCGCAGGCATCGCCAAGGTGCTGGAGCGGTTGAAGGCGGAACATCCCGACATGGTCATCACCGAGGCGTTCAATTTCGTCGACCCGGTGGAAGAAAACTATGTAGGTTCGATGAATCTGCTATACGAAGGCGCCGCGCTGGCGGTGCTGGTGGTGCTGGCCTTCCTGCGCAATATACGTGCCACCATCGTGGCGGCGACGGCCTTGCCGCTGGCGGTGATTCCGACCTTTGCTGTGATGTATTTCTTCGGTTTCAGTGTCAACGTAGTGACGCTGCTGTCGCTGTCGCTGGTGGTGGGCGTGCTGGTGGACGATGCCATCGTCGAAATCGAAAACATTATGCGCCACCTCGAAATGGGCAAGACGCCCTATCAGGCGGCGATGGAAGCGGCGGACGAAATCGGTCTCGCGGTGATCGCCACCACCTTCACGCTGATCGCCGTATTCCTGCCGACCGCGTTCATGAGCGGCGTGCCCGGCAAGTTCTTCGTGCAATTCGGCTGGACGGCGGCTATCGCGGTGTTATTTTCGCTGGTGGTGGCGCGCATGCTCACGCCGATGATGTCGGCCTATATTCTCAAGCCGCGCGTTTCGCACGAGTTGCCCGGCTGGATCACCTTGTATCTCAAATGGGCAACGTTCTGTCTGAAACATCGCGTGCTGACGCTGGTCGCCACCGCCGTATTTTTCTTCGGTTCGTTCGCGCTGGTGCCGCTGTTGCCTACCGGCTTTATTCCGCCGGACGATCTGTCGCAATCGCAAGTGACTTTGAGTTTGCCGCCGGGCGGCACATTCGAGCAGACTTACCGCGCGGCGGAACAGGCACGCGAGATCGTCGCAAAGAACCCCCACGTGAAGCTGATTTACACCGCCATCGGCGGCGGCTCCGCAGGCGGCGATCCGTTTGCGCCCGGTGGCGGCAGCAATGTGCGTACGGCGACGCTGACGTTGAATTTCACGCCGCGCAAGGAACGCTCCGTCAGCAAGCAGGACATCGAAACGCAGTTGCGCGAGGCGCTGACCGTGATTCCCGGCGTGCGCGTCAAAGTCGGTCTGGGCGGCTCGAACGAGAAGTACGTGCTGGTGCTGGCCGGAGAAGATGGGCAAGTGCTGTCCGAGCACGCGCAAAAAGTGGCGCGCGATTTGCGCACACTCCCCGGCATCGGCAACGTCACCTCGACATCGAGCCTGGTGCGCCCCGAGCTGGTGGTGCGTCCCGACTTTGCGCGTGCCGCTGATCTGGGCGTGACCTCCGCCGCCATCGCCGACACGCTGCGCGTCGCCACGGCGGGCGATTACGATCAGGCGCTGGCGAAGCTCAACCTGTCCGACCGGCAGATACCGGTAGTGGTGAAGCTGCGCGCTGATGCGCGGCAGGACATCGGCCTGCTGTCGAGGCTGGTGGTGCACGGCTCGCACGGCCCGGTGATGTTGGGCAGTGTGGCCGACCTGAGCATCGAGAGCGGTCCGGCGGAGATCGACCGCTACGACCGCATGCGCAACATTAACTTCGAGGTGGAACTCAACCAGCAGCCTCTTGGCAAGGTAGAGCAGCAGGTGGGCGAATTGCCCAGCCTCAAGACGTTGCCGCCCGGCATCATTCGCACCTCGGTGGGCGATGCCGAAGCGATGGCGGATTTGTTCGCGAGTTTCAGTTTGGCGATGCTGACCGGCGTGTTGTGCATCTATATCGTGCTGGTGTTGCTGTTCAAGGACTTCATGCAGCCCGCGACCATTTTGGCCGCGCTGGTGCTGTCGGTGCCGGGGGCTTTTCTGGCGCTGTATATCACTCACACCGCGCTGTCTATGCCCTCGATGATCGGCCTCATCATGCTGATGGGTATCGCCACTAAAAACTCCATCCTGTTGGTGGAATACGCCATCGTCTCGCGCCGCGAGCGTGGCATGAACCGTGCCGAAGCCCTGCTCGACGCGTGCAAAAAACGCGCGCGCCCCATCGTGATGACCACGTTGGCGATGGGCGCGGGCATGATGCCGGTGGCATTGGGCATCGGCGTCGACCCGAGCTTCCGCGCACCGATGGCGATCGTGGTGATTGGAGGCTTGATTACTTCCACCTTCCTGAGCCTGCTGGTGATCCCGGTGGTGTTCACCTATGTGGATGACGGCATCGAGTGGTTGCGCGCCAAGTTCAACAAGTTCAGGGCGGCGTAGTCACGGTTTTTGATGAGGATAGTTGGAGCAACTTTTATATTGGAGCACGCAATGAAATATTCAAAAATCACGATGAGTGTTTTGCTGGCGCTGGGAATACAGGCACAAGCGCAAGCTGTCGATTTGCTGGAAACCTACCATGCAGCCCAAGGTCAGGATGCGGTGTTTGCTTCGGCGCGGGCATCGCAACAGGCCGGACGGGAAAAGTTGACGCAAGGGCGCGCCACCATGCTGCCCAGCGTTAATCTGACCGCCAACTCGACCTATTACGACAACCAGATCGACTTCCCCACTGCCTCGCGGCAAATGAATTACAACTCTTCCGGCATCGGCGTGACGCTGGTGCAGCCCCTGTTTCGCCAGCAAAACTGGCTGGCCTACACAGAATCCGAATTGCAAGTCGCGATCTCCGATGCGCAATTTCATCTGGCCGAGCAGGACTTGATCGTGCGTGTGGCGCAAGCCTATTTCGATGTGTTGATTTCCCAGGACAGCGTGCAGCTGGCCGAAGCGCAGAAAAAAGCCATCGCCGAACAACTCGAACAGGCGCGGCGCAACTTCGAGGTGGGGACGGCGACCATCACCGATACTTACGAAGCGCAAGCCCGTTTCGACCTGACCAACGCACAGCTCATCGCCGCGCAAAGCAACCTCGAAATCAAGCGGCGTTCCTTGCAGCAAATCGCCAACGCCAATACCGGCGAATTAAAACTGATAAGCGCTGAACTGAAGCTCGATGCCCCGCAACCCGCCGACGTGTCGAAGTGGGTGGACGATGCGCAGCAACGCAACCTGCAAGTCGTGATCGCGCAAGCGGGCGCGGAATTGGCCGACAAGGAAGTGGCGAGAAATCGCGGCGGGCATTATCCCACGCTTGATCTGGTGGCGAACGTTTCAAAGAGCACTGCCAATGGCGGAACCTTTAACGGAACCGGCTACGGCCCGTCTGATACCACCAGTAAATCCGTCGGCGTGCAATTCAATATGCCGCTGTTTCAGGGTGGCGCGACCCAATCCAAATGGCGCGAAGCGGAAGCCAATCGCGATAAAGCGCAGCAGGATATGGAAAACGCGCGGCGCAGCGTGGGCGTGCAGGTGCGGCAAGCCTATCTGGGTGTGGTGAGCGGCATCGCGCAGGTGCAGGCGTTGCAGCAGGCGTTGAAGTCCAGCGAAAGCCTGCTGCAAGCCAGCAAGCTGGGGCAAAACGTCGGCGTGCGCACCAGCCTCGATGTGCTTAATGCGCAGCAGCAATTATTTTCGACGCGCCGCGATCTTTATCAGGCGCAATACAACTATCTCGTGAGCCAGCTGCGCTTGAAAGCGGCAGCGGGCAATTTGACTGAGGCTGATTTGGCGCGGGTCAATCAGGCGTTGCGCTAATTCCGTTTATTTATTTACTAAGCTCGCTTCGCGAGGGGTACTATGCGTACATCATCAACCCAAGGAGAATGATCATGGCAAAAGGACAGCAAAAGAAAAACAAAGAAGCGAAGAAGCCGAAAAAGAAACCGACGCCTGCAATCTGACCTGCTTGTGCACTAATAAACTATGACCAACAGGATTACCCTAGCGGCATCCGAGGTTCGGGTAGACGATCACATCTATAACGGCACCGGAACCAATGCGCATCCCACGTTCGCTTGGGAAACTGTTACCGAAGTGCGTGTTGAAGATGGCCTGATGCTGTTGATCACCGGCAATCTAAAAGGGCTGCACGGCGAATTCTGGCTCGAACCCGATGAACAAATAGTCGTTATGCGATATCCAAAATCCAATGCATGAAATTCTGCAATATCTGAAAATACATGGCGAGCGAATCGATATAGAGATCGCCGCAGGGGTGGGTATTTCGCTCGCCAAAGTACGCGTTCACCTGTCCGAGCTTTCGGCCAAAGGCGATGTGATGTCGTGCCACACCATCAAATTTGTGGACGGCAAAAAAATCGAGGGCATGAGCTATCGCTTGGCCGGGTTCGTTTTAAAAGCGAAGCCGGGAGCGAAATCGAAGGTACAGCTAAAACTCACCTGATCTGCCGCTTAGCATTTGCAAACGCCATAGTAGGGCGTCTCAACAACATAGCGTCTACACCATCAAGCTGATTATTCGATCACCTGCGGCAGGAGGCGAAACTCGGCCATTGCGGACGTCGAGCTGATTTACTAACTAAGTCCGCTTCCGACCCAAACCGACCTGATCACCAGTGGAATCTTCAATGACCGGTTTCTCATCATTAAGCTGTCATTTGTAATGTTGGCTTGGCAGACAGGCTCAGCCACTCCAAGAGTTAACAATCTGGGGTTGATGCCGAGCTCATTGGCTCAAATGGAACTAATTAGGATTGACAATATCCAACGGTGGCAGATTGGGATAAGTGTTAAGCATTGATCGAATCGTTGAAAATA
Source organism: Gallionellaceae bacterium (assembly GCA_009773615.1). Classification (GTDB taxonomy): domain Bacteria; phylum Pseudomonadota; class Gammaproteobacteria; order Burkholderiales; family Gallionellaceae; genus PALSA-1006. Next base: position 11,009 of record WSYA01000008.1, read on the forward strand.
TGCATTTCTTTATATCGTGTTATAGGCGGATTACCTAATGTCGCGCTCTTTAGAAGAGATCAAGTCAGAGATAATAAGTACGCAAAAATCGGGAGATTATCTGAGAGAATACGATCTTTCTCATGCTGCTTTAGCCAACTACCCCGATGATGAATTCTTCCAATATTGCTTTGTGCTTGCACTGGCAAAATGTAATGCGCACCAACGAGGCCTAGAGTTTTTCTATTCATACAAACTGCATTTAAGCAGCAGTGAATATATTCGGTCTTTGGAGGCTCGGATATTGAAGAGTTTGGCGTTTCTGAGTTTGGAAAAACACGCTCATGTTACTGATTTGGATTCGCAGCGATTTAATGCTGCCGCGCTTACCTACCATCGGGCTTTTTCTGAAACGGGCGGGCATTATTCCGCGATCAATGCAGCCACGCTGTATTTGCTTTCAGGTGATCACACTAAAGCTAAAGAACTGGCGAAATCAGCCATCGCAATAGCTCGCGAAGATCGTGGCCCTCACTATTTTGCGTTGGCTACCCAAGCGGAGGCGTATCTTTTATTAAATAGACCTGATGAAGCTCACCGTATTATTGAGGAAGTAGCCAAGCACAATATAAACAATCTGCTGCCTCGGGCAAAGACGCACAATCAACTCAAACTTATTTGTGAATATCTAAACATTAAGACAGACATTCTCGCGCCTCTTTTACCCGACACGGTTATCCATTATTGCGGCCATGCTTTTTATAACCATTGCCCACTAAGTGAAAATGATGAGCTAGAACTTGTGAAAAGAATTAGCGCCGTTATTACAGCTAATCATTGCTCAGTAGCTTATGGCTCATTGATGGCAGGGTCAGATATCATGATCGCTGAATCTATTTTGAAGCATGGTGGTGAATTGAATATATGGCTGCCATTTGGAATAGAAGGATTTTGTGAAGTATCCGTTCGCCCTGCCGGTGAGCATTGGGTTGAGCGATTTTACAGGTGTATAGAGCATGCCCATTCCGTTACTTGTGCCACCGAATCGGAATTTTTAGGGGATGGCTCGCTCTTTAATTATTGTTCAGATGTGACCATGGGAATGGCGATCATGCGCGCCAACACCATGAGTACAAAACTCATGCAGCTTGCCATATGGGATAACAATACAACCTCAAAAACGCGTGGCACGTATTCAAATATCTTGAAGTGGAAAAAGTTTGGGAAGCATTCTGAAATCATTCCAAGTCCTACGATCATCCCCAAACAATATCTTCATAAAACCGGCGGCCATTACCCAGCGACCCTTCGAGAGTCTCATGCTATTTTGTTCTCTGATATGAAGGGGTTTAGCAAGCTGCATGATCGCGACATCCTTTGGTATTACAACGAATTACAACCTATCTTGGCCGCAGTATTAGATAAGTTTCAGTCCGAGATACAACATCTGGATACTTGGGGTGACGCAATTTATTTAGTGACCGAAAAAGCGTCAACAGCGGCAAAAATTGCAATTGCATTGAATGATGCGTTGGCAGAAATTGATCAACGACATATTGAACTGAAAGAGCCATTACTTATGCGCATTGGCTTGCACTTTGGGCCAGTGTATAAAGTTTATGATCACTTGATGAAGTGCTTTACATATTCTAGCCATGACGTCACCAAAACAGCGAGGATCGAACCTGTGACCCCGCCGGGTGAAATATTTGGAACTGAGCCCTTTGTAGCCATGCTTGAGTTGGAAGGTGAGAATTGGGCAAGCTGCGAATACGCCGGCACTTTGTCCAGCGCTAAAGAATTTGGTGCTTTCAGAATGTTTCATATTCGAACAAAACTTAAGTCTCCCTCATTAATCTGTTCATTGAGTTGAACGTCGCGAATCACATTTTGAGCTGGATACCAGCGCGAACAGTCTGCCAAGGATATCGCGGCCTATGTCCGAGCTGAAGAGTTGGCGAGGAATGAATCGCGGGGACTGTGGGCTGATGCGGAACCTGTGCCGCCTTGGGAGTGGAGAAGACAGCAGAAGCGGCAGTAAGTTGTGATGTGAAGCTTAGGATGCGGCGAGGGGGAGGGGCGGCACTTCGGCCTTATGTGGAGCGCTACATAAGGCCGAACTGCTGTCCGATGATCTACGGAGCTGAAAGTCCGCTTCGGTAGGAGTTACCCGCCATTCAGACGGGAGTATTTTTTGCGTTTGCTATGACAGCAATTGGCACTTCAGAGACCGACGCAACGAAAAATATTTCCAATCTTGACCGATCGGTTTGTCCACGAAGCGGAAGCATACGACAACTTCATCGACCAGCCGCTTTGGCCGATGAAGAGCCTTAGCTTTGGCTGCGATCAGGAAGCGTATCTTTGCCGACCTTAATTTGGAAGCATAAGCTTGCCTAGGTGGCAATGTTATGGTTCCCGGCACAACGTTGGGCGGAAGCGGGATGTGTGTGGTGTCCTCGACAGGAATCGAACCTGTAATTGCCCCTTAGGAGGGGGCGGTTATATCCATTTAACTACGAGGACGTGCCGATGCTTACGACGTGGCGCGCATTCTAACGTAAAATCGCGCCCCTGCTGTTTTCGCTCGGGGGTGTTTACGATGAAATGGTTAATATTGTTCGGCTTGATCGGTGCGCTGGTGATGGTGTATAGCCAGGTGGCGCGTGCGGGTGAATTGCCCAAGGCGGGTGAGGCGGCTCCGGATTTCAGTTTGCCGGATCAGAACGGTGTGATGCACAGCCTGAAAGAATTTTCCGGCAAGTGGCTGGTGTTGTATTTCTATCCCAAGGACGATACACCGGGTTGCACGCAGGAGGCGTGCGCCTTTCGCGACGACTTGCACAAGCTGGAGGCGCTGGGGGCGCAGGTGGTGGGCATCAGTGTGGATGACGGTAAGAGTCATGCCGAATTCGCGCAGAAATATCATTTGCCGTTTCCGCTGTTGGCGGATAGCGATAAGCAAGTGGCGACGCGCTACGGGGTGTTGATGAATCTCTGGTTTGTAAAATTCGCCAAGCGTTATACCTTTTTGATCGACCCGCAGGGCAGGGTGCGCAAGGTGTACGACAAGGTGGAGACTTCGCGGCACTCGCGGGAGATTATTGAGGATTTGAATAAATTTTTGGTGAAAGAGAAAACATGAAATTGGATAAGTTGAATCTATATGCGGCGTGGGTGTTGCTGCCGCATGTGCTGGCGATGGGCTGGGTGGCGTTTGCGGGGCGCATGATGCTTGAACTGGTCGGGGTGGATACGCATGAGCAAGGCGTTCCTGGGCGGCTGGTGGGCTTGCTGCTGGTGATTGGCGTGGTGGCGGTGGTGCAGATCATGCGCGGCTCTCTGTGGCCGGTAGGCAATCCGCAAGGCAAGGGTTTCCGGTTGGGGCATGGTTTGTTGCTGGGGGCGAATGTGCTGGCGGCGCTGTTGTTGTGTTTCGAAATAACGCGACCGTTGTTTACCGATCACAACACGAGAGTTTTGGCTTCCGGCTTCACCGATGCCTTCGGCTACTGGGTGATGTCAATGTGGGCGATCAGCTTCTCGTTTATTTATCAATCTTCACTCCCTCAATCTGTAAAGACTAATTCCTGATGCCCTACATTACGCTGGATAAGGCCTCGCTGGCTTTCGGTCACGTTGCCCTTTTGGACCATGTGAATTTTCAACTCGACGAGAACGAGCGCGTCGGTCTCATCGGGCGCAACGGTGGCGGCAAGTCCAGCCTGTTGCGCGTGCTCGCGGGGCAACAAGCTTTGGACGATGGCACATTGTGGCGTCAGCCCGGTGTGCGCATCTGTTATGTGAGTCAGGAACCGATTCTGAATCCCGACTTGACGGTGTTTGATGCTGTGGCGGAAGGCTTGGGCGAGCTGCACCAGATCATCACCGACTACCATCATTTGTCGCATCAACTGGCCGAGCCGGATGCGGATTACGAGAAGTTATTGGAGGCGATGCAGCCGCTGCAAACCGCGCTGGAAGCGCAGAACGGTTGGGCGGTGCAGGCACGCATCGAGACCGCGATTCAGCGTTTGGAACTCGACCCCGAGGCGTTGGTCGGTTCGCTCTCCGGCGGGGTGCGCAAGCGCGTGGCGCTGGCGCAGGCACTGGTGGACGAGCCTGAGGTGTTGATCCTCGATGAGCCGACCAACCATCTGGATTTCGCTTCCATCGAATGGCTGGAAGGGCTGCTGAATAATTTTCGCGGCAGCGTGTTGTTCGTCACCCATGACCGGCGCTTTCTCGACAATGTCACCACGCGCATCGTCGAACTGGATCGCGGCAAGATGGCGAGCTTTCCCGGCAATTTCTCCGCTTATCAAAAATTGAAAGAGCAGATGCTGGCGGACGAAGCGGTACACAGCGCCAAGTTCGACAAGGTGCTGGCGCAGGAAGAGGTGTGGATTCGCCAAGGCATCAAGGCTCGCGGCGTGCGCAACGAAGGCCGTGTGCGACGCTTGGAGCAATTACGTCTGGATCGTGCGGCGCGCCGCGAAAAAGTGGGCAAGGTCGAGTTGAACGTGGAGACGGGCGAGCGTTCCGGCAAGCTGGTGGCGGAGCTTTCCAATGTGAGCAAAAGTTACGGCGAGCGCAAGATCGTTGACGATTTCTCTTGCCGCATTCAGCGCGGCGACAAGATCGGTTTGCTCGGGCCGAACGGCGCGGGCAAGAGCACGCTGCTGAAAATTATTTTGGGCGAATTGCAGCCGGACAGCGGCGATGTGAAGTTGGGCACTAAACTCAGCGTGGCCTATTTCGACCAGTTGCGCGCGCAACTCAACGAAGAAGCAACGCTGGCCGACACCATCAGCCAGGGCTCGGATTTCGTCGAGATTGGCGGGCAGAGAAAACACATCATCAGCTACCTCGGCGATTTCCTGTTTGCACCCGAGCGCGCGCGTTCGCCGGTGAAGAGTTTGTCCGGCGGCGAGCGCAACCGCTTGTTGCTGGCGCGTCTGTTCACCCGTCCCGCCAACGTGCTGGTGCTGGACGAGCCGACCAACGACCTCGACATCGAAACGCTGGAATTGCTCGAAGAGCTGCTGGCGAATTACGACGGCACGCTGTTCTTGGTCAGCCATGACCGTTCATTCTTGGACAACGTGGTGACGCAAGTGATCGCCTTCGAGGGCGACGGCAAGCTGATGGAATACGTCGGCGGCTACGAAGACTGGGTGCGTGTGAAGAAATACGAAGCCGCGCAAAGTGCGCAGCCGAAAGCAGCTGCCAAGCCTGCGGCCAAAGTAGAAGCGCCCAAGGCCAAGTCTGTGCGCAAGCTGAGCTTTAAAGAGCAGAAGGAGTTGGACGAGATTCCGCCGCGCATCGAGAAGCTGGAGCGCGAGCAGGAAGAGCTTGCCGCCGCGTTGGGTGCGGGCGATCTGTATCGCGATAATCCGACGCACGCCAAGCAATTGCAAGAACGCGCGGCGGTGATCGAGGAAGAGTTGTTGCAGTTGATGGCGCGCTGGGAGGCGTTGGAAGGCAAGTGATTTTGGAGTGCGGTGACACGTCACCGCACTCCAAAAACAACGATCCCGCGCATTAAATCTGTTTCGCTACGACATTCCAATTCATCCTCCGCACAATGCATAGGAGAAAAATCAGTTACATCCCAATCCATATTGGCGGGTGAAAGACCGATTTGGTCGCGAGTGCAATTGCTCTTACAATGCCGCCTCGTTCAAGTTTTTCGTCCAATATGACCCGAATTAAAATCTGCGGCATCACCCGTGAGCAAGACCTGCATGCCGTAGCGCACAGCGGTGCGGATGCTATCGGCCTCGTGTTCTACGAGAAAAGCCCGCGTTATGTCAGCTTGCAACAGGCCGTGCAGCTGGTGCGTGCCGTGCCGCCGTTCGTGACGGTGGTGGGACTGTTCGTGAATCCTTCCGTTGAATATGTGCGCGAGGTGCTGGCGCAAGTGGCGCTGGATGTGTTGCAGTTTCACGGTGAAGAAGAGCCTGCATTCTGCGCGCAGTTCGGCAAGCCTTATCTGAAGGCGATACGGGTCAAGGCGGGGGTGGATTTGGTACAATGTGCGGCCCGTTATGCCGGAGCGCAGGGTTTGCTGCTCGATGCCTTCATTGAAGGCACGCATGGCGGCACGGGAGAGTCGTTCGACTGGGCGCTGATTCCGCATGATTTGCCCTTGCCGGTGATCCTTTCCGGTGGCTTGCATGCGGGCAATGTGGTAGCGGCGATTAGGCAGGTGCGGCCTTACGCGGTGGATGTGTCCAGCGGCGTGGAGGCAAGCAAAGGAATTAAGGATGCGGCGAAGGTCGCTTCATTCATCAACGAGGTCAAGAGCATTGAGTTATAAATATCCAGATAGCACAGGCCACTTCGAGCAATTCGGCGGCATCTATATGGCCGAGACGCTCATTCCCGCTGTGGAAGAATTGCGCCAACAATATTTGCACTTCCGCGACGATCCCGAGTTCAAGGCCGAGTTAGCTTACGAATTGAAGCACTACGTCGGGCGTCCCAGCCCGATTTATCACGCCAAGCGCCTGTCGGATGAGTTGGGCGGCGCGCAAATTTATCTGAAGCGCGAAGACTTGAACCACACCGGCGCGCACAAGATCAACAGCGCGATGGGGCAGGCTTTGCTGGCCAGACGCATGGGCAAGAAGCGCGTTATCGCCGAAACCGGCGCGGGCATGCACGGCGTGGCGACGGCCACTGTCGCGGCGCGCTTCGGCATGGAGTGCGTGGTGTATATGGGCGCGGAAGACATTCAGCGTCAGGCGGCCAATGTGTTCCGCATGAAGCTGCTGGGGGCGACCGTCGTGCCTGTGGAGAGCGGTTCGAAGACTTTGAAAGATGCGTGCAACGAAGCGATCCGCGATTGGGTTACCAACGTTGAGTCCACGTTCTATATTTTTGGCACGGCGGCAGGCCCGCATCCTTACCCGATGATGGTGCGCGATTTTCAATGTGTCATCGGCAATGAGGCCAAGGTGCAAATGCCGGAGATGATCGGTCGCCAGCCGGATGCGGTGATCGCCTGCGTCGGCGGCGGCTCCAATGCCATCGGCCTGTTCTATCCCTACATCGAAGTTCCTGAAGTGCAGATCATCGGCGTGGAGGCGGGCGGTCACGGCATCGCCTCTGGCCGCCACGCGGCACCGCTCACGGCGAATGCCAAGGTTGGTGTGCTGCACGGCAACAAGGTCTATCTGATACAGGACGAGAACGGACAGATTATCGAGACGCATTCGATTTCCGCCGGACTGGATTACCCCGGCGTCGGCCCCGAGCATTGCCTGTTGAAGGATATGGGGCGCGCGCAATATGTCGCGATCAACGACGATGAAGCGCTGGAGGCGTTCGATGCGCTGTGCCGTTTCGAGGGCATCATCCCCGCGCTGGAATCGAGCCATGCGCTGGCGCATGGGATCAAGATCGCGCCGACGATGGGCAAAGACAAGGTGCTGCTGGTGAATCTCTCCGGTCGCGGCGACAAGGATATGAACACCGTGGCGAAGTTGAAGGGGATCACGCTATGAGCCGCATCGACACTGCCTTCGACAAGCTCAAACAACAGCAGCGCAAAGCGCTCATCCCGTTCATCACTGCGGGCGACCCGTCGCTGCAACTCACTGTGCCGTTGATGCACGGCTTGGTTGCAGCGGGGGCGGATGTGCTCGAACTGGGTGTGCCGTTCTCCGACCCGATGGCGGACGGCCCGACCATTCAGCGCGCTTCCGAGCGCGCACTCAAACACGGCATGTCGCTGCGCGGCGTGCTGGTGATGGTGGCGGAGTTCCGCAAGCAGGATACGACCACACCCGTGGTGCTGATGGGTTACGGCAATCCGATTGAAGCGATGGGCTGGGAAGTGTTTGCCCGGCGCTGCGCAGAGGTCGGCGTGGATGGTGTGCTCACGGTGGACTTCCCGCCGGAAGAAAGCCATGAGGCGTTCGAGCATTTGCAGCGCCACAACATCGCGCCGATCTTTTTGCTGGCACCGACGACCAACGAGGCGCGCATCGAGCAGGTCGCCAAGCTGGCGCGCGGCTATGTGTATTATGTCTCGCTCAAGGGCGTGACCGGCGCAGGCAATATCGATTTGTCGGCCATCGAAAACAAGATTCCGCAATTGCGCAAGCATATCAAGCTGCCTATCGGCGTGGGCTTTGGCATCCGCGATGCGGTCACGGCCAACGCGGTATCCAAGCTGTGCGACGGAGTGGTGGTGGGCAGCCGCATCGTCCAGGAAGTTGAAAATTCGACTGAGCAGAATGTGGTCGCCAACGTGGGTAAGCTGGTAAAAGAATTGCGCGTGGCGCTGGATCAAAAATAATGAGTGTAGGTTGGGTTAGCAGTTTCATCGCGTAACCCAACAATGCACATGTCGGGTTACGCCTTATGGCCAATCCGACCTACGAAATTTAAAGGAGAACACCATGAGCTGGTTCCAAAAACTGTTGCCCCCGAAGATCAAGCGCCGCGAAGACGCTGACATCAAAAAGAGCGTGCCCGACGGTTTGTGGCACAAATGCCCGTCCTGCGAGGCGGTGCTGTATCACGCCGATCTGGAAAAGAACCACAGCGTCTGTCCCAAGTGCAACCACCATCACCGCATCACGGCGCGTACCCGTTTGAATTGGCTGCTGGATAGCGAAGGCCGCTTTGAGATCGGTGCGGAAGTGTTGCCTATCGACACACTGAAATTCAAAGACCAGAAAAAATATAGCGACCGCCTCACTGAAGCCAAAAATAAAACCGGCGAAGATGATTCCGTGATCGTCATGCAAGGCAGCATCCACGCCGTGCCCGTTGTGGTGGCTTCTTTCGAATTTGCCTTCATGGGCGGTTCGATGGGCTCGGTTGCGGGCGAGCGTTTTGTGCGCGGCGTGCAAGTCGCGCTGGAGCAGAAATGTCCGTTTATTTGTTTTGCTGCCAGCGGCGGTGCGCGCATGCAGGAGGGCTTGCTATCGCTGATGCAGATGGCCAAGACCAGCGCTGCGCTAACCCAGTTGAGCATGGAAAAGCTGCCTTTCATCTCCGTGCTGACCGACCCGACCATGGGCGGTGTATCCGCCAGTTTCGCTTTTCTGGGCGATGTGGTCATCGCCGAACCCGGCGCACTGATCGGCTTCGCCGGTGCGCGCGTGATCGAGCAGACCGTGCGCGAGACCTTGCCGGACGGTTTTCAGCGTGCGGAGTTTTTGCTGGAACACGGCGCGGTGGATATGATCGTGGATCGACGCGAAATGCGTAAGCAACTGGCGACGTTGATCACGTTGCTGACCAAACAAGCTGCTGTGACGGAGATCGAAGCGGCTTAATCAGGATGTTTTATTACGCTCTAAAAGTTGCGATTTCGGCACTCGTTATTGTGGCGATAGCGGAAATCGCAAAGCGCAGTAGCGGTTTTGCTGCACTGCTCGCCGCATTGCCGCTGACTTCATTGCTGGCGTTTATGTGGATGTATTTCGAGGGCGCGGAGCCTGCGCGCATCGCCGAACTTTCCGGGCAAATCTTCTGGCTGGTTTTGCCCTCGCTGCTCCTCTTTTTGCTCTTGCCGCTGCTGATAAAACACGGCGTAAATTTCTGGTGGAGTCTCGCCATTTCCATTGCGGCAACCGCAGCTTGTTACTTGGTAATGCTGCCGGTATTGCGCAAATTCGGGGTGCAGTTGTAATACTTGAATCGTTGAAATGCCCAATACGCTTGCCGACTGGCTAACCCATCTCGAATCCCTGCATCCCAAAACCATCGCGCTCGGTCTGGGGCGCGTGGCGCAAGTCAAGCAGCGGCTGAATCTCAATCCTGATTTTTCCGTCATCGTTGTCGGCGGTACCAACGGCAAGGGGTCGGTGTGCGCGATGCTGGAAGCCATTTTGCACGCTGCCGGATACAAAGTCGGCTGCTATACCTCGCCGCATTTGCTGGTGTACAACGAGCGTGTGCGTATCGGTAAACAGCAGGCGAGTGATGTGGAGCTGTGTGAGTCGTTTGAGAAAATCGAGCAAGCGCGCGGCGATATTCCGTTGACCTATTTCGAGTTCGGCACGCTGGCCGCGATGCAGTGTTTTATTTCTCACAAAGTCGATGTCGCGATTCTCGAAGTCGGCTTGGGCGGCAGGCTGGATGCGGTGAATGTGTTCGATGCGGATTGTGCGGTGGTGACCAGTATCGACATCGATCATGTCGATTATCTGGGCGACTCGCGCGAGCAGATCGCATTTGAAAAAGCGGGCATTTTTCGCGCGGGCAAGGTGGCGGTGTTCGGCGATCCCGATATGCCGCAGGCGATACGCACGGAAGCGGAGAGGGTCGGCGCGGAGTTGCGGTGCATCGGCAGCGAGTTCGGTTTTACCTCGCATCAGGGGCAGTGGGATTATCGCGGCAGGACGGGCGCGCGCAGTGCGCTGCCGTTTCCTGCGCTGCGCGGGGCTTTTCAGCTGAACAATGCAAGCGCGGTGCTGGCGGCACTGGATGCGCTGAAAGACAAGCTGCCAGTGAGCATGGAGGCGGTGAGGCGCGGGCTGGTGGAGGTGACGCTGTCCGCGCGCTTTCAGATGGTTCCGGGCAAGCCGATGTTAATTCTTGATGTGGCGCATAACCCGCATGCGGCGCGGTCGCTGGCGCAGAATCTGGCCGCGTTGCCGCCTTGTCCCAAGACTTACGCGGTGTGCGCGATGCTCAAGGACAAGGACATGGCCGGAGTGATCGACGAACTGAAGGCGCAGGTGGATGTGTGGCTGGTGGCCGGGATAGATGCTCCGCGCGGGGCATCGGCGGACGAGCTGGCTCAGGTGGTGCAGGATGCGCAAGCGGGAGAGGTGCTGAGCTTCCCTACAGCTACCGAGGCTTTGCATGATGCCTATAATCGGGCGGGCGAAAATGATAGAATCCTCGCTCTCGGTTCATTCTATACGGTAGCGGAAGTGATGCGCGCACGCGGTCTGCGCAGCGCCTGATCCCCCGCGAAAACGCACGATGGCAAAACAACAATTGACTGCGGACGAAGAGTCCATCTTGAAGCGCCAAGCTCGTCGCCGTTTGATCGGCGCGGTGGTGTTGACCACGGCGGTGGTGGTGATCTTGCCGATGGTGTTCGATGGGGAGCCTCCCTCGACTGTGGTGAGCGATATCGAATTACGTATTCCCGATAAAGATAAGGCGATCAAATTGCAGTCAGAGCCGGCGGCGGAGGTGAGTGCTGCTGCCGTCGTTGCGATTGCCTCTGCGCCGGTGGTCGCTTCTTCGGTTGCCCCTGCGGTGGTCGCAGCGGCTGATGCAACTGCGGCCATTGTGGCCCCGCAGCAAAGGCAGGTGGGGAAGATAGCGCCCGCTCCGGCAGCGCCTAATGCTGAGGTTACAAAGCCTGCAAAGATTGAGTTGAAGCCCAAAGTCGAAGCAAAGCCCAAAGTAGAAGCCAAGCCAGTCGTCAGTCCGCATGCTGTGCCGCATTCCGGTTTTGCGGTGCAGGTAGGCGCGTTCTCCAACGCGGCCACCGCCAAAGGTTTGCAGGATAAATTGGTCAAGCAGGGATTTCATGCCTATACCGAGAAGGTCGGCAATAATGTGCGCGTGCGCGTGGGGAGCTTTCCTACGCATGAAGCCGCCGAGAAGGTTCGCCACAAATTGGAATCGCAGGGCTTGCATCCGAACGTGGTCAATCTTGGCAGTTAATCTGCCTGTTCTTAGATGACGGCATTTGATTATGTGATTTTGGCAATCGTCGGACTGTCGGTCGGGCTGGGATGGTGGCGCGGTTTCGTGTATGAGCTGCTGTCGTTGTTCGGCTGGATGGCGGCGTATTTCGTGGCACGTTTGTTTGCGCCCGGGCTGGCTCAGTTCATACCGGATGCGGTGGCCTCAGATGCGGCGAAGACGGCGGTGGCATACGGTTGTTTATTCATCGGCACTCTGATCGCGTGCGGCATCGTGGCTTGGTCGTTATCCAAGCTGGTCAAATTCGTCGGGCTGGGTTGGGTGGATAGGATCATGGGCGCCGGATTCGGCACGTGTCGCGGGGTGTTGCTGGTGCTGGTTCTGGTATTGCTGGCGGGGCTGACGAGTTTGCCGCAACAACCTTTCTGGCGCGATGCGTGGTCGAGCAAATCGTTGCAAAACGCGGCGCTGTTTGCCAAAGATTTTTTGCCGGAAGATGTGGCGAAAAAAGTGACTTACTAACTATATGAACTATCGGGATAAATCATGTGTGGCATTTTAGGTGTAGTTGCGCAAACCCCCGTTAACCAGCTGCTGTATGACGGGCTGCAAGTGTTGCAACATCGCGGGCAAGATGCGGCGGGCATTGCCACGATAGAGGGCAATGCTTTCCATTTGCATAAAGGCAACGGCCTCGCGCACGACGTGTTCCGCACGCGCAATATGCGCGCATTGTCCGGCAACGCGGGCATCGCCCATGTGCGTTACCCCACAGCCGGTTCGGCGGTGGATCACAACGAAGCGCAGCCGTTCTATGTCAATTCGCCGTTCGGTATCGTGCTGGGACACAACGGCAATCTGACCAATACCGCGCAGCTGCAAAAAGAATTGTTCCTCGACGACCTGCGCCACGTCAACACCAATTCAGATTCCGAAGTGTTGCTGAACGTGCTGGCGCACGAGCTGCAAGTCGAGTGCAAACAATTGCGCTTGGATAGCAAGGCAATCTTCGCGGCGGTGTCCGGCGTGCATCGGCGTTGTCGCGGTGCTTATGCGGTGGTGTCGATGATCGCGGGTTACGGGCTGCTGGCTTTCCGCGACCCTTACGGTATCCGCCCGCTGGTGATCGGTAGCCATCAGACCGAGCATGGCATCGAATATCTGGTGGCATCGGAGTCCGTGGCGCTGGATACGCTGGGATTCAAATTTATGCGCGATGTGGCACCCGGTGAGGCAGTGTTTATCGACTTTAAAGGTAACTTCCACAGCCAGCAATGCGCGGCGAATCCGGTGCTCAATCCCTGTATCTTTGAATACGTTTATCTGGCGCGCCCCGACTCGCTGATCGACGGCATCTCGGTGTACGAGACGCGCTTGAACATGGGCGAATATCTGGCCGACAAGATCGCGCGCATCTGGCCGGATCACGATATCGATGTGGTGATTCCAATTCCCGATTCCAGTCGCCCCAGCGCGCTGCAGTTGGCCAACCGTCTGGGTATTCCGTTCCGCGAAGGCTTTGTGAAGAACCGTTATATCGGGCGCACTTTCATCATGCCGGGTCAGGCGATGCGCAAGAAATCCGTGCGCCAGAAACTCAATGCGATCAGCGTCGAGTTCAAGGATAAAAACGTGCTGCTGGTGGATGACTCCATCGTGCGCGGCACGACCAGTCGCGAGATCGTGCAGATGGCGCGCGACGCGGGTGCGCGCAAAGTGTATTTCGCTTCCGCCGCGCCTCCGGTGAAATACCCAAATGTGTACGGCATCGACATGCCGTCGCGCCATGAGCTGATTGCCACCGGACGCACGGACGAGGAAATCTGCACCGAGATCAGCGCCGATCGCATCATCTATCAGGATCTTGCCGATCTGAAAGCGGCTGTGCATAAATCGAATCCGGCGATCACGCGTTTCGATTGTTCCTGCTTCGATGGCGAATACATCACAGGCGACATCACTGCCGAATACCTCAATCGTATCGAATCTTCGCGTGGCGGCGGCAAGGCCAACAAGACGGATGACGAGGATCAGATGGAGTTGGATCTGGCGATGAGTGTGACGTCAATGTGAGTTGACGGCTCGCGGCGGGGAGTGTTACTTTCTGTTTGCGCCGATTTGAGGAACAGCTTGCGGGCGCATTATAAATTCAGCTAAAGCGGGGGAAACCCGGTTTGGCGCTAAGCTTTCCGGGTTTTTTCATTAGAGGTCTGTCGGGGTGGGCAGGCTTGAGGACGAAGAGCATGACTGAATCGTATCAATTAGAAACGCTGGCCGTGCGTGCCGGCACCGAGCGCAGCCAGTTTCACGAGCACAGCGAGGCGATGTTTCTCACTTCCAGCTTTGTGTTCGACACGGCGGAGCAGGCGGCGAAGCGCTTCATCGGCGAAGAGCCGGGCAATATTTATTCGCGCTTCACCAACCCCACTGTCACCATGTTTGAGCAGCGTCTGGCTGCGCTGGAAGGTGCAGAGCAATGCGTGGCGACGGCATCCGGCATGGCTGCCATTCTGTCGACGTGTATGGGCTTGCTGAAAGCGGGCGATCACGTCGTTGCGTCGCAGAGCATTTTCGGTTCGACGGTGAATATGTTCAATAACGTGTTCAAGAAATTCGGCGTAGAGACGACATTTGTTTCCGCCACCGATGTCGCGGCATGGCAGGCGGCGGTGCGTCCGAATACAAAACTGTTTTTTCTGGAAACACCGTCCAACCCGCTCACCGAAATCTCCGACATCGCGGCCATCGCCGCTGTGGCGAAAAACTGCGGCGCGCTGCTGGCGGTGGATAATTGTTTCTGCACGCCAATCCTGCAACGCCCGCTGGATTTGGGCGCGGATATCGTGATCCATTCCGCCACCAAATACATCGACGGACAGGGACGCGTGCTGGGCGGTGCGGTGCTGGGTAGCAAAAAACTGATGGAGCCTGTGTACGGCTTTTTGCGCACCACCGGCCCGACCATGAGCGCGTTCAACGCGTGGGTGTTTCTCAAGGGTATCGAGACGCTCAAGATTCGCATGGAGGCGCACAGCGCGAATGCCTTGCAATTGGCGCTATGGCTGGAGCAACAGCCGAACGTGGCGCGCGTGTTTTATCCCGGTCTGCCGTCGCATCCGCAGCATGCGCTGGCGATGAAACAGCAAAAGACCGGCGGCGGCATCGTGGCGTTCGAAGTGAAGGGCGGCAAGGCAGAAGCCTGGCGTGTGATCGACAATACCAAGATGCTTTCTATCACTGCGAATCTGGGCGATACCAAGACCACCATCACGCATCCGGCGACCACCACGCATGCGCGCATTTCGCCGGAAGCGCGGGCGGCGGCGGGCATCAGCGATGGTTTGATCCGCATTGCGGTCGGCTTGGAGGCGGTTGTGGATATTCAGAACGATCTGGCGCGCGGCCTATGAGTACCCGGTTGGCTAAACAGGTTGGCCGTGTACTCAAGACGCGCGGCATGTTGTTGACGACAGCGGAGTCTTGCACGGGCGGCGGCATCGCGCAGGCGATCACTAGAGTGTCGGGTAGCTCGGTTTGGTTCGATCGCGGTTTCGTGACTTATTCCAATATTTCGAAAGAGGAGATGTTGGGGGTTTCACCGGATACCTTGGAGAAACATGGTGCGGTGAGCGAAGCGACGGTGCGTGAAATGGCGGATGGCGTGCTGCAATTCAGTCGCGCACAGGTGGCGCTGGCGGTAAGCGGTATCGCAGGCCCCACCGGGGGCACACCGGAAAAGCCGGTTGGCATGGTCTGGTTCGCATGGGCGAGCGGCAGAACGGTGAAGACCGCTTGCCATTATCTTTCCGGCGACCGCGATGCCATCCGCGTTAAAGCGACGCGCATCGCCCTGCAAGGTGTGCTCGATCTGCTGAACAACGGCGCTTAAAATAAAAAGAACGAACGTTCTATGCAAGCGCAAATCGATGTGCCATAATCCGGCATCAATTTTGAAAGGAAAATCCCATGGATGACAATAAAAGCAAGGCACTCGCGGCGGCTCTGAGCCAGATCGAAAAGCAATTCGGCAAGGGCTCCATCATGCGTCTGGGTGAGGGTGAGGCGATCAAAGATATCGAGGTGGTATCTACAGGTTCGTTGGGGTTAGACATCGCCTTGGGCGTGGGTGGTTTGCCGCGCGGACGCGTGATCGAGATATACGGCCCTGAGTCTTCCGGCAAGACCACGCTCACCCTGCAAGTCATCGCCGAGATGCAAAAGTTGGGCGGTACAGCCGCATTCATCGACGCGGAGCATGCGCTCGATCCGCAGTACGCGCAAAAGCTGGGCGTTAATGTGGGAGACCTGCTCATCTCGCAACCGGACAACGGCGAACAGGCATTGGAGATTGTCGATATGCTGGTGCGCTCCGGTTCGGTGGATATTGTGGTGGTGGACTCCGTTGCCGCATTGACGCCGAAGGCTGAGATCGAGGGCGAAATGGGCGATGCGCAAATGGGGCTGCATGCCCGCCTGATGTCGCAAGCGCTGCGCAAACTCACGGCCAATATCAATCGTAGCAACACCATGGTGATCTTCATCAACCAGATCCGTATGAAGATCGGCGTGATGTTCGGCAACCCGGAAACCACCACTGGCGGCAACGCGCTCAAGTTCTACGCTTCCGTACGTCTGGACATTCGCCGCATCGGCGCGATCAAGAAGGGCGACGAGGTTATCGGCAACGAGACGCGCGTCAAGATCGTGAAGAACAAAGTGGCACCGCCGTTCCGTGAAGCGCTGTTTGATATTCTGTACGGCGAGGGTATTTCGCGCGAAGGCGAAATTATCGAGCTGGGCGTGCAGCACAAGCTGGTGGAGAAATCCGGCGCCTGGTATGCCTACAAAGGCGAGAAAATCGGCCAAGGCAAAGACAATGCCCGCGAATATTTGCGCGAACATCCCGAGGTTGCGCGGGAGATCGAAAACAAGGTGCGTGAAGCAGTCGGTGTGGCAAAGCTGGAGGTCGTTGCAAAAGCGACTGCCAAAGCAGGCGAAAAGGCCAGCGCGAAGGCTGCTGCGAAAGCAGCCGAATAATTTTTTTCTAGCCCTTCGGTGAAGAAAAAGCCTGAAATATCGTTGCGTGGAAGGGCGTTGCAGTACCTTGCGCGCCGCGAATACAGCCGTGCCGAGTTGCGCGGCAAACTGTTACCCCATGTGCAAATTGATGAAGGTTGCGAAGCGGAGCCTCCAGCAGCTTTGGACGCGTTGCTGGACGACTTTACCGCACGCGGCTGGTTGTCCGACGCACGAGCTGCCACGCAGTGGGTTCACGCCAAACGCAGCCGTTTCGGCACTCAACGCATCACCCATGAATTGCGCCAAAAGGGCATCGCCGAAGATTTGATCGGTGCTGCGCTGCCCGCGCTCAAAGAAGGTGAACTGGAGGCTGCGCGCAATGTGTGGCAAAGAAAGTTCGGTATCTTACCCCTGGATGCCAAGGAAAAGGCCAGACAGATGCGTTTTTTGCAATCGCGCGGATTCTCCACGGATGTGATCTTCAAGGTGTTAAGATCGGACGAAACGGAGTGCTGAAAATACCGTTATTTTGAGGGGGGGAGATGTCTTTCAATATCGGTATTGCAAAAAAATGGGTGCTGGTCATCGACGACATGGAAAGCATGCGCACGCAGTTGCGCCTGTCGCTATCCAGTTCCGGCTTCGCCAAGCTGCATCTGGTGGGCAGCATCAAAGAAGCGCTGGAGCGCGTGGCGGCCAATAAATACGATGTGATCGTATGCGACTATCTGCTGGGTGACGGCACGGATGGCCAGCAGTTTCTAAAGCATTTGCGCACCAACGATCTGATCACCCGCAATACCATTTTCGTCATGATCACCGCCGAGCAGGCGTTTGAAAAAGTGATGGCCGCCTCCGAGTGCGCTCCCGACGATTATCTGCTCAAGCCGTTCACTGCCGCCCAGTTCAATGCACGACTGGAAAAGTTGCTGGAGAAGCAGGAATATTTTTCTCTCATCGACAAAGCGAGCGATGCCAAAAACCTTGTAAAAGTGATAGCCGAATGCGACAAGAGATTGCCCGCCAAGGACAAGTATTACGTCGACCTTTGCAAGATCAAGGCGGCAGTTTTGATGCATGACGGTCGCCCGCAGGAGGCGGCAGAGCTGTACCGCGAAGTTATAGCGCTGCGTCCGGTAGCCTGGGCCAAGCTGGGCTTGGCGCGGGCGTTGTCGGTGCTCGATAAAAAAGATGAAGCGCAAGTGCTGGTGCGCGAGATTCTGGTGGACACCCCGCAGTTCATGGCCGCCTATGATTTTCTAAGCAAAATGCTGGTGTCTTCAGGCGAAAAACACGCGGCTCTGGATGTGCTGCAGAAAGCGCGCGAAATCACGCCGGGAGCAATGAGCCGCATTCGCGAATTGAGCAATTTGGCGGTCAGTGCGGGCCGGCCGGAGCTGGCCGAAGAAGTGATGCGCCAGGGATTGCAAATACACAAATATTCACCCGTGCGCGAAGCGAACGACTATGCCGTGTTGTCCAAGGCGCTGGTCGATCAGGGTAAGGCCGTTGAGGCTTTGAGCGTGGTTGCGGATGCGCAAAAGAGCTTTAATGACGAGCACAGTAGCGCCCTCTTATCCGCCACCGAGAGTGTGGCGCATCGTGCGGCGGGAAATCACGAAAAAGCCGAAATTGCGATAGCCAAGGCGATGGCCGTCGGCGACCTGAGCAAGCTGCCGACGCATACCGTGATTTCGCTGGCGGATGCCTGCTTCGTCATGGGAAAAGAGGAAGAAGCGGCGGGATTTCTGCGCCATGCCATACAAAACAATCACGAAAATGCATCGATAATAAGCAAAGTGCACGATGTGTTAACGGCTGCCGGCAAGGATGCTACGGAAGCCAGCGCGATAATCGAAGCGAGCACGCAGGAAGTGATCCTGTTGAATAACGAAGGCGTGCGCAAGGCCGAGGCGGGGCAGCTTGAAGAGGCGATCGAGCTGTTGTGCAAAGCGGCCAATCGCCTGCCGAATAATCTGCAAATTGTGGGCAACGCGGCATTGGTTATTGCGCTCGATCTGGAGCGCAACGGCAATGATCCCGCCAAGCTGGCGAAGTGTCTGAGATACCGCACTGCACTGATAAAAAAATCCCCCGACCACCCCAAGCTTGTGCAGATAGATGGATTGCTCAAGCAATTGACGAGGTGATGCCGGATGCCTCCCGATCTATACGCCGCAGTCGTGCATGACGTGAAGAACCAGCTGGCCGAGCTGTCGCTACGCCTGAGCGAGCGCGGCGATGCGCAGCAGGAGATGGTCATCGCGATCAACGCGGCGCGCCGATTGTCAGAGATGTTGCTGATGCATCGGCAGGCGAACGACCTTCTCAGCGTCAATGCGGACACGGTCAGTCCCGCTGATTTTATGGCGATACTGGCCGCGGAGTTTCGCGAGTTGTTTCCAAAAACCACCATCGAAATAGATACCGGCAAGGCTCCCGTCTTCGCATTTTTTGATGACGCGCTGGTGCGTATGGCATTGGCCAATGCTTTGCATAACGCTTGCCGTGCCGCGCATTCCAAAGTACACCTTGCCGCTTATGAGCGGGATAAAATGCTTGTATTGGAAGTGTCGGATGATGGTCCGGGCTACCCGGGGAATTTGTTAAAAACCGGCGGGGTCGAGCCTTCGCCGGTGAGCAGGCGGGGCACCGGGTTGGGGCTGCATTTGGCGGGGAAGATCGCCGGGTTGCATCAGCTGGAAAATCGTCGCGGTCATATTGAATTGAGCAATGCGAGCGGGGCTGTGTTTCGCATGATGTTGCCATGAAGTAAAGCCGAGAAAAGGTTCTGTTGCCGTGTGAGCGGCAAGGCACCGCATGGTATGATGCGCACCGTTTTCGAGCCATATTTGATATCGAGGGTGTGTAATGAAAAGCAGTGAAATCCGCCAAAAATTCCTAGATTATTTCGCCTCTAAAGGCCACGCCGTGGTCGCCTCCAGCTCGCTGGTTCCTCATGAAGATCCGACGCTGTTGTTCACCAATGCGGGCATGAACCAGTTCAAAGACGTGTTTCTCGGCTTCGACAAGCGTCCCTATACGCGCGCCGCTTCATCGCAGAAATGCGTGCGCGCCGGCGGCAAGCACAACGATCTGGAGAACGTCGGCTATACCGCGCGCCACCACACCTTCTTCGAGATGCTGGGCAATTTCAGCTTTGGCGACTACTTCAAGCGCGACGCGATCAACTACGCGTGGGAGCTGCTCACTGTGGTGTTCAAGCTGCCCAAAGACAAACTCACTGTTACTGTGTATGCCGAGGACGACGAGGCATACGACATCTGGGCCAACGAGATCGGTGTGCCGCGCGAGCGCATCATCCGCATCGGCGACAACAAGGGCGCGCGCTATGCGTCCGACAATTTTTGGATGATGGGCGACACCGGCCCGTGCGGCCCGTGCACAGAAATCTTTTACGACCACGGCGAGCATATCCCTGGCGGTCCGCCCGGCAGTCCCGGCGAGGACGGCGACCGCTTCATCGAAATTTGGAACAACGTGTTCATGCAGTTTAACCGCGACGAAGCGGGTGTGATGCATCCGTTGCCCAAGCCTTCTGTGGACACCGGCATGGGGCTGGAGCGCATCTCGGCGGTGTTGCAGCATGTGCATGCGAACTACGAGATCGACCTGTTTCAGGCGCTGATCAAAGCCGCGGCGCGCGAGACTAAATGCGCCGACATGGAGAGCCCATCGCTGCGCGTGCTGGCCGACCACATCCGCGCCTGTTCCTTCCTCATCGCCGACGGCGTGATTCCCGGCAATGAAGGGCGCGGCTATGTGCTGCGCCGCATCATTCGCCGCGCGATACGTCACGGCTACAAGTTGGGCGCGCGCGCCGCGTTCTTCCACAAGATGGTGCCTGATCTGGTAGAGCAGATGGGCGTGGCTTTCCCCGAGTTGGCCGCCGCGCAAGTGCGCGTGATGGACATCCTCAAGCAGGAAGAAGAGCGTTTCTTCGCCACCATCGAGCACGGTATGGCGATCCTCGAAACCGATCTGGCCGAGATGTTCAAAGCGGGCAACAAGGTGTTCAACGGTGAGACCGCATTCAAGCTGCACGATACGTTCGGCTTTCCGCTCGACCTGACGCAGGACGTATGCCGCGAGCACGGCGTGAGCGTGGATGCGGCTGCCTTCGATAAAGCGATGGCGCATCAAAAGGAACAGGCGCGCGCGGCGGGCAAGTTCAAGATGGCGGCGAACCTTGAATACGCAGGCCCCGCGACAGCCTTTCACGGCTATGAAACTTTGGATCATACGGGCAACATCCTCGCGCTTTACAAGGACGGCGTGTCGGTGAACGAACTGACCGAGGGCGACATGGGTGTGGTGGTGTTGGACGCGACGCCGTTCTACGCCGAGTCCGGCGGTCAGGTGGGCGATAGTGGCGAGTTGCGCAGCGTGCACGGTATTTTCGCGGTGGAAGACACGCAGAAGATCCAAGCCGCTGTGTTTGGCCATCACGGTGTGGTGAAGACGGGCAAGCTGGCCGTGGGCAACGGTGTGCAGGCTCGCGTGGATGTCGCGGCGCGTGCGCGCACCGAGCGCAACCACTCGGTCACCCATCTGATGCACAAGGCCTTGCGCGAAGTGCTGGGTACACATGTGCAGCAGAAGGGTTCGCAGGTCGACCCGGATAAGACACGCTTCGACTTCGTGCATACGCAGCCGATGAGTGATGCCGAGATTCGCAAGGTGGAAGCGATGGTGAATGCGGAAATCCTCGCCAACGCGGCGACCCAGTCGCGCGTGATGGCGATTGACGATGCGCAGAAGACCGGCGCGATGATGCTGTTCGGCGAGAAGTACGGTGACGAAGTGCGCGTGCTGAACATCGGCTCCTCCATCGAACTATGCGGCGGCACTCACGTCAAGCGCACCGGCGACATCGGCCTGTTCAAGATCGTCGCCGAGAGCGGCGTCGCGGCTGGTGTGCGTCGCGTCGAGGCGGTGACGGGCGAGGGCGCATTGGCGTTGGTTCAGCAGCAGCAAGACCAGTTGCAGCAGGTCGCCGATGCGGTGAAATCTCAGCCGCACGAAGCCCCCGCGCGTATCGGGCAGATTCTCGACAACGTGAAGTCGCTGGAAAAAGAATTGGCCGCGTTGAAGTCCAAGCTCGCTTCCGCTCAGGGAGACGAGTTGCTGGCGCAGGCGCAAGACATCAACGGCGTGAAGGTGCTGGCGGCCAAACTGGACGGCGCAGATGCCGCCGTGTTGCGCGAGACGCTGGACAAGCTGAAGGATAAACTCAAATCCGCCGTGATCCTGCTGGCTGCGGTGAACGATGGAAAAGTCAGCCTGATCGCGGGCGTGACGGTTGATGCCACAGCGAAGGTGAAGGCGGGTGAACTGGTGAACTTCGTCGCGCAGCAAGTCGGCGGCAAGGGTGGCGGCAGGTCGGACATGGCTCAGGCAGGCGGCACGCAGCCTGAACATTTGGCTTCAGCTTTAGCTTCTGTCCCAGCTTGGGTGCGGGCGAAGCTATAACCGAATTATTTAATTAACATGCTGTTTTAACGTAAGAATTTTATGGTCTAGGCGGGTTTGCAGTTGGCTGTATCCACAAAATTGAAAATGGATCGATTTTTAGTGCAGAATGGCGCAGTTTTTTCGATTCGAAACAAGCGTTTTGCTCAGGGGAGAAACGTTGGAAGCAGTCAGCTCAAATCGACAGACCATCCTCTTAGTCGAAGATGATCCAAGCGGAATTGCAATCGCAAACGAGGCTTGCGAGTTGTGCGATCCGCCTATTCGTCTGGTGGTTGTGGAGGATAGCGTAGAGGCATTGGCATGGCTGTCGCACAATATTGAGGCCAAAAATCCGATGCCGGGCTTGATTTTGCTGGATCTGAAGTTGCCCAAACTAAGCGGTCTGGCCGTGTTGCGCAGGTTGCGTATGGATGCCAGCACATGGGATATGCCCATCATCGTTTTTTCCGAAGTGTGCGAACAAGCCGACGTGTTGCTCAGCTACCAGATCGGTGCCAACAGCTTTGTCAGCAAGCCTGCCGATATCAATCAATTTCACGAGCTGTTGCG
This sequence comes from Gallionellaceae bacterium, assembly GCA_009773615.1. Lineage (GTDB taxonomy): Bacteria > Pseudomonadota > Gammaproteobacteria > Burkholderiales > Gallionellaceae > PALSA-1006. Next base: position 33,683 of record WSYA01000008.1, read on the forward strand.
CGATCTAACCTCGTATTGGTTACTGCCGCGCCAGCGCAAACTGGCGTTGTCCACACAATAACGAGCCTTTCCTAAAAGGGGAGTTGCAGGTTTTTATTTGCAGCCAACAGCACGCGTCTAAAATCTTCCTGTATCCGCGTCAGCGCCGCAGCATCATCCGCCTCAAAGCGCAACACAATCACCGGTGTGGTATTCGACGGGCGCATCAGTCCGAAGCCGTCCGCATATTCCACGCGTAATCCGTCGATGGTGATGATGTCGCGCGCACCTTCGAACTTCGCCTCATTCTGCAAGCGAGCAATGAGCGCGTGGTTCTCGCCTTCCTGCATGTGAATATGCAGTTCGGGGGTGCTGAATGCATCCGGCAGATTATTCAACGTCGCATTCGGGTTGCTAGACTGGCTCAGTATTTCAAGCAGGCGTGCGCCGGAATAAAGCCCGTCGTCAAAGCCGTACCAGCGTTCCTTGAAGAACACATGGCCGCTCATTTCACCAGCCAGCAACGCGCCGGTTTCCTTCATCTTGGCTTTGACCAGCGAGTGTCCGGTTTTCCATAGCGTCGGCTTGCCGCCGTGCTCGCGTATCCAGGCGAACAGATTGCGCGTGGATTTCACGTCGAAGATGATTTCCGCACCGGGATTGCGGCCCAACACATCGGCGGCGAACAGCATCAATTGGCGGTCTGGATAGATGATCTTGCCGTCCTTGGTCACCACGCCCAGACGGTCGCCATCGCCGTCGAAAGCGAAACCGATCTCGCTGCTGTTGTCGCGCAACGCGGCGATCAAATCTTGCAGGTTGTGCGGGTCGGAAGGGTCGGGATGATGGTTGGGGAAGTTTCCGTCCACTTCGCAAAACATCTCGGTCACCGTGCAACCCAGTTGGCGATACAGATTGGCGGCAAAATCGCCCGCCACGCCGTTGCCGCAATCCACGGTGATGTTGAGCGGCTTGGATAGCTTGATGTCGGCCACGATGCGCGCGATGTATTCCGGCGCGATGTTGTATTGCGCATAGCTGCCCGCGCCGTGCGCCAGGTTTCCGCTTTCGATGCGCGCGCGCAAGGACTGGATGGTGTCGCCGGACAAAGTTTCGCCCGCCAGCACCATCTTCAGGCCGTTGTAATCCGGCGGGTTGTGGCTGCCGGTGATCATCACGCCGCAATCCGTGTTCAACTGGAAGGCGGCGTAATACACCATCGGCGTGGCGACGCGGCCCACGTCGATAACGTTGATGCCGCTTTTCTGGATGCCGCGCGCCAGCGCTTTGGCAAAACCTTCGCCGGATAAACGTCCATCGCGCCCGATGGCGATCGTGTGCTGTTTGCGCGCGATTGCTTCCGAACCGATAGCGTGGCCGATCTGTTCGACGATCTCATCGGTAAGTGTTTTGCCGACGATGCCACGGATGTCGTAAGCCTTGAAGATTTCTTTGGGTAGAGCGGTCATGTTTGTTTCTCCGAAAGGGTGGGGATGTGTTGTGCGACATAGGCCGGGGTCAGTTGCATCATGCAATTGAAGTGACCCAGCGGGCATTCGCGTTTGAAGCAGGGGCTACACGGCAAATCGAGTTTGAGCACCTGAGCTTTATCCGACAGCGGCGGAGTGAACTGCGGGCTGCTGGAACCGAATATGGCGATTAACGGGCGCTCCAAAGCGGCGGCGATGTGCATCAAACCGGAGTCGTTGCTGACCACCAGCGCGGCGCAGGACAGCAGCGTGATGGCCTCGCTCAAATCGGTTTCTCCGCACAGGTTGCGACAATTGCCGTTGCCCAGCGCAACGATCTTTTCACCGACTTCTTTGTCTTTGGACGAACCGAGCAGCCACACGCTATAGCCTTGTTCGCGCAAGCGCTGTGCCAGCTCGGCAAAGTACGGAATCGGCCAGCGTTTCGCCGGGCCATATTCCGCGCCGGGACAAAATACCGCCACAGGTTGATCCAATGTCAGTCCGTGCTTGTTCAATACTTGTTGGCGCTGTTCGTGCGTGACACTCAAGCGCGGTTGCGGGATGGCGTGCGGCATTTCATCGGGCATCGCTTCGGCGAGTTGCGAAAAGCGCTCCACCATTAAAGGCAGTTTTTGCCTGTCCAGTTTGCGCGCATCGTTGAGTAGGCCGTAGCGCATTTCGCCGACAAAGCCGATGCGCCGGGGAATGTCGGCGAAGAAGGGAACCAGTGCCGACTTGAGCGAATTGGGCAATATGTATGCTGCGTCGTAACAGCTTGCGCGCAACTGTTTGCCGAGACGGTAGCGCGCGAGCAAATGCAACGCGCCGTGCGGAAAAGGATTGACGATGACGTCGTGTACTTCCGGCATTTGCTTGAGCAGCGATACCGTCCAAGGCGGGGCGAGCACATCGATGGCACTGTCGGGGAAACGCTGCTTGAGGCGCAGCAACATCGGCTGCATCAACATGCAGTCGCCCACCCAGCTGGGCGCGACTACTAAAATATTTTGCATGGGGTATGCGGAAGGCTCAGTGATGGCCCTTGGGAAGTTCGCCCTTGAGCTTGTACGTTGTGCCGCAATAGGGGCAGCTTGCCGTGCCCAGTTTTTCGACCGGAATAGCCACTCTGGGGTGCGCGCTCCACAACTCTTGGTTGGGCGGCGGGCAAAACAGCGGCAGCGCTTCGGCGGTGACTTCGATATAACGTACTTTGTGTTCGGCTTTCATGTTTATTTTCCCTCGGAATTAACGTGAAACAGCATCAGCTTTTGTAGGATGCGAGCCTTGCCCGCGATATTTTAACGAATCGCGGGCAAGGCTCGCTCCTACACTAACCCGATCAAACGTGATCCAGCCAGTGCGCATACTTGGCATTTTTGCCGCCGACGATGTCGAAGAATGCGGCTTGTAGCATGGTCGTGATCGGCCCGCGCGAACCGATACCGATAGTGCGGTTGTCCAGTTCGCGGATCGGCGTCACCTCGGCGGCGGTGCCGGTGAAGAATGCCTCTTCAGCGCAATACACTTCGTCGCGCGTGATGCGTTTCTCGATCAGTTCGATGCCCATGTCTTTCGCCAGCGTGATGATGGAATCGCGCGTGATGCCTTCTAGGCAGGAAGTTAGGTCGGGCGTATACAGCTTGCCCTTTTTTACGATGAAGATATTTTCGCCCGCACCTTCGGCCACGTAGCCGTCCACATCCAGCAGCAGCGCTTCATCGTAGCCGTCGTGCGCCACTTCCTGATGCGCCAGGATGGAGTTGGTATAAGTGCCCACCGATTTGGAGCGGCACATATTGATGTTCACGTGATGGCGCGTGAAACTGGAAGTCTTCACGCGTATACCTTTTGCCATGCCTTCTTCGCCCAGATACGCGCCCCAAGGCCATGCGGCGACAGCCACGTGGGTGCTGATGGCGGTAGCTGCGATGCCCATCGCTTCGGAACCGTAGAACACGATGGGGCGGATGTAGCAGGATTCCAACTTGTTGGCGCGCACCACTTCGCGCTGCGCTTCCATCAGCGTTTCCTTGTCGAACGGCATCTTCATCTTGAAAATGTAAGCCGAGTTGAACAGGCGGTCGGTGTGTTCCTTCAGGCGGAAAATCGCCGTGCCTTGCTTCGTCTTGTATGCCCGCACCCCCTCGAACACGCCCATGCCGTAATGCAGAGTATGGGTGAGCACATGGGTGGTGGCTTCGCGCCAGGGGACGAGCTTGCCGTCGTGCCAGATAAAGCCGTCGCGGTCGGACATTGACATGGTGGTGATTCCTTAAAAATTATTGAGCGTTATGCAGGGTGCAATTCTAGCCTGTCCCGGAGGTTTAATGAAGCGGCAGGGATGCCTATTCAACATTGTTTGCAGCCGCCCCCAGCAATTTTTTCCATAAGGCCAGAACGGGTGCGATGTCGATGCTACCTTGTTCGACACGGCACAGCGCTTGGTTGTTCAAGCGCATCTGATGTTGCAAGCGTCGCAGGTTGCGATAGATGTCGCGTACCGCGTCACTGCTTTTTTGTTCGATCAAATGCAGGTCGGTGGCCACTTTCAAGAGCGCGAGGTTGCCGCTGTTGGCGGTGAGCTCGGGATACGCTGCGGCGTGGGCGAGCACCAGAAACTGCACCATGAATTCGATGTCCACCATGCCGCCGTTGTCGTGTTTGATGTCGAACAGGGGACTTTTGTTCGGATGGCCGTCGTGCATCTTCTGGCGCATGGTGATGACTTCATTCCGTAGTGTTGCAATGTCGCGCGGCTGGCGCAGCACCTGAACACGAATTTCTTCGAATTGTTTTCCCACGCTGGCATCGCCCGCGCAGAAGCGCGCGCGCGTGAGGGCCTGATGCTCCCAAACCCAAGCCTGGGTTTGCTGGTAATCCGCAAAGGCCGTTGTGCTGCTGACCAGCAATCCGCTCGCGCCGTTCGGGCGCAGGCGCAGATCGGTTTCGTACAGGCGTCCCGCCGAGGTGTAACTGCTCAACACGGTGTTGATGCGCTGCGCCAGTCGGGCGTAATTTTCTCCGGCATCGGCATGTTCATCGTCGAACAAAAAGATCAGATCGAGATCGGAGTCGTAGCCCAGCTCGCGTCCGCCCAGCTTGCCGTAAGCGATAACGGCGAACTGCGCCTGTTCGCGATGTTTTTTTCGCGCATCTCCCCAGCAAAGTTGCAGCACATGTTGCAGGATCAAGTCGGCCAGATCGCTGAGGTGGTCGCTTAAGGTCTCCAGCGGCAGTAAGCCTTGCATATCCATCGCCAGCAGATGGAAAGTCTGTGCCTGTTTGAAATGCCGCAGCGCATCCATTTGCCGCTCCAGATCGCCCGCGTGTTCTTGCACTTGTGCGGCAAGCGACGCGTCAAGTTGCAGCCAATCCGGCGCACGATAAAATTCCCGCGCGTCGAGCAATTCGTCGAGCAGGCTGGGGTGCATGGACAGATAGTCGCAAGCCCATTCGCTTGCACCCGCGAAACGCGCCAAACGTTCGAGCGCTTGCGGGTGCTCGGTCATGAAAGCGAGGTAAGTGCTGCGCCGGCTGATGTGGTCCAGCAGTTTGAGCAGACGCGGCAATGCCAGATCGCGCTGGCTCAGACCCTGACAGTGGGTAACGAGTTGCGGGACGATTTTGTCGATACGTGATCGGCTGATCTCCGGCAGTTGTTTGTAACGGTTGCTGTTGCGCAATTGCACCATCTGTTCGGCCAGCCCGGCGACATTGGTGAAGCCCGACTCCGCCAGTGCGATCGCCAGTGCTTCGGCGCTGAGATCATCGTTCCAGAACCGGCTGTCGGCTACTTCGTCCTGTTGGGTGGCGAATATCTGACTGAAGTGGCGGCTGACCCGCTCTCTGTGAATATCCAGCTCGGCCAGCAGCGCCGCATAGTCGGCGTAGCCCATGCCGATAGCCAGCAGGGTACGGTTCGCGTCGTCGACAGGGATGTCCTGAGTCTGCTGGTCGTCCAGATACTGCAAGCGATGTTCCAGATTGCGCAGAAAAATATAGGCGTTGCCTAACTCTTGAGTGGTCTGCGCATCAAGCTGGCCATTGTCGGCGAGCAGGCGCAGCACGGCCTGAGTGGGGCGGATACGCAGCGCGGCGTCGCGCCCCCCGCGTATGAGCTGAAAGACCTGCGCGATGAACTCGATCTCCCTGATGCCGCCGGGGCCGAGTTTGATGTTGTTGGCGCGGTCGCGGCGTTCGACTTCTTGGCGGATCTGCGCGTGCAATTTGCGCATCGACTCGAAAGCGCCGTAGTCGAGGTATTTGCGGAAGATGAACGGTTGCGCCAACGCCATGAGTTCAGCCGTTGCGCTGGCATTTTCGGGCGCGATGACGCGGGCTTTGATCCATGCATAGCGTTCCCATTCGCGCCCCTGCGCCACCAGATACTCTTCCAGCCCGGCGAAGCTCATCACCAGCGCACCGCTGTCGCCGTAGGGCCGCAGACGCATATCGACGCGGAACACATAGCCGTGCGCGGTGAGCTCATTGATGAGGTTAATGACCTTGCGTCCGACGCGGCTGAAAAATTCGTGGTTGCTTAATGTGCGTGTGCCGTTGGTTTCGCCGTCTTCCGCATAGACGAAGATCAGGTCGATGTCGGAAGAAACATTCAGCTCGCCGCCGCCCAGTTTGCCCATGCCGATTACGAGCAGTTCCTGCGGCGTGCCGCTTTCCGCCCCGATTGGCTGACCGTGCTGTTCAACCAAGGTGAGCATGGCAAAGTCCAGCGCGCGTTGCACGGTCAGTTCGGCCAAGGAGGTCATGCACTGCATGACCTCGGTGAGGTCGGCCAGCCCACCCAAGTCGCGTATCAAAATCTTTAGCATGGCGCGTTTGCGCAAATCGCGCAGCGTGCGGGACAACTCCTCCTCGCTGTTACACGGCATGGCATCCAGCCAATGCTGTAATTCAGCGGCGGTGCAGGGCATCATGTATTGTGCTTGCAACCAGGGAAGCAGGGATGGCTCCGCTTCCAGCAGCCTTTTCAAATATCGGCTGCAGTGCGTGCCGCGCTGAACCAAACTGTCAAAGTCGGGGCAGGGGATGGCGGTATTCATGGCGGGTAGGTTCAGGGTAAAATGAACGTCGTTAATTAGCTCCGCACATTATAAGTCCCTTATGTATCGTTTACGGAATATCTACTCGCGGTTGCACCGCCCATGGGCACGATGCTGAAACTTCCCCTGCGTTTGGTTTTGTCGAGATATAGCAAAATCGGTCGCGTCCTGTTTTTGGTCTTTATAGCGCTGAGCATCGCCGCTGCGTCGGTGTTGTTAACGCTGCGCTATTGGGTTTTGCCCGACATCGAAAAATATCACAACGAAGTCACCCAGTTGGCCAGTCGTGCGCTAGGTCTGCCGGTGACCATCGGCAAGATCGAGGCAGATTGGCGCGGCATGCGCCCCCATCTGCTGTTCACCGATGTTCGGCTTCTCGATGCGCAGGGTAACAGCGCATTGGTGTTGCGGCGTGTGGACAATATCGTGTCCTGGATGACCTTGTTTAGCTGGGAATTGCGCCTTAGCACGCTGGAAGTGGATGCCCCGGATCTGCTGATACGCCGGGATAAGCAAGGGCTGTTGCATGTCGCCGGTTTGCTGATACCCGAACAATCATCGGACGGCAAACTTGCGGATTGGTTGCTGCATCAATCGCGCATCCTCGTGCGCGACGGGCGCGTCACATGGCAGGATGATCTGCAAGACAGGCCGTCACTTGTGTTCGACCGGGTGCAATTGCGTCTGGACAACAGCGGGTGGCATCACCGCTTTGCCGTGCATGTCGCACCGCCCGCGACCCTGTCGGCTCCGTTGGATGTGCGTGGCGATCTGGTCGGCAGCAGCTTTGCGGATTGGGGCGATTGGCGCGGCGAACTGTATGCGCAGATCGGCCATGCGGATGTCGCCGCATGGGGTACGTGGCTCAATCTGCCGGACGAATTCAGCCAGGCCAAGGGAAGTTTGCGCGCGTGGCTGGGGATAGCGGACGGCCAGCTCAATCGCGTTACGGCCGATTTGAATTTGAGCGAGGTGCGGAGCCGTTTGGCAGCGGATCTGCCGCCGTTGAGTTTGTCCGCGCTGAGCGGGCGTGTGGGGTGGCATGCGCTGGATCGGGGTGTCGAGGTGTCGACGCAAAAGCTCTCGTTACAGATGGACAACGGTTTTAAATTGCAGCCGACGGATTTTAATTTGCGATTGGCCGGAGGCAAGGAAAACCGTTTTGCGGCAGGAGAGGTTCAGGCGAATGCTGTCGAGCTGTCCGATCTTGCCGTGATGGCGAAATATATTCCGTTGGGTAAAACCTTCAAACAGAAGCTGGATGATTATTCCCCCCGTGGTCATATCGCCGATCTGCGCGCGCAATGGAAAAGCGTAAAAGATGGCCTTGCGCATTTCGATGTCAAAGCGCGTTTCGACGATATGTCCGTGCGCCGTGTTGATCATTTTCCCGGCGTCGAGGGCTTGAGCGGGCAGATAAACGGGAGCGATAGCAGCGGCTCGCTGTCGCTGAATGCACCGCATTTTAAATTGGATGCGCCGCAATTGTTGCTTGAGCCGCTGGCTTTCGATGCGCTCACGGCGCAAGCCAGTTGGCAAAAAAACCGCAGCGGCTGGGATGTGAAACTGAACAATTTTTCCGCTGCCAATAAAGATATTGCCGGAACAGCCTATGGCCATTATCAGACCGACGAGCGCGGCCCCGGCGTGGCGGATGTGACGCTGAAGCTGACCCGTGCCTCGGTGCCGCATGCCGTGCGTTATCTTCCCAAGGAGCTGTTGGGGAAGGAAACGATGGACTGGCTGCAAACGGCTCTGTTGGAGGGCGAGGCGGATGAGGTGCATTTGCGCTTGCGCGGCGATCTGAATGATTTCCCGTTCCCTGACAGCCAAAAGGGCTTGTTTCAGGTCATAGCCAAGGCCAAAGATGTCGTGGTCAATTACACCGAAGGTTGGCCGCGCGTTGAGAATGCGACAGCAACTCTGCTGATCGAAGGCCAGCGCCTGCGGGTCGATTCGAACTCCGCCATGCTGGCAGGAGCGACCGTGCAAAAAGTGAATGTCAGCATTCCCGATCTGATGAGCGCAGAGCCCGTGGTGCAAATACGCGGCGAGTCCAGCGGCGAGACTAGGCACGGATTGAATTTCATCAGGCACAGCCCCGTGCGCGGTTATATCGGCGGCTTTACCGATAACTCCACCGCGCGCGGGCTGGGCAAGCTGGACCTCCAACTCGACATTCCCTTGAGCGATAAACCGGTCAAATTGATCGGCAAATATCACTTTGCCGACAATGATGTCAGCCTCGATGAGAGCATCCCTTTGGCAAGAAGAGTCACGGGTGACCTGACGTTCACTGAGGCCTCGCTACAGGCAAAAGACATTGCTGCGCAAATATTGGGAGGTCCGGCAACTGTCTCGATACAAACTGCCACAGACGGCGCTTTGAAAGTGAAACTGCAGGGCAAGGCCAATATGGAGGCTTGGCGCAAGCTCAGTCCGCAGCCCTTGTTGCAGGCGCTGAACGGTGCCGCAGAGTGGGGGGCGGATATATCGGTGCAGGGGAAGCAGTTTGTGGTGGCGGTCAATTCGAATTTGCAGGGACTGGGCTCCGATCTGCCCGCGCCCTTATCCAAGTCGGCGCGCGAAAGCATCCCGCTCAAATTCGAATTAAGAAGTGCGAGTGCGGCGCAGGATGTGATGTGGTTGCAGTACGGGAATCTGATGAGTGCGCGTCTGGTGCGCGCCGATGACAAAGACGGCACGCGCAGCATCAAGCGAGGGTATGTGAATTTCGGACCGGCGCGACGCGTGCCGGACAGGGAGGGAATCTGGATTGCAGGTTCGTTGCCGTTGCTGTCGCTGGAAGGGTGGGAGGGCGTATTTCAGGACGACTCCGGCAGAGCCTCGGCGTTTCCGGGGATCGAGGGCGCGGATATGACTGTGCAGAAACTCGTCGGATACGGTGTCGCGGCCAACGGGTTAAATGTCCATGCGCGCAATCGCAACGGTACCTTCACTGCGCAATTGGCGTCCAAAGAGCTGAGCGGTGAACTGAGCTGGTACCCTCAGGACAAAGGCAAGCTGGTCGCGCGCTTTAAGAATGTGATACTGGGGGAGGGCGAGAAACAAAAGAAAGTCGAGGCCGCGCAAGTCGCAGCTCCGTCCGATGCGGCGGGAAAAAAGGCCGACAGTATCTCTATTCCGGTGATCGATGTTGCGGTCGAGCATTTTGTTTTTCGGGGCAACCAGCTGGGGCGGTTGGAGTTGCATGCCAGCCAGTTCGACAAAGATATTCTGCTGAACCATCTGCGGCTGACCAATCCCGATGGCGTGCTGGTAGTGAACGGCAAGTGGGGAACATCCCCGGCGCAAACTCACGTTGTTGTCAATCTCTCACTCAATGATATCGGCAAGGTGTTGGATCGCTCCGGCTACCCCAACAGCGTCAAAAACGGTAGCGGGACGCTCAATTGCGATCTGGTATGGCCGGGCTCTCCCGGCGAATTGGCGCTGCCCAATCTGGACGGTCATTTGCAGCTGAAAATGGCCAAAGGACAATTTTTGAAGCTGGATCCGGGGGCGGGCAAGTTGCTCAGCGTGATGAGCCTGCAAGCGCTGCCCAAACGCATCGCGCTCGACTTTACCGACGTATTCAGCCAAGGCTTCGAGTTCGACTCCATCAATGGGGTCGCGCATATCAGGCAAGGTGTGCTGTCGACCAACGATTTCAAGATCAACGGTTCGGCGGCACAAGTCACCATGTCGGGGCAAGTCGATCTGAGCCGGGAGACGCAAAGTTTGCGCGTAAAAGTGTTGCCCACGATCGGTGACAGCGTTTCATTGATTGCGCTCGCTGCGGTGAGTCCCGTTGTCGGTGCCGGAGTCTTCCTAGCTAATAAAATATTCCGTGATCCGCTCGATAAGTTGGTGTCGTTTGAATACAATGTCACCGGCAGTTGGGTCGATCCGAAAGTTGAAAAAGTCGGCCAAGCCAAGGCATCTCCATAAATTAAATCCTAATTCGAAATTATCTGAAAGTCGCAGAACATGCCCTCCCCAAGCTCCACACAGTCCCGTATAGCCGCTCAGCAGAGCGCGTTCAAGGTGGCCGCCGTGCAGATGGCATCCGGCCCCAATGTCGCAGGCAATTTGAACGAGGCGCGCAGGCTGATCGAAAAGGCCGCGCAGCAGGGTGCCAAGCTGGTGGTGTTGCCGGAATTTTTCGCCATCATGGGTATGCAAAATACAGATGTTGTGACGGTGCGCGAACAGCCCGGCAGCGGGCAGATACAGTCTTTTCTCAGCGAAACCGCGCGCAAACACCAAATTTGGCTGGTGGGGGGCTCCATCCCTCTGGTGGCGGACGCGCCGAATAAAGTGCGCAACAGTTGCCTCGTGTACAACGAGCTGGGCGAGCAAGTGGCGCGTTACGACAAGATACATTTGTTCAATCTCGAACTCGGCAACGAGCAATATCAGGAGGCGGACACCATCGAGCCCGGCAATCAAGTGGTGGTGGTGGACAGCCCGTTCGGGCGCATCGGGCTGGCGATCTGTTACGACTTGCGCTTTCCCGAGCTGTTCCGTTCCATGCAAGACGTGGACATCATCGTGTTGCCTGCGGCCTTTACCGCCACCACTGGCAAGGTGCATTGGGAGTCCTTGGTGCGCGCCCGCGCCATCGAAAATCTGAGTTATTTCATCGCCGCCGCGCAAGGCGGTTATCACGTCAATGGCCGCGAAACGCACGGCCACAGCATGATCGTTGATCCGTGGGGGCGCGTGCTGGACGAGCTGACGCGCGGTTCCGATGTGGTGATGGCAGACGTCAATCCCGGCTATCAGGCCAGTCTGCGTTCCAGTCTTCCGGTCTTGTCGCATCGCACTATATTCTGCCAACCTCGCGGTCAAAAATCCAAATGAAATTACAATCTTTAGAACTGGCGCAGCAGTCACTGCTCGCCGCACACGGCCTGAACGTCAATGATCTGGGCAATGTGTTCGGCAAGATGCTGGCCCATCGCGTGGACTATGCCGATCTGTATTTTCAATACGGGCGCGCCGAGAGCTGGTCGCTGGAAGAGGGCATCGTCAAATCCGGCAGCTTCAGTATCGATCAGGGCGTGGGAGTGCGCGCCGTGAGCGGCGAGAAGACCGCCTTTGCCTATTCCGACGACATCAGCCTGGCCGCGCTGGAGACCGCAGCGCTCACGACACGCGCCATTGCGCGCCAGGGCAAAAAACAATCTGTTCCGATGTTGAAATCGGGAAAAGCGCACGGCTTGTATCTGCCGCAAGACCCTATCGCCAGCCTCGATGCGGCAAGCAAAGTCGCGCTGCTGGAGCGTCTGGAAAAATATGCGCGCGCGCTCGATTCGCGCGTCACGCAAGTGATGGCGGGTCTGGTGGGCGAATACGAGATAGTGCTGGTGGCGCGCAGCGACGGTTTGCTCAATGCCGACATCCGCCCGTTGGTGCGCCTCTCGCTGCAAGTCATCGTCGAGAGCAACGGCAAACGCGAACAGGGATCGGCGGGCGGCGGCGGGCGTTTCGACTACGCCTATTTCAGCGATGAGGTGTTGCAGCGTTACGCCAAAGAAGCCGTGCATCAGGCCACCGTGGCGCTCGATGCGCGCCCCGCTCCGGCGGGCAGTATGACCGTGGTGCTGGGCTCCGGCTGGCCGGGCATCCTGTTGCACGAAGCGGTCGGACACGGCTTGGAAGGCGACTTTAACCGCAAAGGCAGCTCGGCATTTTCCGGCAGAGTCGGCGAGCGCGTGGCCGCCAAAGGCGTGACCGTGGTGGATGACGGCACGATTGCGGACAGGCGCGGTTCGCTCAACATGGATGACGAAGGCAATCCCACGCAGCGTACCGTGCTGATCGAGGACGGCATCCTGCGCGGCTACCTGCAAGACACCATGAACGCGCGGCTGATGGGTGTGCCGGTCACCGGCAACGCGCGGCGCGAATCCTTCGCGCACCTGCCTATCCCGCGCATGACCAACACCATGATGCTGAACGGCGACAAGACGCGCGACGAGATCATCGCCTCGGTCAAGCATGGCCTGTATGCCGCCAATTTCGGCGGCGGGCAGGTGGACATCACCAGCGGCAAGTTTGTGTTCTCCACCACCGAAGCCTACATGATCGAAGACGGCAAGATCAGCTATCCGGTTAAAGGCGCCACGCTTATCGGCAACGGCCCCGAAGCCTTGACACACATCACCATGGTCGGCAACGATCTGGCGCTCGATCCCGGCGTGGGCACTTGCGGTAAAGAAGGGCAGAGCGTGCCGGTCGGGGTGGGGCAGCCGACGATACGGATTGAGGGGTTGATTGTGGGCGGTACGGCGTAGATTTTCAGGATTGCGGGGCGGTTTAGTGGACGAAGCAGCCTGCATTTTTTTTGAATTTTCTAGTGTGTCCGCCTCCGGCATGTCAGAGGCGGTTGTTCATGCGGCTAGCTGGGATAGTCTGCGCCTCGGCCAATGCAGCCGGTCGGAATGGTCTTGATTAATTTCTGCAACCGACCCGAAGGAGGCTGTCAGAAAATTTCATAAAGCTATACGGATTTACTTGTGATTGACCATTCCGCAATACCCTCACGAAGATGGATCGCCGAATAGCCTTCCTGCTTGAGTAACGCAACCGCATCTACCGCCATCAGGCAATATGGGCCGCGACAATAAGCAACAATAGCTCGATCTTTGGGAAGCTCAGCGAATCGCTGACGCAGCTCTTCTAGCGGGATTGATCGGGCAAACGGCAAATGCGCATTTAAGTATTCTTCACTCGGTCTGACATCAAGCACAACGACCTCACCTTTGCGCGCCGCTTTCATCAAACTATCTCGGTCATTGGCAATCAGATCATCTGGTTGGCTTGCGATCTTTTGCAATGCCAACTGCAAATCAACTAGGCGATCTTCCGCAAGCGTGTGAACTTGAACCCATAGATCAGCCACCGATTTATCGGCAAGTCGGTAAAAAATGTTCTTGCCCTGTCTTTCGGTTTCGACCAGCTGGGCCATGCGCAACTCGCGCAAATGCGAACTAGTCAGCTTCACGCTGATGGAAGCCTCGCGCGCCAAAGTCTCCACTGTCTTCTCGCCCTGACAAAGCAACTCGATCAGCTCCAGCCGCTTGGGGCTGGCGAAAGCTTTGCCGATCCGCGCCACTTGTTCGTACAGCAAATCTTTGATCTTGCGTGCGTCTTTCATCTCATCAATCCATTAAATATCAGAATAAGCAGCATCAACTCTAAACCATATTGACAGTAATTAACAAGCAGCGTCTAATACATTCCAGCAATTACTGGAATGTTAATTAATCCGAGGAGCCCTTCATGAAGACCTTGTTCATTCTCAACGATGCCCCTTACGGCAGCGAACGCACTTACAACGGCCTGCGTCTGGCGGGTGCCATCTCCAAACAGGAAGGTAACACGGTACGCGTCTTTTTGATCGGTGATGCCGCTGCGTCGGCTCATCGCAACCAGAAAGTGCCGCAAGGTTTCTACAACGTCGAGGTGATGCTGGGCAATGTGGCACGGCACGGCGGCGAAATCGGTATCTGCGGCACCTGTATGGATGCGCGCGGTTTGAGCGATGGCGACATTGCCGATGCAACGCACCGCAGCACCTTGGCGGAATTGGCTGAGTGGACTATGTGGGCGGACAAGGTTCTGGTGTTTTAACAATTAACTAATTATTAGGGAGCGCGCGATGTTTTTCAAACAACTGGCAACAAAAGAATCTTCACTGTCGTACTTTTTCGGCTGCGGCACCAAGGGTAAGTCGATGGCGGTAGATGTGGTCGCGGGCGATGAGGAGTGGTACATCGAGGAAGCCAAAAAGGCGGGGGTATCAATCAATTTTGTCATCGACACCCACGTGCATGCCGACCATTATTCCGGCGGCAGAAAACTCGCGCAGATGGTCGGTGCGCCGTACTGCCTGCACGAATCGAATGAAGGCGGTCGCGTCAAATTTGACTTTCAATCTTTGAGCGACGGTCAGTCGCTGAATCTCGGCAACGTCAATGTCGAGGTGTTGCATACGCCCGGCCATACACCGGACAGTATTTGTCTGCTGGTGACGGACATGCGTCGCGGGGAGTTGCCTTGGTTCGTCCTCACCGGCGACACCCTGTTCGTAGGCGCGATTGGTCGCCCCGATTTATTGGGTCGCGAGCGCGAGATGGCCGCACAACTTTACGACAGCATCCATACCAAGTTGCTGCATCTGTCCAACGAAGTCGAGATATATCCCGGCCATCAGGCCGGTAGCGTTTGCGGTGTGGGGCTGTCAGGAAAACCGAGTTCGACCATCGGTTTCGAGAAACATTGGAATCAGAGTTTGACGATGAACAAGGAAGCTTTCATCGAGAATCTGCTCAAGGAAATTCCGCCGCGTCCCGCCGAGATGGACAGGATGGTTGCAGCGAATATCGCAGCTTGATGATGACTCACGGCAACCTCAATCACGGCATCAGAGCCAACCTCGACCAGTTCCTGCATCAACTGCTGCAAGTCATGCTGGTGGGTTTCACCATCGGCATGATGCGCACGGTGGTGCCGGCATTGTCCGAATCGGAATTCGGTGTGCCGAAAAATTCGTTTATGTTGCTCACCGCTTTTGTGGTGGCGTTTGGCTTGGTTAAAGGCACGCTCAATTTTGTGGCCGGACGTTTATCCGAACGCATCGGTCGCAAGAAGGTGTTGCTGCTCGGCTGGGCTGCGGCATTACCTATTCCGTTGCTGGTGTATTTTGCACCATCGTGGAGCTGGATCGTTGCCGCCACGGTGTTGTTGGGCATCAATCAGGGACTGACCTGGTCGATGACGCAAACTTCAAAGCTGGACATCACACGTGCCGACCAGCGCGGCCTGACCATCGGCCTCAACGAATTTTCAGGCTACGTCGGACTAGCGTTGGCAGGGATCATCACCGCTTACTTGGCGACCATGCTCGGTGCGCGCACAGGGTTGCTGATATTCGGTATGACGACTGTGCTGCTAGCGATTTCGCTTACCCTGCTGTGGGTAAAAGACACGCTGCCGTGGGCTAAAGTCGAAGCCGCGAAACACAAAGCAGGAACCAGCACTGGACCGCTACCACGCTACCCAAAGAACATCAGCGCGAAACCGACAACATGGGAAGTGTTTACGTTGGTTTCGTGGCGTGACAAACGCCTTGCGGCTATCAGCCAAGCAGGGCTGGTGGAAAAATTCGTCGATGCGCTGGTGTGGGTGTTTTACCCCGTGTTTTTATATCAGCGCGGCTTAACTCTGCCGCAAGTGGGCTGGGTCGTGGGTATTTATGGTTTCGTCTGGGGCGGTTCACAGTTTTTCACCGGCAAACTATCCGACCATATCGGTCGCCACAAGCCCAACGTTCTTGGTATGTGGATATGCGGCGCTGGCGTGGCAATGATGCTGCTACAGGAAGGCGTAGCGTGGTGGTCGTTGTCGGCGGCGGTATCCGGCCTCGGCATGGCCTTGTTGTACCCCAATCTATCAGCAGCAATAGCCGATATTGCTCATCCGAACTGGCGCGGCTCAGCAATTGGCATTTATCGTTTCTGGCGCGACTTGGGCTACGGCATCGGCGCACTGGGATTAGGCATTGCGGCACATTTCAGCGGTTCGGTAGATGCTGCATTTTGGTTTGTGGCGATCTCGATGTTTATCTCAGGTGTGGTGCTCTGGTTGTTTGGCGAGGAGACGCATCCGCGTATCAATCCGGTTGCAATGTCGCCAGCGCCAGCTGTTGCGTCACAGATGCTTGAAGTGCGCGTGATCTCGCAAACACCTCCCGGCGGTCGTTGCAGCCTCTACACCGGCTACGGCCAAGCACTGGCACAGCATTTGGATGCCAAGTTACAGTTAGACATAAGCACCGAGCGCGATGCGCATGGACACGGCTTCCCCTCGATCTGGATCAACGGTAGTCCGCTACGTCCCACTGACGGCGTGATCGTTATGCCAGAAGACGTTGTGGCGGTGTTGCTGGCGAACGAAATCAGAGTCAGCAACGATCTTGGATTGGCACTTGAGGCCGAGGTCAACAAGATGCTTCACGAGGGCTAAGCTGTGATGCTGCACGAGTGCGTGGAGAGGTGACATTGTCGCAACCGCCCGTATAAATCTAGAGGCACTAGGAGAGAGAGCATGAAAAAAATCACCATTGTCGGTGCCGGGTTTGCCGCGTTGTCTGCGGCGCGCAAACTGCGTCAGCTTGATACTGATGTCGAGATCACCCTCATCGCCCCTAAAGCGGAGCTGGGCGCGCTCAAAAACCAAGTGCAACATTTTTGGGAGAAAATGTTGCATGGGAAAAATATACAAGCAGTTGAGTGTTGAAGAGAGAACGATGATCCA
>WSYA01000089.1 GCA_009773615.1 Gallionellaceae bacterium
CTTTGCTGTAGCTTCCGTTTGGAATTTCTCGTTTCATGTGACACCTCCGTTTTTCAGTTTATCAAAAACGTTCGTGTCCACTTTTTTCAACTTACCTCAGTCAAAGCAAAATACCCCTCAATTCAAATATCAGGTACGCTCGTCACATGAAAAAAATCGTCCCCTCCAAAACTGAAATCGCACTGATGGAGCCCTTTGTCGGCCTCACGCTGGAGCGCATCCATGTGCCCTCGACCAAGGAAGAATTGGCCTCCGCCACGGCAGAGATCAAGGCGGCGGGCATCGTGGGTTTCGATACGGAATCCAAGCCGACATTTGCTATCGGGGAAGTCAGCGAGGGGCCGCATGTGGTGCAGTTTGCTTTAAGCGACAAGGCCTATCTGTTTCAAATACACAGGGCAGACGGGCATGCGTTTCTGATTGAGTTGCTGCAATCGAAAGATGTGCTCAAGGTGGGCTTCGATCTTAAATCGGATAACGGGCATGTCTACGCGAAGCTGGGCATCAATTTGGGCGGGGTGGTCGATCTCAATACGGTGTTCCGCATGGCGGGTTACCAAAAACACATGGGGGTGCGTGCGGCGGTGGGACTGGTGTTTAAGCAGCGCTTTGCCAAGTCACGACATGTGACCACTTCTAACTGGTCGCAGCATCAACTCACGCCGCAGCAAATGCTCTATGCGGCAAACGATGCCTACGCGGCGCTCAAAGTGCTGGAGGCGCTCGATTTGCCACGCGAGGAATTGCCGATCATGGGGCAGCCAACGGTGGACGCAAAAGCGGATTAGTTACCACCGCTCATCTCGTCTCTTTCGGGTCGACCACGCGAACCGCCTCGCCCTCGAACACCCCGTCGTTGCTCGCCTTTGCATCCCGCGTCATTCCCTTTTGTGAAAGTTCGCGCATCAGTTTTCGCACCTCGCGCGTCTTCCACCACAGGTAGGCAAAAGCTATCGTGCCGACGACAAGAATGACCGCGAGCAACACTGCCGAGAACATCAGCACTGCGGCCAGCAGCACGACAGAGACAACCAACACCACCAGCTTGCGCAAGATGCTGGGCGGGCGCAGCGGATTATTGGATATATATTTAAATTGCATTTGGTTTGTCCGCGTAGGATGGGTGGAGTGGAGCGCAGCGATACCCATCCTACTTTTGGCTCCGATCAGCCTTTGTTGAACTTCATCACCCCGCCCTTGCAGTCCACCTTGATGGTGTCTTTGGCGGCGAACTGCCCTTCCAATATCAGCTTGGCCAACGGATTCTCCAGTTGCGCCTGGATCGCGCGTTTCAGCGGTCTTGCGCCGTACATCGGGTCGAAGCCCGCGTTGGCGATTTCGGCCAGCGCGTCGTCGCTGATGTCCAGTTTCATCTCCATCGCGGCAAGGCGTTTTTCCAGATACTGCAATTGGATGCGCGCGATATTTTTGATGTTCTTTTCATCCAGCGCATGGAACACCACCACCTCGTCTATGCGGTTGATGAATTCGGGACGGAAGTAGCTCTTCACTTCGCCCATCACCGCCAGCTTGATGACCTGATAATCGTCGCCGGACATCTGCTGGATCATCTGCGAACCCAAGTTCGAAGTCATCACGATCACCGTGTTCTTGAAGTCCACGGTACGCCCCTGTCCGTCGGTCATGCGACCGTCGTCCAACGCTTGCAGCAGCACGTTGAACACGTCGGGGTGCGCCTTCTCCACTTCGTCGAGCAGGATCACGCTGTAGGGCTTGCGCCGCACAGCTTCGGTCAAGCCGCCGCCCTCTTCGTAGCCGACATAGCCGGGCGGCGCACCTATCAGGCGCGCCACGGAATGTTTCTCCATGTACTCGCTCATGTCGATGCGAATCAGATGGTCTTCGGAGTCGAACATGAATCCGGCCAGCGCCTTGCACAGCTCGGTCTTGCCCACGCCTGTGGGGCCGAGGAAAAGGAACGAACCATAAGGACGGTTCGGGTCGGACAGGCCGGAACGCGATCGGCGGATGGCGTCGGACACCAAACGCACCGCCTCGTCCTGCCCCACCACGCGATCATGCAGCTTGTCTTCCATCTTGAGCAGCTTGTCGCGCTCGCCCGTCATCATTTTGCTCACGGGGATGCCGGTGGCGCGGCTCACCACTTCGGCGATTTCTTCCGCCCCAACCTGGGTGCGCAGCAGTTTGTTTTTCGTTGCGCCGCCTTCGGCTTCGCGCTGCGCGGCTTCTTTCAGCTTGGCTTCGAGCTGGGGCAGCTTGCCGTATTGCAGCTCGGCCACTTTCTCCAGCTTGCCTTCGCGTTGCAATCTGACGATCTCGGCGCGTACGTTCTCGATCTCTTCTTTCACGGTGGCCGCGCCCTGAGCCGCGCCCTTTTCCGCTTTCCAGATTTCTTCCAGATCGGCGTATTCGCGTTCCAGTTTTTTGATCTCGACTTCGATCAACTCGAAGCGTTTTTTCGAGGCTTCATCTTTCTCTTTCTTCACCGCTTCGCGCTCAATCTTCAGCTGGATCAAACGGCGTTCGAGCTTATCCATCACTTCGGGCTTGGAATCGATTTCCATCTTCATGCGCGAGGCGGCCTCGTCAATCAGGTCGATGGCTTTGTCCGGCAGGAAGCGGTCGGTGACGTAGCGGTGCGACAGCTCCGCCGCCGCGACAATGGCGGGGTCGGTGATCTCGACGCCGTGATGCACTTCGTATTTTTCCTTCAAACCGCGCAGGATGGCGATGGTCGATTCGACGCTGGGCTCGTCCACCAGCACCTTCTGGAAACGGCGCTCCAGCGCGGCATCTTTTTCGATATATTTGCGGTATTCGTCCAGCGTGGTTGCGCCAATGCAGTGCAGCTCGCCGCGCGCCAAAGCGGGCTTCAACATATTGCCCGCATCCATCGCACCTTCGGCTTTACCCGCACCGACCATGGTGTGCAGTTCGTCGATGAACACGATGTTATTGCCTTCGTCCTGCGACAATTCTTTGAGCACCGCTTTCAGGCGCTCTTCGAATTCGCCGCGATATTTCGCCCCCGCCAGCAGCGCCGCCATGTCCAGCGACAGCACTTTTTTGCCCTTGAGCGATTCCGGCACTTCGCCGTTGATGATGCGCTGCGCCAAGCCTTCGACGATGGCGGTCTTGCCCACGCCGGGCTCGCCGATCAGCACGGGGTTGTTTTTGGTGCGGCGTTGCAGCACTTGAATCGCGCGGCGGATTTCGTCGTCGCGCCCAATCACCGGGTCGAGCTTGCCCATGCGGGCGCGCTCGGTGAGGTCGAGGCAATATTTTTTAAGCGACTCGCGCTGACCTTCCGCCTCCTGCGAGCCAACGGACTCGCCGCCGCGCACGGCATTGATGGCCTGCTCCAACGGAGCACGCGCTACACCATGCTGTTTGAGCAAGCGCCCGGCTTCGCCCTTGTCGTTGGTGAGCGCCAACAAAAACATCTCGCCGGCGATGAACTGGTCGCCGCGTTTTTGGGCTTCCTTGTCGGTGAGGTTAAACAGGTTGGACAGGTCGCGCCCAACTTGAACCTCGCCGCCGTGGCCTTCCACTTTGGGCAGACGCGATACAGTATCGGTCAACGCGGTCTTCAGTGCATTGACGTTGCATCCAGCGCGCGCCAGCAGCGATCCGGCTCCGCTGTCGGCATCGTTGAGCATAGCCAGCAGTAGATGCTGTGGCTCGATGAACTGGTTGTCCCCACCGACGGCCAAACTTTGAGCATCGGACAAGGCTTGCTGCAACTTGGTGGTGAATTTGTCGAAACGCATGGCTGCCCCTCCTTAGGAGATATTTGTCTTTCCCCAAGATGAGGGTGCATTACGCATATTTCAAGTCGTTCACATTCTGCCAATTTTTTGTATACAATCGCGGCGTCATTTCTTTACATGAACCGACATGCCCATTTCTCCAGAACTCGCCGCGATCATCCGTGCCAACGTTACCGCTGCGTTGGCTGAGGACATGGGCGACGGCGACCTCACCGCACAACTTGTGCCCGAGAAAGCGGTCGGCCGCGCCACCGTCATCACACGCCAGTGTGCCGTGATCTGCGGAAGCGCATGGTTCAATGCCTGCTTCAAGGCGCTCGACCCCGCCTGCACAATCACCTGGTTTGTGCGCGACGGAAACAAGGTGGCCCCCGATGAAAAGCTATGCGAGATCCGGGGCAATGCGCGCGCCATGCTGACGGCCGAACGCACCGCGCTGAATTTCCTGCAAACACTCTCAGCCACGGCCACTTTGACACATGCTTATGTCGATGCGGTGCAGGGCACTCAGGCTAAGATCATGGACACGCGCAAGACCATCCCCAGCCTGCGTATGGCGCAAAAATATGCGGTCAGAATCGGCGGCGGGCACAACCAGCGTATCGGCCTGTTCGACGGCATTCTAATCAAGGAAAACCACATCATTGCCGCTGGCGGGATTCGCGCAGCGCTCAAACAGGCTTTTCTGATCGCACAGGAAGACGCGACGGTTCAAATCGAAGTGGAAAATCTGGGCGAATTAAGCGAAGCGCTGGATGCCGGAGCCAAACTGATCTTGCTGGATAATTTCAATCTCGAGGAAATGTGCGATGCCGCGCTTTTCACCGCACATCGCGCTGAACTCGAAGCCTCCGGCGGTATCAATTTGAAAACAGCGCGCGTCATCGCCGAGACCGGCGTGGATCGTATCTCCATCGGCAGTCTGACCAAGGATGTCGAAGCCATTGATCTTTCAATGCGCTTTTTATAACCCTCCACACATGGCGGTTGAAATTTTTTTCCACCGCCCCAACCTTGGAGATTGACCAACTTTCAAGGAATACGAGCTAAGTGACATTTCGTGGAGGTTTTTTGCCTCTTTTTCGTGCCAAATGTTCTGCCACCAAGACCCGTTTCCGATCTTTCGAAAGCCCTCTGTGTC
>WSYA01000090.1 GCA_009773615.1 Gallionellaceae bacterium
TCTGATTAGACTACCACCCTGTCTAACTTTCACGTTTCACACAATAGGCATAAGGGATAGACAGGATTAAACCTCCACGAAATGTCACTTAGCTCAAATTTTCAGACATCGCGCGCCGATGGCTGGGATAATCGCACATGACTAAAACTATCCCGCCTTCTTCCTCGCCCGCAGCCGATGCTGCCGGACGCTTCTTCAACGAACTGCCGCTGGCACCCGCCATGCTGGCGACCTTGCAGCAACTCGAATATCTGACGATGACCCCTATTCAGGCGGCCAGCCTGCCGGTCACGTTGGCCGGACGCGACCTCATCGCGCAAGCCAAGACGGGCAGCGGCAAGACTGCGGCGTTCGCGTTGCCGTTGCTCACCAAGCTGAACCCGCGCCGTTTTGCGGTACAGGCCATGGTGCTGTGCCCGACGCGCGAACTGGCGGATCAGGTGACGCAGGAGATACGCCGTCTGGCGCGCTTCACCGACAACATCAAAATACTGTCGCTGTGCGGCGGCTCGGTCATGCGCCCGCAGCGCGAAAGTCTAGAGCACGGTGCGCACATCGTCGTCGGCACGCCGGGACGCATTATGGATCATCTGGAGCGCGGCAGTCTCAAGCTGGACGCGCTTGACACGCTGGTGCTGGACGAGGCGGATCGCATGCTGGACATGGGGTTTTACGACGATATCGCTTTCGTGGTGAAGCAATGCCCGGCGCAACGGCAGACGCTGCTGTTCTCGGCCACCTACCCCGAAGGCATCGCGCGGCTCGCGCGCCAGTTCATGCGCGATCCGCAGGAAGTGAAACTGCTGGAGCAGCATAAGGAAAACAAAATACGCCAGCGCTTCTATAAAGTAGAAAACGAAAACCGACTGCAGGCTGTCGCTCAATTGCTCAAGCTCTACCGCCCGGTGAGCGCGCTGGCCTTCTGCAACACCAAACAACAATGCCGTTCCCTGCTGGAAGTGCTGCATGCGCAGGGCATCAAGGCGCTGACTCTGAATGGGGATATGGAACAACGCGAGCGCGATCAGGTGCTGATCCAGTTCGCCAACCGCAGTTGCTCGGTGCTGGTGGCCACCGATGTGGCCGCACGCGGGCTGGACATCGCGCAACTCGAAGCGGTCATCAACGTCGATGTCACGCCCGACCCGGAGATTCACATCCACCGCATCGGGCGCACCGGGCGCGCCGATGAGGACGGCTGGGCGCTGAACCTGTGCGGCCCGGCAGACCGCAACCGTATCATCAACATCGCGCGCATGATGCATATCGAACCCGAATGGCATGACTTGGCTGCGCTGCAAAGCAGCGACGATTCGGCGCTGGTACCGCCTATGGTGACGCTGCAAATACTCGGCGGACGCAAAGAAAAAATTCGCCCCGGCGACGTGCTGGGCGCGCTCACCGGCGAAGCGGGATTCACGCGCGAACAAGTGGGCAAAATCACCGTAACCGATCAATACACCTACGTTGCCGTCGTGCGCAACGTAGCGCGCGAAGCCGTGCGAAAACTGTCGGCAGGAAAAGTGAAAGGCAAGATGGTGAAAGTGCGAGCGCTGGAGGATTGATTAGATGCAATGCGGTTGATTTGTTGCGGGTGCTCCGGTTTAACTTGTACCAATAAGCCATACCAAAATTAAAGACATGATGCACGAGAGCAGGCCTTTGTAACGGGCAGCTGTGTGGACGAAGCGGCCGGTCATATTTTGGAAGTTACAAGAGTGCCCGACTCAGATGTGCCATATGTCGTCATACAGGTTTGGCATTGCACTGCCAGTTAGCGACCGTTGGCGCTAGATTTTTTCGTTGCAGGGTATTCGATGTTTCCATCTTTGTGAATGTGAGTGAGGGGCTTGTCTGGGACACTCCAGCCATCGTTATGGTTCTAGCAGAGGCACTCAGAAAGGCCGATGCGGTTATTCAAGAGTCTGGACGTAGACGGATGTGTTCATTCGAATTGCATTTCAATATAAATAGGAATACATTGCTTTGCGACGAATTATTTAAATAATCTGGGTAGGGCAGCATGATCGAACCAGCCAGTCTTGGAAATTTCTTCACCATTTTTTTCACCTCCGCGATGGTGATCGTGCTGGGGGCGTTGTATGCCTTGCTATTCGCCTTCTCGCGCCTCAAAGGCGACTCCCGCCTGATGCCGCTGGCCTACCTGTCGTATGCCGGGCTATTGATTTCCACACTCTTTCTGGCGGATGCAGCCAATCTTCTGAAACATCCTTTTTGGGTAGTCATCGTTGTATTCATGTTGGTGGGGTACTTACTCGCTCCGCATGCGATCTGGCAATTGTGCGTTGGCACACATGCTGATGAGCATGCAGAGGCAGAGTCGGTTAAGGACTTTTAATATTAAGTAAGGGAGAAAACCATGGCGACAAGTCAGTGGTGGGCATCTGAATCATTTTGGCGCAAGACGGCCATCTGGGTCACCGGCGGATCTTTCGTCGCGCTGATCTTGTTGACGATGGACACGATTCCGAAGATATCCAGTGGATCAAAACGTGTTCCGGCGTATTCGGTCATCAACTACCGTATTTCATACAAGTTCGATGAGGCGCGTCATGCCCAAGTGCCCGTCATCGGTGTGAAAGAACCGTTGTTCGGTAAGGAGATGAACGAGGAAGAAGCAGAAACCTTGGTCAAACTGGGCAAACTGACCACGCAAGCGAAGAACTGCATGAACTGCCACACCCTGTTGGGGAACGGTGCTTACTACGCGCCTGACCTGACCAAGTCGTGGTTGGATCAGTATTGGGGAACCAAAGAAGTGCGTGAAGAACAGATGCTCGCATTCATCAAAGATCCTTCTGACAAGGTGCACAACAGCATGGGGCGACGCATGCCCAAACTCGGTATCACCGATGAAGAGGCGCGCGGTGTTGTGGCTTTTCTGAAATGGATGTCCAGCATCGATACCAACGGCTTCCCCTATAACTTTAAATCCATCGAACAGGAGAATTGATCATGGCGACGCTAGGAATGTTGGATAGTGCCAACCTGAACGGTGGGCAGAAGCTGGCGGTGAAATATTTCACTGTGGCGATCGTGTTGTTCGGCGCGCAAATATTGTTCGGTCTGCTCTCTGGGCTGCAATACTTGTACCCCGATTTCTTATATGGCGTGCTGGATTTCAGCGTCAACCGCATGGTGCACATTAATGCACTTGTAGTCTGGCTGCTGTATGGCTTCCTCGGTTCGGTTTATTGGCTACTGGAAGAAGAATCGCAACATGAGGTGGTCGGACTCAAGCTAGGCAACCTGATCTTTTGGGTGCTGACGTCCGCCGTTACCGTCGTGGTGCTGGTATATCTGTTCGTGCAGATCGGACCGGGTAAGGAGTCTACAATCTGGCTCATCAACGAAGGGCGTGAATACATCGAGGCGCCGCGATGGGCTGATATTGGCATCGTAGTCAGTGTTTTAGTGGTGTTTTTCAACGTCGCCGCCACCTTCTCCAAAGGCCGCTATACGGGTATTGCGGGTGTGTTGGTGCTGGACATGTTGGCCTTATTCGGCATCTATCTGGCCGGCATGTTCTACACGACTAACATCTCCATTGACCAATACTGGTGGTGGTGGGTCATTCACTTGTGGGTGGAAGCGACTTGGGAAGTGATGGTCGCCTGCATCATGGCTTACGGTCTGATGAAGGTGTTGGGCGTGAGTCGCAAGATTGTCGAGACATGGTTGTACATCGAAGTCGCCTTGATGTTCGGTTCCGGCATCTTGGGTCTGGGTCATCACTACTTCTGGATCGGTACGCCCGAATACTGGTTTAGTATCGGCGGATTTTTTTCAGCATTAGAACCCATCCCACTGGTAGCGATGGTGGTGCATGCCGTGTTCGATGCAGGTGCGCGTCATGCCAAGAACAACAACCATCCCGCGATGGCTTGGTTGATCGCCCATGCTTTTGGCAATTTCTTCGGTGCGGGTGTGTGGGGTTTCATGCATACCTTGCCGCAGATCAATCTCTACACCCACGGCACACAATGGTCGGCATCGCACGGTCACCTCGCGTTCTTTGGTGCCTATGCTACCATCATCATTGCCATGTTCTACTTGGGCATACAGCGCTGGCGCGGTGGCACATGGATGTCAGGCGATCTGCCCGGCAATGGCTGGAAGTGGAAGTGGGCGCTGGGCCTGCTCAACCTCGGCATGGTAGGCATGACGGTCGCTATGCTGGTCTCTGGTTACGTGCAGTCTCAAATCGAGCGTGCTATCGAAGGTTCGACTTGGATGGGATATTTTGCTGCTCAGATACATCCTTGGTTCGTACAAGGCATGTGGTGGCGTGAAGTGTTCGGCGTGATGTTCCTAGTTGGCTTCATCTTGTTGGTGTGGGACTTGCTGACCATCGGCAAGGGCGAAAGTCGCGCCATGCAGGCGACAGCATCGGAGAATTGATTCAGTAGACAGTTGCTAGCCCACTTGGATGTGTTTCAAGTGGGCTTTTTTCTGAAGAATAGATATGTGGTAAAAAAGCAGTCTGTCGCTGAGGCCTCCCCTCAAAACCCCGTTGCATTTCAATAAACTAGGGCGTACTGTCCGCATCAAAACAGCACATGCAAGGCAGGTTATTTGTCTC
>WSYA01000009.1 GCA_009773615.1 Gallionellaceae bacterium
CATCTGATTAGACTACCACCCTGTCTAACTTTCACGTTTCACACAATAGGCATAAGGGATAGACAGGATTAAACCTCCACGAAATGTCACTTAGCTCGTGGAATGCATATTTTCGATAAGTGATTGATTCATTGAAATACACCGAAATAATTGTTCCTCATATACATAATAGTACGGGCGGAAGCGAAAGTCTTCATTGGGGGGCGGCAGGTTATGCCACATAACGGAAGTCACCGAGGAACCCATAGACCGGCAGCTTTGGCCGAATAGCCGCCCTTCAATCTATCGCCACGACTGTCTGTTCAAATCACTTCAATCATTCGCCTCCGCATAAACTTGCGGTGTCATCATATCTTTCGCCTCCGGCCACAGGTCGGGGAGCAGATACTTGAGGTTAAAGGAAGGCAGTCCCGCCTCCATCATGGCTACGGGTACGCCAGCAAGCTGGTTGCTGGTTGGGCTGCTCGTAATTTTTGTTCCTAAGGGTTACGCCAACTCGACCGTGCATCGCCTAATCACGAAAAAACAAACTCCTGTCGCAAAACGTACATATCCATGCGATATGTACGTTTTGCGACAAGACGAAAAACTGTGTTGCTGAAAAGCCACAACCATAGTCGACCGAATTACTCCATTTTGATTTGTTCAGATGGCCGACATTTTTCTGTCGCGTCTTAGAACAACTTGGCGCTACTTCCCCCTTCTGATGGGTATGTTATTCCCATGATCTCGATATATAGATAAATGCTAAAAATATCTATATATCAATAATATAGGTTTGTTTCCGGCGCTAAAATTAGTGGTATCAATTTTGCGTTCTATGATAGATTAGATTCAATTATTCGGGGGGAATATGGGCGCATATGAGGGAATAGATGTTGATCAGGACATAGTCGAGCTGATCCGTATGATGGGCAAGGCGGAGGAATACCGCGAACGCTTGCAATCGTTGCAGTCGGTGTGGGATAGCCTGACTTTGCTGGGGCATCTTTCCGGAACGGCGACCGACATGTCCGATACGCGCACTGCCTTCCAGCAATTGAGCGGCAGTTTGCTGA
This sequence comes from Gallionellaceae bacterium, assembly GCA_009773615.1. GTDB lineage: Bacteria > Pseudomonadota > Gammaproteobacteria > Burkholderiales > Gallionellaceae > PALSA-1006. Next base: position 1,059 of record WSYA01000009.1, read on the forward strand.
ATCAGCTAGCCCGCGAGACGCTGAAGAAGGCTACGCTGGCGATGAAGTCCAAAGCGCAGGTGGCGGTAGACATCATGGTGCGCAATTTGTTCGAGCGCACTGCTGACATCGGCTTTCTGGCGATGGACGACGATGTGCGCGAATACCTGGGCAAGTTCGCTCCGCTGAAATCCCGGATAGTGGGCGAAGAGTCCCGCCTTGAGTTGGAGCGATACGATGACAATTTGCTGGCACGCTTCAGGGAGTACGTACAAAAATATTCCGTGTACGCCAACATCATGCTGCTCGATACCGAGGGTAACGTGTTGCTGCAACTGGATGAACATAATCCGGTGCGACATTCCAAGGATGCCCTAATCGCCGAATCGCTCACTTCTGCGCAAGCGTATGTCGAGACCTTCCGGCATAGCGATCTGTCGCCGAACCAAAGCAATAGCCTGATCTATTCCTATCGCGTCACCGATGCCGACGGAAAAGCCAACCTCGGTGTGTTGTGCCTGTGTTTCCGTTTTGCCAACGAGGCGGAACGGATATTTGCCAATCTGGTCGAGGCGGAAGATTGGAGCGTGGTCACGCTGCTCGATCAACACGGCAAGGTCATTGCCAGCAGCGATGCGTTCCATGTTCCGGTCGGGGCAACGGTCAAGTTTCAAGCGAATCGCGAGTGGTGCGTGACGCGCTTTGCCGGTCGGCAATATCTGGCGGTGACGCGCGCCACGCAGGGCTATCAGGGCTATATGGGGCCAGGCTGGTACGGGCATGTGATGCTGCCGTTGGATCATGCCTTCGATCATGAGGAAGGGCGTTTTCTGGAAGCGGCGATTCCGGAGAATGCGTTGAGTGCGGTCATGAGCAATCCGCGTTTGTTCGGCGATGCGTTGCGCGAGATACCCTACCATGCGGCCAAGATTCAGCGCGCGCTGAACCGCTCGGTGTGGAACGGCAATGTCAGCCAAAAGAGCGACAACAAAGCGTTGAATCCGGCCTTCTCCAAAATACTGCTGTGGGAGATCAGCAACACCGGGCTGAAGACGCAGGATGTGTTCGATCAGTCGATCAGCAACCTGCACCAGACCGTGGTTTCGAGCATCCTGCAAGACAGCCAGTTCCAGGCGGCGCTGGCGATCGACATCATGGACCGCAATCTGTACGAACGCGCAAATGATGTGCGCTGGTGGGCGCTGTCGCCAGTGTTTCGCCGCGCTTTATCGGGCACGCAACCGGAAGCCGCCGTGCTGCGCGATGTCGCCAAGACCTTGGAGCATATCAACGGGCTTTACACCGTGTACGACAATTTGGTGGTGTTTGATCGCGGCGGTAGCGTATTGGCGGTATCCAATCCGAAATATCAGGATATCTGCGGGCAGGTGCTGAACGAGGAATGGGTGCGCCGTACTTTGTCGCTGGGAAACAGCCAGAGTTATGCGGTGTCGGATTTCGTGCCCAGTCCTTTGTATCAGGATAAACATTCCTACATCTATGCCGCCGCGATACGCGACCAGTCGGCGCAGCAAAATATCGTCGGCGGTATCGGCATCGTGTTCGATTCCGCCCCGCAGTTTGCGGCCATGCTGAACGATGCGCTGCCGCACGACGAGAGCGGCGCTGTGCCGGCGGGTTGCTTCGGCGTGTTCGCAGATCGCGAGTGTCACATCATCGCATCGACGTTGGGCGAACTCACTCCGGGTATGCAACTGGAGTTGGAAGAGATTTACTTCCGCCTCGGCAAAGGCGAGCGAAAATCCGGGATCGCGGTATTCAATGGGAATTACTATGCCGTGGGCGCATGCATGTCCAAAGGCTATCGGGAATATAAAGATAATGCCGATGCTTACCGCAATGAGGTCATCGCGCTAATATTCGCGCCATTGGGTGAGTGCAAGCAAGATGATCGCAGAGGGATGGCATCTGTCGGGCGCGCACGGCTGCAAGGTGCGGAGATTAAAGCTGTCGGCGGCAGTGAGTGCGTGGAGATCGCGACTTTCTACGTGGATAGCCACTGGCTGGGAATTCCGTCGGATCATGTGGTCGAGTCCATTGACATTCAAGGGCTGACCCGCGTTCCCGGAGCAAGCGAAAACATGCTGGGTTACATCATGTTCCACGACAAGCTCATTTCTGTGGTCGGGCTGTGGGGCATGCTGGGCAAGGAAGACAAGCGGCGCAGCAGCCATGAGCCGCAGATCATCGTATTGCGCTTGGGCGATGTTAACGAAACATTGATCGGAGTGATGGTGGATGAGCTGGGTGAAATTCCAGAGATACCGCTGGAACGGATTGAAAAAGTTTCGCCTATGTTGTCCAATGGCAATGCGCTGGCGGAAAGTCTGGTTAAACCCGGCGCGGGAAAAAGCTCGCGTGAAATGATCGTGGTGCTGTCACGGGAAAGGTTGCGGAAAAAGTTTACGCATGTCAGCGCGTAAAAATTAATGCGCCAAATCGAAATCCCATTTATTCCCTGTAGGAGCCGGCAAGCTGGCTCCCACAGTTTTTTCTATGCCCCGGCAATGCGAATCAGCGCCTGTGCCTGTGCCGCGCAGGCCCGGCTGATATTCACATCCAGCGTCTTCAGCCACATTTCCGGTATCTCATCCAGTCCATATAGCGCCCCCGCCAGCATCTCCGCAATCGCGCCGGTGGTATCGGCATCGCCGCCGCGATTGACCACGCCGATTAGGCAGTTCTGAAAATTATCCGTATCGAAAAAATTCTGAAACACGGCTTGCAGCGTATCGACGATATAGCCGCTTGGATTGCTGCTTTGGCGTATCGCGCGGAATTTGAATTCGGGATGAAGGGCGGCGAGCGGATGAGCGTAAGTATGCAGCAAGTGATTTTTGTCTGCGTCGCGTAATGGGCGCACGAACTGTATAAAGTGCTGGGACTTTTCATTGCGCTGTTCGTGGTGAACTGCGCGATCCTGAGGCGTGCCGAGGCTTTCGCTTCCAAATCCGGTGTGGCCGAATCCGCTTGGGATGGTGTGCGCGAAGTGCTGGGCAGCGGTACGCTGTTTGCCAACGCGCACTTGCTGCTGGAGCCGGCCTTTGCATTTTTGGAAACAACCATCGTGCCCGATTACAAAGGCTTTCTGCTGATGATCCTGCCGCCCGGCGGCTTCATGGTGGTGGGCTTATTGCTGGCCGCGAAACGGGTGTTGGATCAGCGTCGTGCAGCGCGTGCCGAACTTGTGGCTGCCGAAGCCAGTAACAATTAGGAGTACATCATGCAGATAGGTGTCGCTTATTCCGAGCCCGCACAACAGCTATGGCTACGCATCGAGGTGCCTGAGGACGCCACGGTGCAGGCGGCCATCGAACAATCCGGCATCTTGCGCAAGTTTTCGGGCATTGATATTGCAACATGTACGGTTGGGATTTTTGGTAAAGTCGCCGAACTCGATGCAACACTCAAACCCGGCGACCGTATCGAGATATACCGCGCGATCACCGCCGATCCGGCCACCGTGCCGCGCCGCGTCATTGCCGGTGATGACGATGACTAATTAACACGAAAAAACAGGGACACTTCCCGACACTCTATGGATATATTGCTAGTTACAATTTTCGTCATTGCCTATGCGGCAATCGCGTTTGAGCATCCTCTCAGGGTCAACAAGAGTGCCCCCGCATTAATTGGTGCAGGGCTGTTGTGGACTATTTACGCTGCCTATACGGGCCATGTTTCGGAGCAATTAAACGAAAGTCTTTCGTCAACTGCACAAATTGTTTTCTTTCTAATGGGGGCCATGGCAATCGTTGAGGTTGTTGATGCCCATGACGGTTTTGACGTTATTACGGACAAAATAAAGACCACCAAAATGGTGGTGCTGCTATGGCTGGTCGGTTTTGTTACGTTCTTTCTCAGCGCAGTTCTGGACAATCTAACAACGACTATCGTGATGATATCTGTGTGTCGAAAGCTGTTAGCCGAAAGAGAAGACCGATTATTTTTTGCGGGTGTTGTCATTATTGCTGCCAACGCCGGGGGAGCTTGGTCACCTATAGGGGACGTCACCACTACCATGCTGTGGATAGGGGGGCAGATCACCGCCCTAGCAATAATTAAGGGGGTGTTTTTCCCCGCTTTGGTCAACATACTGGTGCCGTTGATGGTCATTAGTTATATGTTTCGGGGAAAGATAGTTGTCAGCCCGGTTAAGGTAGCGAATGACAGTGCGCAGCACGGGACGACTCCGTTTGAGAGCAGCTTTATGTTCTACGCCGGGATCGGTCTGTTGTGCGCAGTCCCCGTTTTTAAAACTTTGACCCATTTGCCACCATTTATGGGGATATTGTTTGCCCTTGGCATTCTTTGGTTGGCTGGTGAGTTGATCCATCGCAATAAAGAAGAGGTAGAAAAAGAGCACCTGACTATCGGTGCGGCTCTTCAGCGAATTGATATGCAATCGATAGTCTTCTTTATTGGAATTTTGCTTGCAGTGGCAACTCTTGAACACAGCCATATTCTTGCCGGACTTGCCCAATGGCTAGACAAGGCAGTAGGCAATCAAGCGCTTATTGTTTCTATTTTCGGCCTTGCCAGTGCAATTGTGGACAACGTGCCGTTGGTTGCGGCGTCCATGGGAATGTATTCATTAACTGATTTTCCGGCGGATTCGTTTCTCTGGGAGTTTCTGGCATATGCGGCCGGAACCGGGGGGTCGATCCTGATTATCGGCTCGGCTGCTGGCGTAGCTGCCATGGGTATCGAGAAAATTGAGTTTTTCTGGTATGTCAAAAAGATTAGCTTGCTGGCACTGGTTGGGTACATGGGCGGAGCAATTGTCTATATTGCGCTCAATCAAGCCGCGTAGGTGCGCTCGTAGTGGGCGAATGGCGGGCGAAAAGCCCGAGAAACAGCCCGAAAGGGTAAAACAAAACGGGCTGAACTCGTCTTGTTGCGCGATCACGTATATTTCGCAATTTGAATCTTGAAAATGCGAGGCTTGTTCAGCGTAGCCTTAGCAATGCGCGCTATAAAACGTTTCTTTATAGCTGTCCACGGATAGATGCATTTAGAATGCTTTGGAGCAAGCTAATCGCAAGGTCATCTTTCGGCAGACAAATGCGTGGAAACAAAAAACGCGCGCGCCCTACGGTATAATCCGCGCCGTTATGCAGATACTTCGTGGACTTATTTCCCCTGACAGCCAGCCCGTTGCGCTCACCATCGGTAATTTCGATGGGGTGCATCTCGGGCATCAGGCGTTGCTGGAACAATTGCAAATCGCTGCACGCGAGCGCGATCTTGCTACCGCAGCGATCGTGTTCGAGCCGCATCCGCGCGAATTTTTTACACCCTTGCAGGCTCCGGCGCGGCTCACCAATCTGCGCGAAAAAATGGAACGTTTCGCCGTGCTTGGTTTGAACCGCGTGCATGTCTGTCGTTTTAACAAAAAATTAGCGCAAACCAGCGCGACGGATTTTATCGATGCGCTGTACAAAAAATTGGCGGCGAAGTACGTGCTCATAGGCGACGATTTTCGTTTCGGCAAGGCGCGCGGCGGCGATTTTGCGCTGATGGAAAAAATGGGGCAGCAACAAGGCATCACGGTGAAGTCCATGAGCAGTGTGCTGAAAGGCGGTGTGCGCATTTCCAGTACGGCTGTGCGGGTTGCGCTGAGTGAAGGAAATTTGCATTTGGCGCGCCGCTATCTGGGGCGTACTTACAGCATCAGTGGGCATGTGGAGCACGGTGAAAAAGTCGGGCGCAAGTTAGGCTACCCCACGGCGAACATACAGCTGAAACACAATCGCCCCCCCTTGTCCGGTATCTTTGTGGTGCGTGTGCGCATCGAAAGCGGCGAGATAGTTAAAGGTGTGGCGAGTCTCGGCGTGCGGCCTACCATCGAGCTAAACGGCAAGCCGGTGCTGGAAGTGCATTTGTTCGATTTTGCGCAGGAGATTTACGGCAAACATTTGTATGTGGATTTTTTGCACAAGCTGCGCGATGAAATGAAGTTTTCGGGTTTGGAAAGTTTAACGCAACAAATTGCGCTCGATGTCGGGCAGGCAAAGGACTGGTTTATACAAAATGGCAACTGACTACAAAGATACCCTCAATCTCCCTGATTCGACTTTCCCCATGCGCGGCGATTTGGCTAGGCGCGAACCGCTGATGCTGGCGCAATGGTTAGCGCAGCAGCGCTATCAGCGCATTCGTGCCGCATCGAAGGGGCGTAAAAAATTCGTGCTGCACGACGGCCCACCGTATGCCAACGGCGACATTCATCTTGGCCATTCGCTAAATAAAATTCTCAAGGACATCATCGTTAAGAGCAAGACACTGAGCGGCTTTGATGCGCCTTATGTGCCGGGCTGGGATTGCCACGGTTTGCCGATCGAACTGCAGGTGGAAAAGAAACACGGCAAGGCGATTCCCCCCGCGCAGTTCCGCGAGCTGTGCCGCGAATATGCGCAGGCGCAGGTTGAGCGTCAGAAAAAAGACTTCATCCGCTTGGGTATTCTGGCGGATTGGGATCACCCTTATCTGACGATGGACTTCCACGTTGAGGCAGACATTGTTCGCACGCTTGGCAAGATTCATGAGCGCGGTTATTTGTATCAAGGCCGTAAACCGGTGAACTGGTGTCTGGATTGTCAGTCCGCCTTGGCGGAAGCCGAAGTGGAGTACGAAGACAAAGTGTCGCCCGCGATTGATGTCGGGTTCGAGGTGCAAGACAAAGCGGCTGTGGCGAAAGCCTTTGGCATCGGGCATTTGCCTGCCGATGCCAGTGTGTATGCGGTGATCTGGACGACGACACCGTGGACCCTGCCCGCGAATCAGGCTGTGAGCGTACATCCCGAATTCCAATATGACTTGGTGAAGACACCCAAAGGTTATTTGATTCTGGTGTCCGATATGGTGGCCGCCAGCCTGAACCGTTTCCAGTTGAGCGGCAGCAACGACCGGGGCGATGGAACTGCCGCCACTTGTTATGGAGCCGCGCTGGAAGGGCTGCATTTGCGTCATCCGTTCAATGATCGCGCCGTGCCCATTATCTGTGGTGAGCATGTCACGCTGGAAGCCGGTACCGGCTTAGTGCATACCGCACCCGCGCACGGTCTGGACGACTATTTCGTCGGGCAAAAATATAATCTGCCGAACGATAATCCGGTGGGCGATGACGGCAAATTTATTTCCACCACGCCGGATGCAGGCGGCATACCGCTGGCTGGCATCTTCGTGTGGAAGGGCAACGACATCGTGTTGCAGGCGCTGGAAGCCAGCGGTCATCTGCTGCATCAGGAAAAACTCAAGCACAGCTATCCGCATTGCTGGCGCCACAAGACACCGATCATTTTCCGTTCTACGCCGCAGTGGTTTATCGGCATGGAGCAGCATGCCGATGTGGGCGGCGAGCAGTTGCGCACGCTGGCGAATCAAGCCGTGGCGGACACGCAATTCTTTCCCGCTTGGGGGCGCGCTCGCCTTGAATCGATGATCAAAAATCGTCCCGACTGGTGCGTGTCGCGCCAGCGCAATTGGGGCGTGCCGATGCCGTTCTTCGTGCATAAAGAAACCATGGCCTTGCATCCGCGCACGCCGGAGTTGCTGGAGATGGTGGCTAAACGTATCGAGCTGCAGGGAATCGAAGCATGGTTCTCTCTGGACGCGAAAGAATTGATCGGTGACGATGTTGCGCATTACCGCAAACTTACTGACACGTTGGATGTGTGGTTCGATTCCGGCGCAACGCATTTTGCAGTGTTGCGCAGGCGTGAGGAATTGGCCTATCCCGCAGATTTGTATCTGGAAGGCTCCGACCAGCATCGCGGCTGGTTTCAAAGTTCGCTGCTGACAGGTTGCGCAATTGATGGACGGGCACCGTATCGGCAGTTGCTCACTCATGGGTTTACCGTGGATGAGAAAGGCTACAAAATGTCCAAGTCCAAAGGCAATGGCATTGAGCCGCAAGACATCTGTAACAAACTGGGCGCTGACATGCTGCGTCTGTGGATTGCCTCGACCGAATATTCTGGCGAAATTGCGTTGTCGGAAGAAATTCTCAAGCGCGTTACCGATAGCTATCGCCGCATTCGCAATACCTTGCGCTTCCTGCTGGCGAATATCGCCGATTACGATCATGCCAAGCATGCGTTGCCGGTGGATCAATGGCTGGAGATCGATCGCTATGCTTTGGCTTTGGCGCAGCAACTGCAAGACGAAGTAAAGGCCGATTACGACAGTTACGAGTTTCATTTGATCGTGCAGAAGTTGCAGGCATTCTGCTCGGAAGCGTTGGGCGGCTTTTATCTAGATATTCTGAAAGACCGGCTCTACACCGCAGGCAAGGATTCGCTGGCGCGGCGTTCGGCGCAAAACGCGCTGTATCACATCACGCATGCACTGGTGCGCCTGATGTCGCCCGTTCTGTCGTTCACCGGCGAAGAGGTGTGGGCGGTGTTGACTGGCAAGGACGATGTGAGTGTGTTTGAAGAGCAGTGGTATGGCTTGCCTGACGCATGCATGGACGCTGCCGCACTCAGCGCATGGCAAGACATACGCAACATGCGTGAACTGGTGAACAAAAAGCTGGAAGAGCAGCGCGCCGCAGGTGCTATTGGCTCTGCGCTACAGGCAGAAGTGGATGTTTACGCGATCAACAAAGACACTTACGAACTCTTGTTCAGATTGGGAGACGACCTGCGTTTTGTCTTTATCACCTCGCGTGCAAATGTGCATATGCGCGAAGGCGGTGGTCTTGAAATCGAGGTTAAGACAAGCACTCATGCCAAGTGCGACCGCTGCTGGCATTACCGTGCAGACGTGGGCAGCGATGCGAATCATCCCGCGCTGTGCGGACGCTGCGTAAGCAATCTGCACGGCTCCGGCGAGGCGCGCCATTATGCTTAATGGTCTGCTGGTGAAATGGTTGGGCTTGGGGGTGCTGGTGATAGCTCTCGATCAACTCAGCAAGCTGTGGATCAGCAGCCATTTCGCTTACGGCGAAAGCTATACCGTCACCAGCTCCTTCAATCTGTTGCTGATACACAACCTCGGCGCATCGTTTGGTATGCTGAACGATGCGGGCGGCTGGCAGCGCTGGCTGTTTAGCGGCATTGCTATCGCGGCTTCAGCGTGGATCATCTGGCTGCTGCGCAAGCATCAACAGGAGAAATTATTTTGCATCGCGTTGGCGTTGATCCTCGGCGGTGCGCTGGGTAATTTAATCGACCGGCTGATGTATGGATACGTGGTGGACTTCCTTGATTTTCATTGGGACGAACATCACTTTGCCGCGTTCAATGTGGCGGACAGCGCGATCAACATCGGTGCTGTTTTGCTGTTGTGGGATAGCTTCAAGAATAAACCGGAGAATAAATAATGGATTTGCTACTCGCTAATCCGCGCGGCTTTTGTGCCGGGGTGGATCGTGCAATCGAGATCGTCGAGCGTGCGCTGGCATTGCATGGTGCGCCGATTTATGTGCGTCATGAAGTGGTACACAATAAATTCGTGGTGGAAGGACTGAAAGCCAAGGGGGCGATCTTCATTGAAGACTTGGCTGATGTGCCGTCCAACAGTATTCTGATTTTCAGTGCGCACGGCGTGTCTCAGGCTGTGCGGAACGAAGCGAAAGCGCGCGGGCTCACGGTGTTCGATGCCACCTGCCCGCTGGTGACCAAGGTGCATATCGAAGTGTCGCGCCTGCGCGAGCGTGGCAAAGAGATCATCATGATCGGACACAAGGGGCATCCCGAGGTGGAAGGCACGATGGGGCAGAGCGGCGGCGGCATGTATCTGGTGGAGTCGCCAGCCGACGTGCAGAAGCTCAAGGTGAACGACGAGAATAATCTTGCTTTCGTGACGCAGACCACCTTGTCGGTGGACGATGCCAGCAGCATTATCGCGGTGCTCGAAGCGCGCTTTCCCTCCATCACCGGGCCGAAAAAAGACGACATCTGCTATGCCACGCAAAACCGGCAGGATGCGGTCAAGCTGCTGGCGCAACAGTGCGATCTGGTGATCGTGGTTGGCTCACCCAATAGCTCCAACTCCAATCGTCTGCGCGAAGTCGCTGACAATCTTAACGTCCCCGCCTATCTGATCGACAACGCGGGTGAGCTCGACCCCGCATGGTTGCAAGATAAGCAGCATGTCGGCATCAGCGCGGGCGCGTCTGCGCCGGAAGTGCTGGTGCAGGAAGTGATCGCGCGTTTGACGGAGCTAGGCGCGAGCAGTGTGCGCGAAGTGGACGGTATTCATGAAAATGTTGTGTTTCCGCTGCCCAAAGCGCTGGGTTCAAAAATGTAATGCAAGGGATATTGCGCACTGATTTTATGGTGGTGGGTGCAGGTGCATTGGGGCTTGCAAGCGCCGAGGCGTTATTGAAGCAAGGCGCATCTGTCGCTGTGCTGGAGCGCGGAGCAGTGGGGCAGGAATCGTCATGGGCGGGCGGCGGTATCCTGTCACCGTTGTGCCCGTGGGACTACCCCGATGTCGTGACGCAACTCACCTCTCGCGGAGCCGCTTTGTTCGGAACGTGGGCGGCGGAGCTGTATCAATCCACAGGCATCGACCCGGAGTATCAGGCTAGCGGGATGCTGGTGCTACCGCCATTCGATAGGCAGGCGGCGCTTCAATGGTGTCATGCGCATGGGATGCGCGCCGAGGCAGTGGAGGGTGGCTTGTTGCTGCCTGAGGTGGCGCAAGTGCGCAATCCGCGTTTGCTGCAAGCCCAGCGCGCACGCGTGGAACAGCTCGGCGGGCATATCGTCGAGCAATGCGAAGTCAAAGCAATCGTCGCGGAGGCTGGGTGCGTCAAGCATGTGGTAACGAGGCGGGGCGAACTCGGCGCGGAACGCTATATCGTCACAGCCGGGGCCTGGAGCAAACAGGTGCTGGGCGAGCAAGCATCGCAGTTGGGCATCAAGCCGATACGCGGGCAGATGCTGCTGTTCAAATTCGATGCGCCGCCGCTGCCGCATATCGTATTGCATCAAGGCATGTACCTGATCCCGCGCCGCGATGGAAACTTGCTGGTGGGCAGCACGCTGGAGGATGTCGGCTTCGACAAAAGCACCACCGCCGAGGTGCGCGAAATGTTGCTGCAACGCGCGCTTGAGTTGTTGCCCGCCTTGCGCGATATGCCCGTCATCAAACATTGGGCGGGGCTGCGTCCGGGGTCGCCCGACAATATCCCCACCATCGGACGCCATCCCGTGCTGGAAAATTTGTACATCAACAGCGGACATTTTCGCTACGGCGTGACGATGGCTTCCGCCAGCGTAGAAGTGCTGCTGAACGAGATCAACGGATTGCCGCAGACGTTCGATGTCACATCGTACAAGTGGAAAACCTAGCGGTATTGGCGCAAGACTTGGTGCTGATATAATTCCAGCGTCAGCTTCACCAGCCGAAATAGTTCTAGTGGTAAAACAGGGCACTCGTAACGCTCAGTCCTGAGTTCGATTCTCAGTTTCGGCACCACCCATTCGCTGTTTCGTCGGGAGATACAATGTCTTCGTTAGAACCCAGCAAGCGCCGTTTTCCAATAAAACGCACACTGATTATTGTGCTCGTCGCCATTGCGTTGGCGTCCATCGCTTGGTATTCCACCCGTAGCAAGCCCGTGTTTGCCGTGCTGAAAAAAGTGGACAGGGGCAGCGTCGAAGCCTCGGTGAGCAACACGCGCGCGGGAACGGTCAAACCCTGCCGCCGCGCCAAGCTGGCCCCGCCCGCTGGCGGACAAATTACAAAAATGCTGGTAAAAAAAGGCGAACGTGTGGTCGCGGGTCAAATACTGCTGGAGCTTTGGGATCAGGACATGCACGCGCAGGAGCGGTTGTCGCGCGACCAATTGAAGACATCGGAAATGCGCGTGCGCGAAGTGTGCACTATGGCCGAAGCGGCGCAGCGCGATGCGCAGCGCTCCAAAGAGCTGAAGGAGCAGGGCTTCATTTCTTCGCAGCAGCTTGACCGCGCGTTGACCGATGCCCAGTCAAGACTAGCTTCATGCGATGCTGCGCGTAACGACATCAAGCAATCTCAATCGCGTATCGAAGTGGTGCAGACCGGGCTGGAGCGTATGGTATTGCGCGCGCCGTTTGCGGGCATCGTGGCCGACATCAGCGGAGAACTGGGCGAATATGCCACGCCTTCGCCGCCCGGTATTTTGACCTTGCCTGCGGTCGATCTGATCGACGACAGCTGCCAGTATGTGAGCGCTCCAATTGATGAAGTGGATGCTGCCAAAGTGAAAGTGGGGCAAAGCAGCCGCATCACGCTGGACGCGGTCAAAGGCCGCACTTTTGCCGGAAAAGTGAAACGCATCGCACCGTATGTGCTCGAGCTGGAGAAGCAGGCGCGCACGGTTGAGGTCGAGGTGGAATTTGTCGAATTGCCGAAGACGGAAAATCTGCTCGTGGGCTACAGCGCCGATGTGGAGATCGTGCATGAGCTGCATGAAAAAGTTGTGCGCATCCCGACCCAGACGCTGATGGAGGGCAAGCGCGTGCTGCTCTACAAGAGTGATGGCAAGCTGGAAGAGCGCGCAGTAACCACCGGGTTGGCGAATTGGGAATACACCGAGATCGTTTCTGGTCTGAACGAGGGCGATCAGATCGTGTCCTCGCTGGACAGGCCCGGAATTAAGGCGGGTGCCACCGTCCAGCCCGAAGTAAGTCAACCCGGCGTAACACCCGCAGCAAAATGATCGAGCTGCAAAACGTCAGCCGTACCTTCACTGTCGGCGACCAGCAAGTTGCCGCGTTGCGCGACATCAATATGCAGTTGGGCGAGGGCGAATACCTCTCTATCATGGGGCCGTCCGGTTCCGGAAAATCCACGCTGCTCAATCTGCTCGGCTTGCTCGACCGGGCGAGCGCCGGTACTTATCTGCTGGACGGAGGCAACGTCACCGACTTGAGCGATGTGCAGCAGGCGCATGTGCGCAGCCAGAAAATCGGTTTTGTATTCCAGTCCTTCCATCTCGTTCCGCGCCTCACCGCCGCGCAAAACATCGAGTTGCCGATGATGCTGGCGGGTATTCCGGCAGAAGAACGCAAGCAGCGCGTCGCCGAACTGATTGCCAGTTACGGGCTCAGTGAACGTGCCGACCATAGACCCGACCAACTTTCCGGCGGGCAGCGCCAGCGCGTGGCCATCGCACGAGCGACCGTGATGAGCCCCGCCGTGTTGCTGGCCGACGAGCCGACCGGGAATCTGGATCGCACCACCGGATGGGAGGTTCTCAAGTTGTTGGAGCAGTTGACCGAGCGCGGCATCACGCTGGTGATCGTCACTCACGATGCCGAAATCGGCGCGCGTGCGCTACGCCAGATACACATGCTGGACGGTGCAATTATTTCCGACGAAAAACGTGCGTTATGAAACTTGCCGACACTCTGTATTTCGCATCCGGCAGCCTGCGCGGTAGCCCGACGCGCACGTTGTTGATGATGCTGGCGATGTCCATCGGCGTCGCGGCGGTGGTGGTGCTCACCGCATTGGGCGAGGGCGCGCGCCGCTATGTTATCAACCAGTTTTCCTCGCTCGGCACCAATCTGGTCATCGTATTGCCCGGACGGTCCGAGACTGCCGGCATCGGTGCCGGCATGATGACAGGGCAGACGCCGCGCGATATTACGCTGGACGATGCCGAGGCACTTTTGCGCAGCACAGCAGTCAAGCGCATCGCTCCGTTGACGATAGGTTCGGCGACGCTGTCGCTCGACGCGTTGAACCGCGAAGTGGTGGTGCTGGGTTCCACCGCCAGCTTGCTGGAAGTGCGCCACATGGCGATGAGCATAGGGCGTTTTCTTCCGCCGGGCGACATCCACGAAAGCGCTTCGGTGTGTGTGCTGGGCATAAAAATCAAACAGGAATTGTTCGGTAATAATCAGGCGGTGGGTCAGTGGGTGCGGCTGGGCGACAGGCGTTTCCGCGTTATCGGCATCATGTCATCGCAGGGTGAATCCATGGGGTTCAATACGGATGAAGTCGTCATCGTGCCGGTAGCCTCGGCACATCAATTGTTCAACACCGCCGGGCTGTTTCGCGTGCTCATCGAGGCCAAGAACCGCGATGTCATCGAGCAGGCTAAGCGCGAAGCCGAAGAGATATTGTTTCAGCGCCACAACGAAAAGGATGTCACGGTGATTACGCAGGATGCGGTGCTCGCCACTTTCGACCGTATCCTCACCGCACTGACGATGGCCGTGGGTGGCATCGCCGCGATTAGCCTCGCCGTGGCGGGCGTGCTCATCATGAACGTGATGCTGATTGCCGTGGCGCAGCGCGTCAAAGAAATCGGCCTGCTCAAGGCGCTGGGCGCACCGGGCAGGCAGATACGCAACCTGTTCTTTGCCGAAGCGGTGCTGCTTTCCGGCATCGGCAGCCTGGCAGGGCTGGTGCTGGGCTACGCGGGCAGCATGATCATCGGCCAAATTTATCCCAGTCTGCCGGTCAGCCCACCCTGGTGGGCGGTGCTCGCCGCCTGTGGTACGGCGCTGGGTACGGGCATTTTGTTCAGCGTGTGGCCAGCGCGGCGCGCGGCGCGGCTCGACCCGGTAGCCGCTTTGTCGGGGAGGTGACGCGATGTTATTCAGCGACATGCTTGCCCTGATGTCCTCCAGCTTTCTCACTTACCGGATGCGCAGTTTTCTCACCGGCCTCGGCATCGCCATCGGCATCGCCGCCGTGATCCTGCTCACCTCCATCGGCGAGGGTTTGCATCAGTACATGCTGTCCGAATTTTCTCAGTTCGGCACCAACATTATCAGCGTGCAACCGGGCAAGACACAGACGCAGGGCGGCAACGTCGGCATCTTCGGTTCGGTCAGACCGCTCACGCTGGAAGATGCCGATTCTTTGCGCCGTCTGCCCTACGTGGAGTACGTCATCCCCGGTCTGGCGGGGACTGCCGAAGTGCGCGCCAACGGCAGAACCCGGCGCACCATGGTGTTGGGCGAGGGGCGCGATTTTGGCAAGGCATTCACCATGAAGGTGCAGAGCGGCGGCTTCTGGACGGATGAAGACAACGAGCAGGCGCGCCCGCAAGCCGTGATCGGTGCCAAGATCCAGCAGGAAATTTTTGCCGGAAAGAATCCGCTGGGACAGTATTTGCGCGTCGGCGGACAGCGCTACCGCGTCATCGGTGTGATGGAATCCAAAGGTCAAATTCTCGGCATGGATTTGGACGATGCCGTGTTCATCCCGGCCGCACGCGCGATGGAGTTGTTTAACCGTCCCGGCCTGATGGAGGTAAACGTGAGTTACCGCGCCGATGTCGATGCCGATACCGTCATCCGTATTCTCACCGAGCGCCTCAAGGAACGCCATGGGCGCGAGGACTTCACCCTTATCTCGCAGGAGCAGGCGCTGGAAGTGTTGAGCTCCGTGCTCGACATTCTCACCTTCGCCGTCGGCGCGCTGGGCGGCATCTCGCTCTTGGTCGGTGCAGTCGGCATCCTCACCATCATGACCATGGCCGTCACCGAACGCACCGCCGAGATCGGCCTGCTGCGCGCGCTGGGCGCGCAAGAGAAACAAGTGCTCATGCTGTTTCTCGGCGAAGCCATCATGCTCTCCGCGCTGGGCGGAATACTGGGATTAGCAATCGGCATCGGCATCGCCCAAGCCGTGCATTTTTTCGCGCCATCCTTTCCCGTGCATACGCCGTGGTTGTATGTTTTCTTGGCCGAACTCACCGCCGTCAGCATCGGCCTTGCGGCAGGCGTTGCGCCTGCGCTGCGCGCAGCACGACTTGATCCGGTGGAGGCGTTGCATGCGGAGTAAGGTTGGAAGGTTGTGATGCTCTTGACGAAAGGATGTGCAGCTATGCCCCAAAAATCTTTTTCTCTATCCCGCGTTTACCAATTACTGGAATCCGACCCCGTCCTGCTGGTAATGGCTTCGCACAAAGGCAAACACAACATCATGACCCTGTCGTGGCACACGATGATGGAGTTTGTGTCGCCGCTGGTGGGATGCGTGATTAGCGGGCGCAATTACAATTTTGATGCGCTGCGTTTGACCAAAGAATGCGTGCTGAGTATTCCCTCGGCGGAGTTGACGAAGCAGGCGGTGGGCATCGGCAACTGCTCTGGTAGTAAGGTGGATAAGTTCAAGAAGTTCAAGCTGACGGCGCTGCCTGCTTCGCAGGTGGCTGCGCCGCTCATTGCGGAGTGTTACGCCAATCTCGAATGCAGAGTGGTCGATACGCGGATGATGAACAGGTACAACTTTTTTGTGCTGGAGGTACTCAAGGCTTGGATCGATCCCGCACAAAAAAATCCGCGCACACTGCATCATCAAGGTAACGGCGTGTTCATGGTGGCGGGCGATACGATTAAACTTCCCTCGAAAATGGCGTGATGAAGCCGAGATATTTGTATGCTTGGTTCGTGTTGCTGGTGGTCGCCATCATCAACGGCGGTTTGCGCGATCTTACCTACGGTAAGCATGTTCCCGAATTGCTCGCGCATCAGATTTCCTGCGTGACAGGCATCGCTTTGTTCGCCGCGGTGATCTCTCAGTTTGTGCGGCGCTGGCCACCCGCTTCGGCGCGCGAGGCTTGGTTCATCGGCGCGCTCTGGATGGCGTTGACGGTGGCGTTCGAGTTCTTGTTCTTCCATTACGTCGCCGGGCATTCGTGGGAAGTGTTGTTGGCGAATTACGATATGGCGGGCGGGCGTTTGTGGCCGTTGATTCTGCTTTGGGTGTTGGTCGCGCTTTATGTGTTTTTTCGGCTGTTCAATAAGCGTGCAGAGATTTAATCCAATCATGGTTCGACAAGCTGAGCGTGTTCTGTTGGGGCGAATGCCCCTTACAGCCACGGCCTACCCTTTGCGGGTACACCACGAACGGGAAGCTGTTTAGTCGCCAGCTCTATAATCGCGGCCACTCTATCAATAATCGAGACTGGATTCTCTGGCATCGGGCAGGTGCGCGATGCTGACCGATGTGCCATCGTTGACGACGCCGGGCTGTGCGATGCTGGTGTACGAGTACGGCGTGCGCAGCGTCATCGGATAGCTGAGCGCCTGGTCGCTCCATCCCATCCACAGATATTCCGGCAGGTAACGCACGAAACGGTAGCTCTCGCTCGGGTTTAATCTCTGCGCGAGTTCGCTGGTGCTTTCTTCATAACCCTGCTTCGATATATCCCAGCCTTCTTTAAGGCTGGTGCCGACGATACCCGCGCCGGCCAAGACGATGTCGTCGGAATTACCTCGTGCTCCGACGTACATCACGGCGGCACCCAAAACCGAGCCGCCCACGCCTATCGCCAGGCCCAGGCTGCTGGAAGCGGTGATTTTGGCGGTAGCGACGATGCCGCTGATCGCGGCATTTCCGCCATAGACGGAGTCGAGTATCACTTCATGCAATTCGCTCTCGCGCGCCACATGGCGCGCATACCAGTTAGCGGCATCGGGGGAGCGGCGGTTCGGAATCAAAAGGCCGGTGCGGTCATTGAGGGTGAGCGTACTTTTTTGCCCGCGCAACTTGAAGCTCACTTTGCGCTCGGAGCGCAACGGGTTCAAGGTGTGTTCGGGGGACCATACCGGATCGGGGCCGGGGCCGCCCAGCACTGCGAACAGATGCGCCGGCGGGTGCTCGCGGCTTGCCAGCTCTTTCGCCCACACGAGGCTGTTGTCCATCACCCATGCCGCGCGCAGATCGACCTGAGCTTCGCGCCAGTCGCCGCACATCGTCCACAGGCTTGCCAGAAAAAGTCGCATGGTCGGGTCGTCGAAATGGCCGACCGGACTCCACGGCAGCGATAACAGGCTGCCTGCCACGCGTGCCTCGACGCAGGCGTTTTCGAATTGGCCTTTGAGCGAATAGCCCCAGCTCAGCAGCATGTGCAGCCAGATCACCTCATGTTCGGAGGCGTAGTAGTCCTCCGGCGTTTGCAGGTAGAAGAAGGTTTTGGCTTCGCGCGAGACGTGGTAACGCACGCGATCCTCCAACACTTTCGCTTGCTGTTGCAGCGGTTTGATTTCGGCTTTGCCCTGGATCAGATTCAGGTAGCCGCTCTCCATGGCGTTGATGAAGGTGCCTTGTTCCGCGCGTCGGGGCAGATCCAGCAGCGCATCGTTCGCGTCGCCCCGCACGAAGTTACGTTGGCTCTTATCGTAATCGTGTCTGGTGAGCAGGCTGTTCTGGCTACAGCCTGTTCCGGTGAACAGAAGAATCAGTGCAATCAGGGATGTGGAATATCGCATGGATACGCGGATGAACGCAAAGTTGACGGGGGAGTTTTACGCGATAGTTTCGGTGCTCGTCAAGATGCGCGGTGAAGGATTTTGCGCCGATGCATGAGACGCGCAGCCGCAGGCGCGGAGATTCCATTACAATTCGCCCATGTCAGAATTCTATGCACTCGTCCCCGCTGCCGGCTCCGGTTCCCGTATGGGAAGCGACTTGCCCAAGCAATATCTCGATCTGGCGGGTCACCCGATGATTTATCACGCGCTCACCACTTTGTGCGCCTGTCCGCATATCCGCACGGTGTTCGTCGTGCTTGCGCCGGATGATGAATTTTTCAAACGTTATGATTGGTCGCATTGCACGGGTAAGCTGGAGCCGCTGTATTGCGGCGGGGCGACGCGCGCCGAGAGCGTAGCGAACGGGCTGCTGGTTTCCGAGCTGGAGGCGGACGATTGGGTGCTGGTACACGATGCGGCGCGCCCTTGTTTGACGCAGGCGCATCTGGATATGCTGATCGCCGAATTGCGCGACGATCCCGTGGGCGGCATCCTCGCCGTGCCGGTGGCGGATACGCTTAAACGTGCCGATGCACAACAGCGCATCGAGTGCACCGAGAGCCGCGAAAAGTTGTGGCAGGCACAAACGCCGCAGATGTTCCGCGCCGGGTTGCTGGCGCAAGCCTTGCTGCAATGTCACGTCGTTACCGACGAAGCCTCGGCCCTCGAGGCGCTGGGCCTGCAACCCAAATTGGTGGCGGGTGATTCGACGAATTTCAAAGTGACCTATCCGCAGGACATCAGGTTGGCAGAGTTGCTGCTTCAACAAGGAAAATAATATGCGTATCGGACAAGGTTTCGACGTTCACCAACTGGTGGCAGGGCGCAAGCTCATCATCGGCGGTGTGGACATTCCGTATGAAAAAGGCTTGCTCGGGCATTCCGACGCGGACGTGCTGCTGCATGCTATCTGCGATGCATTGCTGGGCGCGGCGGCGCTGGGCGATATCGGCAAGCACTTCGCCGATACGGATGCGAAATTCAAGGACATCGACAGCCGCATCCTGTTGCGCGACGTGGTCAACAAAATCAATGCGCTGGGTTATCGCATCGCAAACGTGGATGCCACCATCATCGCGCAAGCACCGAAGATGGTACCGCACATTCCGCAGATGATCGCCAATATCGCCGCCGATCTCGGCATCGCGGCCAATGCGGTCAACGTGAAAGCGACCACCACCGAACATCTCGGCTATGCCGGGCGCGGCGAAGGCATAGGCGCGCAAGCGGTGGCTTTGTTGCTAGTCTGATGAAGATACTCGCGCTTGAAACTTCCACCGAATATTGCTCGGTCGCGCTGTGGCATGACGGCGCGGTGAGCGAGCGTTGCGAGCTGGTCGGACAAAAACATTCCGAAATGTTGCTGGCGATGCTGGATGTTTTGTTGCAGGACTCTGGATTCGGGATCCAGGATATGGATGGCATCGCATTCGGCAAAGGCCCTGGTTCTTTCACCGGCGTGCGCATCGCCTGCGGAGTGGCGCAGGGCTTGGCGCTGGGGGCGAATTTGGAAGTGGCGGGCGTATGTACGCTGGAGGCCTTGGCGCAAGCATCGGGTCGGGAAAAAGTGATCGCGGCGCTGGATGCGCGCATGGGGGAAATCTATCTCGCGGCGTATGAAAAATATGAGGGTACTTGGGTGGCAGTGATAGCCCCGTGCCTGTGCAAAGCCGAGGATGCGCCGCAAGTGACCGGCGCGGCTTGGCATGGCGCGGGGAGCGGATTTGCCGTCAACGGGGCCGCGCTGCAAGCGCGTTACGGCGAGCAGCTCGGTTCTATGGATGCGCAAGCTGTGCCGCAGGCCGGTGCGGTCGCGCAGCTTGCAGCAATCGAATTCGCCAAGGGCAACGCGGTGGATGCGGCGCAGGCGTTGCCGCTGTATCTGCGCGACAAAGTGGCATTGAAAACGAGCGAACGATGAGCTCGTATTTTTCACCGGGCTGTGGGCAAATTGTAGGAGCTTGCTTGCTGGCGAAAACTTGCGAAATCGTCAGCAAGCAAGCTCCTGCGAAGGCCTTGTACAAATGAGCATGGCGTTGCGCGACATGCTGGCGAGCGATATCGATGCCGTGCTGTGCATCGAGCAGCAAGTCCATACGCATCCATGGACGCGCGGCAATTTCAGCGATGCGTTGGCTAGCGGCTATATTTGCAAAGTTGCCGAATTGGACGGGCAGATGATGGGCTATGCGGTGTTGATGCAAGGGGTAGACGATGCCGAGTTGCTCGACATCGGCATCGCCGCGCAATATCAGCGTCGTGGTTTCGGGCGCGAGTTATTGGAAGCGATGCTGGCGCTGGCCCGCGAACTGGGCAGGCAACGCGTGGTACTGGAGGTGCGCGCCTCCAATGCGGCGGCGATTGCTCTGTATCGTGCGCTGGGATTTGGCGAAATCGGCTTGCGCCGCGATTATTATGCGGCAGAAAATGGGCGCGAAGATGCGCTACTGATGGAACGGGAACTGTGAATATTCGAGACGATAATGTGCTGCGTGAACTGAATCTCTATCCGTTGTGGGTGCGGAGGGATGTGCCTGTGGCAGCGGTTCCCATCAAAGAGGAAGGTAGGTTGGATGGAGGCGAAGCCGATACCCGACAAGCAAAGCCATCTGAAGCTGCGATGGGTATCGAAGCACTCAACCCATCCTACGTGGCTGAGGCGCCTACTGTTCCAGCATTGAGCTGGCCTGAACTCAAACAGCAAGTGCGAGATTGCACCGCATGCTCCTTGCGCGCCGGATGCATGCAGACGGTGTTCGGCGTGGGCGACGAGAATGCCGACTGGCTGTTCGTCGGCGAAGGTCCGGGCGAGGATGAAGACGCGCAGGGAGAACCGTTCGTGGGGCCGTCCGGTAAGTTGTTGGATAACATGCTCGCGGCGATCAAATTAAAGCGCGGTAGCAACGTGTATATCGCCAATGTCATTAAATGCCATCCCCCGGAAAATCGTACACCGCATGTGGATGAGATCGTGCGGTGTTTACCTTATTTGCAACGCCAGATCGCGCTGGTAAAACCCAAGCTCATCGTGGCGCTGGGCAAGATCGCAGCCACGGCGCTATTGGGCAAAGAGGCGACATTGGGGAGCTTGCGCGGCACGCTACACGATTACTACGGCGTTCCCCTGATAATCACTTATCATCCGGCCTATTTGCTGCGTATGCCCGCAGAGAAGGCGCACGCATGGGATGATTTGCGCTTGGCGATGGATGCAATGCAGAAACTGACTGACTAAATTATCGCGAATTCGATTTGAGGGTAAAGATGAATAACACGTCTGATGATTTAAAGGTGCTGGTAGTGGAAGACAGTAAAGTCACCATGAAAGTGCTGTGCAATTATTTGGGGCGCATGGGCATCGAGCCGTTGACGGCGGAGACGGGCTCAGAGGCGATAGAAATCTATTTTCGCGAACAGCCGGACATCATCCTGCTGGACGCGCAACTTCCCGATATCGACGGTTTCGATGTGGCGCTGAAGATACGTGCCATCGAAAAACCCGAAGATTGGACCGCGATTATTTTCCTGACCAGCATGGCCAAGGACGAAGATCTGGCGCGCGGCATCGAAGTGGGCGGCGACGACTATCTGATGAAACCGATCAGCGAGGTGGTGCTGAAAGCCAAGGTGCGCGCCATGCACCGTCTGGTTGAGATGCAGCGTTCGCTGGTTAAGGTGACGCAAAAATTAAACGAGGCGAACGCTCTGTTGCAAAAGCTTTCCGCGACAGACGGACTGACGGGCATTGCAAATCGGCGCATGTACGACGAATTGGCGATGCGCGAATGGCGGCGCTGCGAGCGCATGAAAAAACCGTTTGCGCTGGTGATGATCGATGTCGACCATTTTAAACTGTTCAATGATAAATACGGCCATCAGACGGGCGACGAATGTCTGAAGAAAGTGGCCGAACAGGTGGGGCGCGCCGCTCCACGGGCCACCGATCTGGCAGCACGTTATGGCGGAGAGGAGTTCGTGCTGGTGCTGGGCGAGACCGATACCGACGGGGCGAAGTGGATTGCCAATCGGCTGCGTCAGCAAGTTTCCGATTTAAATATTCCGCATTACGCCACCGAGTCGCGCCATGTCACCATCAGCTGCGGCGTGGCCTCTGTTGCTCCGGAGGAAAAGCTTTCGCTAGAGACCTTGTTGAAATCTGCCGACCACGCGCTGTATCAGGCGAAGAAGGCAGGCAGGGATCAGGTGGGGGCGGGGGTGTACGGAGTGACGGAATAGCTGATTTTGACAGCATATTTTCCCCACTCAACTTTGAGTGTTAAAAATCAGTCATATCAATCCGGTTTGAGAATAGGGCGCTTGCGCCAAATGAAGGAGTTGCTATGAATCTTGTTAAGCAGCATGAATTAATTCCCATGCACCCCTCACACAGAAGCGCGATGCGCGATGCTGTAAAAATTCTGATATTTTTGGCGGCAGTTCAGTTGCTGGCATGGCTGGTTCCGGCATGGCCGGAATTCAAAGGCATCCCATATTATCTTCCCCTGCATACCCTGCTGGAAACAGTATCCATCGTGGTTTCGATGATGGTGTTTGCCGTGGGCTGGAATTCGCACAGTCAGAAACTATCTGGAAATATCGTGTTGCTTGCCTGCGTGTTTTTTTCGGTGGGGCTGCTCGACTTTTCTCATACGGTGTCTTATCTGGGTATGCCCGATTTCATTTCACCCAATGATGCGCAGAAACAGCTCAATTTTTGGTTGTCCGCACGCTTTATCGCGGCCTTTGTTTTGCTGGTTGTCGCCGTCAGGGAATGGAAGCCCCTCAGGTCGGGCGCAACGCGTTATTTTATTTTCTGTTCATTCATCATTTTTTATGGGGTGTTGAACTGGGTCGTGATTTACCACCAAGCCTGGATGCCGGATACCTTCATTCCCGGTCAGGGGCTCACGCAGTTTAAGAAAAACGTTGAGTACTCCATCATCGCCATCAATATTTTCACCGCAATTGTGCTGTGGAAAAAAATGCGCGAGCCCCAGGTGTTCAACGCCGCTTTGCTTTTTTCTGCGGTATGCACGCTGGCGATGAGCGAGTTTTTCTTTACGCTGTACACTACGATGATGGGCAGCTACAGCGTGCTGGGTCACATTTACAAGGTAATCGCTTACCTGTTTATTTATCGTGCCATCGTGGTTGAAGTGATCGAGGAACCCTATAGTCAGCTTCAGCATGCACAGCAGAAGCTGGCGATGGCGCTGCAAGCTTCCAGCACGGGGCTATGGGATTGGGATTTGAACACCAATGCCGTTTATTTCAGCCCCGAATGGAAGGCTATACTGGGTTATCAGCCCGATGAGCTATCCGATCAGTTTTCCACTTGGGAATCCCTGCTTCACCCGGAGGATCGCGAATCAGCCCTAAACCGGGTGAATATCTACTTGGCTTCTTCCAGCAAGCAGTATGTCAGCGAGTTTCGCATGCGCCATCGCGACGGCGGCTACCGCTGGATTGTTGCACGCGGGGAAAAACAGCACGACGAAAAAGGCCGGACGACTCACCTGATCGGCTCCCTCATCGACATCACGGATCGTAAAAAAAACGAAGAGCAAATTTACACGCTGGCTTTTTTTGATGCCTTGACGCGCTTGCCCAACCGGCGTTTGCTGCTGGATCGGCTGCGCGCAGCGCTATCGAAATCGGCTGGCAGTAACCTCTATGGTGCAGTGCTGTTTCTAGATTTGGATCAGTTCAAAACGATCAATGACACGCTGGGCCATGACTATGGCGATATGCTGTTAGTTGAAGTGGCGGAACGCATCCGGCTATGTGCGCGCGATGTCGATACCGTGTCCAGATTGGGCGGGGATGAGTTCGTCATAGTGCTCGAAGACCTGGACGAGCATGCGGAGGAGGCCTCGCGCAAAGCGGCCCTCATGGCCGAGAAGATTAGAGCCGCTTTGATGCGACCCTATCATCTGCTCGGCAGCCAGCGTTACACTTCAACCAGCATCGGGGTCAGCTTATATCGCGGCAACGAGGAGTCGGTGGACGCTTTGCTCAAGCATGCCGATATGGCGATGTATCAAGTCAAAGATGCCGGACGCAATGCGGTGCGTTTCTATGATCCGGCCATGCAATTGGCAGTCGAGACACGCGCCGCGCTAGAGGCCGATTTGCGCAGCGCCGTGCCCGAGAAGCAACTTCATTTGCTCTATCAAATCCAAGTGGACAGCGATCATCGTGCGATTGGGGCGGAAGCGCTGGTGCGCTGGGTACACCCCACTCGCGGCACGGTTTCCCCGCTGCAATTTATTTCCATCGCGGAAGAAAGTTCGCTGATTCTGGACATCGGCAGCTGGGTGTTGGATACCGGTTGCCGCCAATTGCGGGAATGGGCTAAAAGCGATGCCACCAGCCACCTTACACTGGCTTTAAATGTGAGTGCGCAGCAATTCAAACAGCATGACTTTGTCGAAAAAATTGCCGCAATGCTTTATCTGCATGAGATCGGGGCTTCACGCTTGAAGCTGGAACTCACCGAGAGCGTGGTGCTGAACAACGTCACCGATGTCGTCGCCAAGATGCATGCGCTCCAAACGCTCGGCGTCCGTTTGTCGCTGGATGATTTCGGCACGGGATATTCATCGTTGTCGTATTTGAAACAGTTGCCGCTGGATCAGATCAAGATCGACCAGAGCTTCGTCCGCGATATGACCAGCGACCCCAATGATGCTGTGATGGTTAAAACCATCATTGGCCTTGCGAAGAACTTCCGTTTGAATGTGATTGCCGAAGGCGTGGAGACGGCAGCGCAACTGGCCTTGTTGAAGGAGCAGGGCTGTGTGACATATCAGGGTTATCTCTTCAGTAAACCTGTGCCCATCGGGGAGTTTGAAGTGTTGCTGAAGCAAAAAACAAACGTGGCCGTCTCGGATTAATTCCGCATCACAAATCCGCATTGCATGATTCGACGCTCGGTTTGTGGGGGCTGCAAATAGGCAAGGAGGCTGGCCTTATACGCCCGTGTGATCCACCCAGTTGTTCGGCGTTTCAAACAGCCGCACTTTCTCCAGCTTCAAGTCGTTGCCATAAGTGTCGCGGTAGGCGCTATCCAGCAGGTCGAAGGCGACTTTCGCCAGATTCTCCGCTGTCGGTACCACATTCATTACGACAGTCTTGTGACCCGGTAAGGTGTTCAGAAAGTCCAGCACCACTTGATCGCCGCGATACACCAGAAAAGCATGATCCCATGCGTCCACCACGCGCTCTTTGGCGATGCGTTTCACGTCCGTAAAATCCATCACCATGCCCTGTTCGGAGACGCCTTCGGTCGTGATGACTTTGCCCGACAAGGTGATCTCGATGGCATAGCGATGGCCGTGCAGATGTTTGCATTGACTGTTGTGATTGGGGATGCGGTGTCCTGCATCGAATTCCAGGCGGCGGGTGATTTGCATGATGTTTAGGTCGGTTGAACGTGGCGCGGATTATAGCTTGAAGCTGCGCACTGCATGTTTAAAGGCATGCAGTGCGCCTGCTTCACGTTGGTTCCGGTAGCGCAGGGAGATGTACTGCGCTGTGATGTCGGCGATGGCCACCGCATGTTGTGGTTGCTGTTGAGCCGCGCGATTAGCGAAGTCCTGTGCGCCCTCGTGCGGCGCACGCGCGATGCCGGCCTTGGCGAGTTTCTTGCAGAATTTGAGATACAGCGTTTGCACCGCATCGGTGTCGCGCAAGCGTAGGCGGCGCAGCATGAGCATGGTAAAAATCCCCGCCAGCATTGCCACGCCCGCCAGCATGTTCATCGCCAGTTTTTGCCAGGTGATGTCCTCCATGCCGAGGCGGGTCAGGAAGGCGAATTGGCGTTCGGTGTTGTAGCCCAGCACCCATTGGTTCCATTGGTTGGTCATGGCATCCAGATTGAAGCGCAGTTTATGCAACAGCGGCGATTGCGTGCGCGCGAAGAACGGCAGTGCTGTGTTGTTGGATAAGGCAGCACTGAGGTTGTTCTGGATGCGGCTCGGTGCGATGGCGGCAGTAGGGTCGTAACGCACCCAGCCACGCTGCGGTAGCCACGCCTCGACCCACGCGTGGGCATCCGATTGGCGCAGGATGTAGTAGCCGCCGAGGTCGTTGTATTCCCCGCCCTGATAGCCCGTGACCACCCTTGCCGGGATGCCCGCCGCGCGCATCAGAAACACGAAGCTGGAAGCGTAGTACTCGCAAAAGCCTTTGCGCGTCTCGAACAGGAAATCGTCCACACTGTTGAGGCCGAGCGGCGGCGGTTCCAGTGTGTATTCGAAACCGTTGCGGTTGAAGTGGGCGAGGGCGGCCCTGATCACCGCTTCATCGCCGGTGTTTTGCGCCCGCCATTCCGCTGCCAGTATTCTGGCGCGCGGGTTGTATCCCCTCGGCAAGGCGCGCGCGCGCTGCAACTGCTGCGGCGCTTCATCGGGACTGGCGCGATAGTTTAACTGCGAGGTGGCGCTATAGCGCAGGCGCGCATTCACCGGCTCTTTGTTCAGCAGCTGAAAATCCGAAGTGAATACATGCGGAATGGACACCGTGTCCGCTATGTCCAGCGCGAACAGCCACGGTTTGTTGTGCGGCTCCAGCGTCACGGTGTAGTCCACCGGCATGCCCGCATCCGCCAACTGTGGCGTTTGCAGGGTGATGCCGCGCCCGCGCGTCCAGGTGCGCCCGTCGAAATCCCATAATACCGGGCCGCGCCAATACATCTGTTCGCGCGGCGGAACCTTGTCTTTGTAGGTGACGCGAAAAGCCACAGCATCGGACAGCGACAGCTTGCTCATGCTGCCCGGCGACATGGTGTCGGACAAGCCGCTGCTGGCGTAAGCGTCCTGCGGCAAGCCCCACAGCGGGCCCTGCACGCGCGGGAACAACACGAAGATCAGCAGCGACAGCGGGATGGCTTGCAGCAGGATGACTCCGGCGATGCGCAGGCGCGGCTTTAAGCCGAGACTGCCGGTCTGCATTTGCACCCAGGCGGTCATGATCACCAACAGCGTGAACAGCATGAAAAGCGCGGTGGGGATGCTCTGCGAGTAGAAGAAATTGGTGATGATGATGAAGCAGGACAGGTAGATCAGCACCGTGGCATCGCGCACCGCGCGCAGTTCCAGCAGCTTGAGCGCGGCGAGCAGGATCAGCAGCGTGACGCCGACTTCACGCCCGAACAAAGCATGAAAACTGATAGCGATGCCGCCCACGCAGGCGAGAGTGATGAGCAGCAACAGCCCGCGCGAGGGCAGCGCGTTGCCGCTGGCGGTGAGGTAAGCGCGCCAACCCAGCAAGATCAGTCCAACGCCGTTGACCCACAGCGGCAGATGGTCGGCATGCGGTGCGCTGACCAGCAGGATGCTGGCGATCAGGCCGTAGATGAGCGGGGCGGAGAGTTTCAAGATGATTGCTCCGTACCGAATAGCGCCAGCACTCGCAAACACTCTGCTCTATGTGTTGACCCCTGCGCGGGAGGTAATTCAAGCTGCGCCAGCCGCAATCCGTAATGCAAACCCTGCGCCTCCGCATCCAGTACCCAGCGCGTCAGCAGTTCCAGTTTGCGTTCGGTCGCGATGTTCGGCAACTGCGACCAGTCCAACCACAAGTCCTGCCCCTGTGGTGCGGAAAATTGTTTGACCTGCAAGCCCTGTTCGCGCGCCAAGGCTTTCCACGCGATACGCGGCAAGGCGTCGCCTGCCACGTAGTTGCGTAGGCCGGAGAAATCTTCATCCCCCTTTGTCATTGCTTTGCCATTGCCGTTTTGTGAGGAGACGGCGGGCAAGGGTTGCGCTGCGGCAGGTTTTGGGTAGACCAGACACTGCACGTCGAAGTGGATGTATGTCCACGCATGGAACAGCCCGAGCGGAAATTCGGTGTGCAGCGTTAAACGTCCGCTGTCCAGCCAGCCGCGCCGTGTGGCGGGTAGGGGGAGTTCAATAGCCGTGGAGCGTTGCGCGGGCAGGTCAAATACCGTGCGATGTCCGGTATCGTCGTGGAGATGGAGCTGATGCCGGTCCAGTGTGCCCGGATTGTTAAAGTGAAAAACGAAGCGTGCCTGTTCATCGGTGAATACCGGTGCAACATGTCCGGCTTTAATTTCAAGTTGCGCCATGTTGCGAAAGGCATGCAGCATGCTCATGCCGCCCGCCGTGGCGAGCAGGAAGGTGAGCACATATCCCAGACTCAGGTTGTAGTTGATGTCGCCCAACAGCATCAGCACCAATACCAGCGCAAACCCCAAGCCTTGACGCGTGGGAATGATATAGATGCGGCGCTGGTTGAGCACCACTGTGCCGCTCTCGACCGTACGGCGGAAAGCCCAGTTGCGAAATTTTTGTCTGAATGAATTGAACACGGGAAAGGCCAGCTATGCGTACGGCGTCACCGTACCTTGATGATACGGTGACGTCAACAAGGTAAGCTATAGATACTCGGCTATCCAAGTAGCGCAAAAAAAATGCTGCGGGTGTAAGATTGCGCATCATTTTGCGAGCCGGTCACAATGCACAAACAACGTCCAAAGCACCTCGCGCTGCACCTCATTAAACTTCCCTTGGCTGGATACGTTTCCATTTTGCACCGCGTCAGCGGCATGCTGCTGTTCTTGGCGCTGCCGTTGTTGCTGTGGGCCTTGCAAGCCAGCCTGCGTTCCATCGAGACCCACTCCCGTCTCATGGAGATATTGCAGCAGCCCTTGAGCAGGCTGGTGTGGCTGGGGCTGTTGTGGGCATTTCTGCATCACTTCTGCGCGGGCATCCGCTATCTGGCTATCGATCTGCATCTGACTTCCAGTCTGGCAAAAGCGCGCTCCAGCAGCAAATGGGTGTTGGGCATCAGCCTGCTGCTGACTGTTTTGATTGGAGCAAAGCTATGGTAAATCGCGTGGTGACGGGAGCGCATTACGGTTTGCGCGATTGGCTGGCGCAGCGCATCACCGCCGTGGTGATGGCGCTGTTCACCTTGTTCGTTGCGGTGTATCTGCTGCTGCAACCTGCGGTCGACTACGATGTATGGGCGGGCTTGTTCTCCAATAATGTGATGCGCTCTTTTGCGCTGCTGTTCCTGCTCAGTCTGTTCTATCACGCGTGGATCGGGGTGCGTGATATTGTGATGGATTACGTCAAGCCCGCGAGCGTGCGTTTGCTGGTTCATGTGGCGGTTATTTTGGCTTTGGTACTTTATGTGATCTGGTCAGTGCAGATACTTTGGGGGATGTGATGTAGGAGCGGGTGCTGCCCGCTCCTGCACGGAGATAAATGATGGCAATAACTAAAAGAACATTCGATGTGGTCGTCGTCGGTGCTGGCGGTGCGGGCATGCGCGCGGCTTTGCAACTTTCCCAGGCAGGTTTGAAAGTGGCGGTGCTGTCCAAAGTGTTTCCGACGCGCTCGCATACGGTCGCGGCGCAGGGCGGTATCGCCGCCTCGCTGGGTAATGTCAAAGAAGATAACTGGCACTGGCATATGTACGACACGGTGAAAGGTTCGGACTATCTGGGCGATCAGGATGCCATCGAATACATGTGTCGCGCCGCGCCGGAAGTGGTGTACGAACTGGAGCATTTCGGCATGCCGTTCGACCGTACGGAAAACGGCAAGATTTATCAGCGCCCGTTCGGCGGACACATGCAGGATTACGGAAAAACCCCCGTGGACAGGGCCTGTGCGGCTGCCGACCGCACCGGACATGCGCTGCTGCACACCTTGTACCAGCAGAACGTGCAGGCCAACACCAACTTTTTTGTGGAATGGATGGCGCTGGATTTGATCCGCGACGAAGACGGCGATGTGCTGGGCGTGGTGGCGATGGAGATAGAGACCTCCGAAGTGATGATTCTGCACGCGCGCGCCACGTTGTTCGCCACCGGCGGCGCGGGACGCATCTTCGCGGCCAGCACCAATGCCTATATCAACACCGGCGACGGCCTCGGAATGGCGGCGCGCGCGGGCATTCCGCTGGAGGATATGGAGTTCTTTCAATTCCACCCGACCGGCGTGTACGGTGCGGGTGTGCTTATCACCGAAGGCGTGCGAGGCGAGGGCGGTTATCTGGTGAACAAGGACGGCGAGCGTTTCATGCCGCGCTATGCGCCGAACGCCAAAGATTTGGCCAGCCGCGATGTGGTGTCGCGCGCGATGGCGACCGAGATCAAGGAGGGGCGCGGTTGCGGCCCCAAGGGCGACCATGTGTTGCTCAAACTGGATCATCTGGGCGACGACGTGATTCGTCACCGCTTGCCGGGCATCCGCGACATCGCGCTCAAATTCGCCCATGTCGATCCGGCCAAAGCGCCTATCCCGGTGGTGCCGACCGCGCATTACATGATGGGCGGCATCCCGACCAACTATCGCGGGCAAGTCGTCGCCCCTCACAGCACTGCGCCGGAAGACGTGGTGCAGGGGTTCTATGCGGTGGGCGAATGCGCCTGCGTATCGGTGCACGGGGCGAACCGTCTCGGCTGCAACTCGCTGCTCG
This sequence comes from Gallionellaceae bacterium, assembly GCA_009773615.1. Lineage (GTDB taxonomy): Bacteria > Pseudomonadota > Gammaproteobacteria > Burkholderiales > Gallionellaceae > PALSA-1006. Next base: position 31,727 of record WSYA01000009.1, read on the forward strand.
ATCTGATCGTGTTCGGGCGCGCGGCCGGACGCCAGATCATCGAAGATTTGAAACTCAATCCGCATCACAAACCGCTGCCCGCCGATGCGGCAGACCGCCCTTTGGCACGGCTGGCGCGGTTGGAAAACCAGAAACACGGAGAGCGCGTGGCGGATGTCGGAGCGGAAATGCGCGAAGTCATGCAGGCGCACTGCGGTGTGTTCCGCTTCCCCGATTTGCTGGCGGCAGGTGTGACGAAAATCCGCGAAGTCGCCGAACGCGCGAAGAGCACTGTCATCAACGATCAAAGCAAGGTGTTCAACACCGCGCGTGTCGAGGCGTTGGAGTTGGACAACTTGATCGAGGTCGCGCAAGCTACCATGATCGCCGCCGCCGCGCGCGAAGAAAGCCGTGGCGCTCATGCCCGCGACGACTTCCCCGAGCGCGACGACAAAAAATGGCTGAAGCACTCGCTGTTCTACAGCGAAGACCAGCGTCTCGATTACAAGCCCGTGCGCCTGAAACCGCTGACGGTGGAGTCGTTTCCGCTTAAAGCCCGTGTCTATTAGGTAGGAGCGTTACGATGAAATTTAGAATCTACCGCTACAACCCCGATGCCGACGCGGCTCCGTACATGCAGGACTACGACCTCAGCTTCGCGGCGGGTGATGCGATGTTGCTGGATGCGCTGATGAGGTTGCGCGAACAGGACGACAGCATCGGCTTCCGCAAATCCTGCCGCGAGGGCGTGTGCGGCTCGGATGCGATGAACATCAACGGGCGCAACGGCTTGGCGTGCGTCACGCCGTTGTCGAGCTTGAAGCAGCCGATCGAGATTCGCCCGTTGCCGGGATTGCCCGTTATCCGCGACCTGATCGTGGATATGTCGCAGTTTTTCAAGCAATACCATTCGATCAAGCCGTATCTCATCAACAACGATCCGCCGCCCGAGACCGAGCGTCTGCAATCGCCCGAAGAGCGCAAGGAGTTGGACGGTTTGTACGAGTGTATTTTGTGCGGTTGCTGCACCACTTCGTGCCCCTCGTTCTGGTGGAATCCGGATAAGTTCGTCGGTCCGGCCGGGCTGTTGCAGGCCTATCGCTTCATCGCCGACACGCGCGATCAGGCGACGGCGGAGCGGCTGGACAATCTGGAAGACCCATATCGACTGTTCCGCTGCCACACCATCATGAACTGCGTGGACGTATGCCCCAAGGAACTGAATCCGACGGAAGCCATCGGCAAGATCAAAGACATGATGATAAAAAGGATTGTATGACGTCGGATAGAATTGCGCCCGATGCAGTGGAGCTAGCGCGGTTGCGCTGGCGTTGTCGGCGCGGCTTGCTGGAGTTGGATATCGTGCTGGGGCGTTTTGTAGAGCGGCAGTATGCGGGGCTGGATCCGCCGCAGAAAGTCGTGTTCGATGTCTTGTTAGACCTTCCCGATAACACGCTGTGGGATAGAATCACCGGTAAGGAGCCGACCGAACATAAGGCCCAGAATGAACTGTTGGAATTGATCAATGCGGTGTAGGAGCGGGACTTGTCCGCGAATTTTAATTGGATCGCGGGCGTGACCCGCTCCTACAGGGGGAGAAGAGAATATGGAAAGTAAACGTATCGCAACGCTGACGATGGATGACGGGCGCAGTATCGAGCTGCCGATTTTGTCGGGTACGCTCGGGCCGGATGTGCTCGATTTGCGCAATCTGGCGAAATTGGGTTTGTTCACCTACGACCCCGCCTTCTTTTCGACGGCAAGCTGTTCTTCCAAAATTACTTTCATCGATGGCGATGCGGGGTTGCTTTACTACCGTGGCTACCCCATCGAACAGTTGGCGGAGAAGTCGGACTTTCTGGAAGTTTGCTATCTGCTGCTGAACGGCGAGCTGCCGACTCCAACGCAACAGGCGGAGTTCCGCGAGCTCATCACGCATCACACCATGGTGCATGACCAGTTGGCGCGTTTCTTCAACGGCTTCCGTCGCGATGCGCATCCGATGGCGGTGATGGTCGGTGTGGTTGGCGCGCTGTCGGCGTTTTATCACGACTCGCTCGATATCAATAACCCGGAGCACCGCGAAATTTCGGCTCACCGCCTGCTGGCCAAGGTGCCGACCATCGCCGCAATGACGCACAAATACAATATAGGCGAGCCGTTCGTGTACCCCAAGAACAAGTTCAACTATGTCGAGAATTTTATGTACATGATGTTTGCCACGCCCGCTGAGGAATATGTGCCGAACCCGGTGCTGGTGCGGGCGCTGGAGCGTATCTTCATCCTGCATGCAGACCACGAGCAGAATGCCTCGACCTCTACGGTGCGGTTGGCCGGATCGAGCGGCGCTAATCCGTTCGCCTGCGTCGCTTCGGGTATTGCCGCGCTGTGGGGCCCCGCGCACGGCGGCGCGAACGAGGCTGCGCTCAAGATGCTGGAAGAGATCGGTGATGTGTCGCACGTGAAGGAATATGTGCAGGGCGTGAAAGACAAGAAGTACAAGCTGATGGGCTTCGGTCACCGCGTTTACAAGAACATGGACCCGCGCGCTTCGGTGATGCGCCAGACCTGTTACGAAGTGCTCAAGGAGCTCAAGCTGGAAAACAACAAACTTTTCGAGCTGGCGATGGAATTGGAGAAGACCGCGTTGAGCGATCCGTATTTCATCGAGCGCAAGCTGTACCCGAACGTGGACTTCTATTCCGGCATCGTGCTGCGCGCCATCGGCATACCGACCAATATGTTCACCGTGATTTTCGCTCTGGCGCGCACCATCGGTTGGGTGTCGCAGTGGAACGAAATGATCGCCGATGCCGATCATAAGATCGGACGTCCACGCCAGTTGTACCTGGGCGAAAAGAAACGCGATTACGTGCCGATTAAAAAACGCTGAGCCAAGCTGACAGGAATAAGCCGTGAACGAAAAAAATTACATGCAGGCCATGCGTGAAACGTCGTCGCTGTTCGGCATGAACGACGTGTTCATCGAGGGACTGTATGAAGACTATCTGGCCGATCCGAAGAGCGTGGCGAACGAGTGGTGCGAATATTTCGATGCGCTAAAACCCGACCAGAATGCCCGTCCCGATGTGCCCCACTCGCCTGTGCAGAGGGCGTTCGCGGCGTTGCCGAAACAGGCGATGCGGGCGATTGCGCCGAATGCAGAATTCGAGCGCAAGCAGGTGCGCGTGTTGCAGATGATCAATGCTCACCGTTTTCTCGGTGTGCGCCGCGCCGACCTTGACCCGCTCAGCCGCCATACCAAGCCGGAAGTGCCCGAGCTGGAACTGGCGCACTACGATCTGGGGCCCGATGATCTGAATACGACGTTCGAGACGGGGTCGCTGGTCGGTGCCACACGCATGACTTTGCGCGAGATCGTGCAGCTGTTGCGCCAGGTCTATTGCAGCAGCATCGGTGCGGAATACATGTACATCAACGATGTCACGCAAAAACGCTGGGTGCAAAACCGCTTGGAAGGTTCGCGCGGACAGGCCAATTATTCCACCGAGATGCAGCTGCATATTTTGGAGCGGCTGACGGCGGCCGAAACCCTGGAGCGTTATCTGCACACCAAGTATGTTGGGCAAAAACGTTTTTCGCTGGAGGGCGGCGATACGCTCATTCCGCTGCTGGATCATTTGCTGCAACGCGCCGGCAAGCAGGGAGTGCGCGAGACGGTGATCGGCATGGCGCACCGGGGACGTCTGAATGTGCTGGTGAACACTCTGGGGAAATTGCCGGGCGACCTGTTCGCCGAATTCGAGGGTATCCACAAAGAACACCTGACCTCGGGCGATGTGAAATACCATCAGGGTTTCTCTTCCGACATCGCCGTCCCGGGCGGCTCGATGCACCTCACGCTGGCGTTTAATCCGTCCCATTTGGAGATCGTGAATCCGGTGGTGGAAGGCTCGGTGCGCGCGCGCCAGCACCGGCGCGGCGACCACGATGGGTCGCAAGTATTGCCGGTGTTGTTGCACGGCGATGCGGCGTTTGCGGGGCAGGGCGTGAACATGGAAACGTTCAATTTGTCGCAAACGCGGGGTTATCGTACCGGCGGCACCGTGCATATCGTCATCAACAACCAGATCGGTTTCACCACTTCCGATTCGCGCGACACGCGCTCTTCGCAGTATTGTAGCGACGTGGCGAAGATGATCGAAGCGCCTATCCTGCACGTCAATGCGGACGACCCGGATGCAGTACTGCTGGTCACCGAGATCGCGTTGGATTTTCGCATGACCTTCAAGAAAGACGTGGTCATCGACATGGTGTGTTTCCGCAAGCTGGGGCACAACGAGCAGGACGAGCCGCTGGTGACGCAGCCGTTCATGTATCGCTTCGTGAACCAGCACCCCGGCACGCGGACTCTGTATGCGCGCCGTCTGGAAGAACGCGGTGTGATTGCTGCGGGCAAGGCCGATGCGATGGTGACGGATTACCGCCGTGCGATGGATGCCGGCGTCAACCCGATGCCGCCGCTTTCGCCTGAATTCAAGCGCGAGCATGCGGTGAGCTGGGCGAGGTTCAAACAAAATGTCGCCTGGAATGTGCCGGTGAATACCGCGTTGCCGCGCGCGCGTCTGGAGCACCTGGCGCAACGTTTGACCGCAGTGCCGGAGAATTTTGTATTGCATTCGCGCGTGGAAAAAATCATCGCGGATCGGCGTGCCATGGGCAAGGGCGAGTTGCCGCTGGACTGGGGTATGGCGGAGAACCTTGCCTATGCCAGTCTGGTGAGCGAAGGCTATCCGATCCGCTTGTCCGGCGAAGATTGCGGGCGCGGCACCTTTTTCCATCGCCACGCGGTGTTGCACGACCAGCAGCGCGTGCAGTTCGATCAGGGCTACCATATCCCCTTGCAAAACATCGCACCCGGTCAGGCCGATTTTATCGTGATCGATTCGCTGTTGTCGGAAGAGGCGGTGCTGGGTTTTGAGTACGGTTACGCCACCGCCGAACCGAATTCTCTGGTGTTGTGGGAGGGGCAGTTCGGCGATTTTGCCAATGGTGCACAAGTGGTGATCGACCAGTTCATCACTTCGGGCGAAGCCAAGTGGGGACGCCTGTGCGGGCTGGTCATGCTGTTGCCGCACGGTTACGAGGGGCAGGGGCCGGAGCATTCCTCGGGGCGTATCGAACGCTATCTGCAAATGTGCGCGGACTACAACATCCAAGTGTGCGTGCCCTCCAATGCGGCGCAGATATTTCATCTGCTGCGCCGTCAGATGCTGCGCCCGCTGTGCAAGCCTCTCATCGTATTTACACCCAAAAGTTTGTTGCGCAGCAAAGAAGCCTCGTCGCCTCTGGCTGATTTCGAGGACGGGGGATTCCAGCCGGTCATCGCCGAGGTGGATACGTTGGAGGCGGGCAAGGTGCAGCGCGTTATTGCGTGCAGCGGAAAAATCTATTACGACCTGATCAAGCATCGGCGCGAACAGGCGATTCAGGATATGGCCGTCATTCGGATAGAACAGCTTTATCCGTTTCCGCACGACGATTTTGCCGCGCAGATCGCGGCTTATCCGAATGCGACTGAAGTGGTGTGGTGCCAGGAAGAACCGGGCAACCAGGGCGCGTGGCATCGCATCCAACATTACCTTCTGCGCCACATGCGCTCTGGCATGAAGCTGGGTTATGCGTTGCGCCCCTCATCGGCATCGCCGGCGGCGGGGTATCTCGCCGTGCACAACGAACAGCAGAAAGCGGTGGTCGCCGCAGCATTCCGTTCCGATATCAATCAAACCAATAATCCAGGAGCAAGTCGCCATGCAAATTGAAGTCAAAGTTCCGCAGCTGTCCGAGTCCGTTTCCGAAGCGACTTTGCTCTCATGGCACAAACAGGTCGGCGAGGCGGTGGCAGAGGGGGAGAACCTGATCGATGTCGAGACCGATAAGGTGGTGTTGGAGTTGCCCGCCGTGAAAGCCGGGGTGCTGACCAAACTGCTCAAGCAAAACGGCGACAAAGTCACCAGCGGCGAAGTGATCGCCGTGCTCGATACCGAAGCGGTAGCGGCTGCACCCAAAGCCAAGGCAGAAGCCGCGCTTGCCGTTACGCCGTCGGCACGCAAACTGGCGCATGCGAATGATGTGGATGCCAGCCAGTTGCAGGGCAGCGGGCGGCATGGGGTGGTCATCAAAGAAGACGTGATGGCAGCGGTAGGCAAACCAGTAGCCGCGATTCCGCAAGCGACTGCCGGTGGCCGTGTCGAGCAGCGCGTGCCGATGACGCGCATCCGCCAGCGCATTGCCGAGCGCCTGCTGCAATCGCAGCAGAACGCCGCCATTCTCACCACCTTTAACGAAGTGAACATGCAGCCGGTGATCGAGCTGCGCAACAAATACAAAGACGCATTCGAAAAAAAGCACGGCGTAAAGCTGGGCTTTTCTTCCTTCTTCGTCAAAGCCGCCGTGCTGGCCTTGCAGAAATTCCCGGTGGTGAATGCATCGGTGGACGGCACCGACTTTATCTATCACGGTTACTTCGACATCGGCGTGGCAATCGGCAGCGAGCGCGGTTTGGTCGTGCCCATCATCCGCGATGCCGACAAGCTTTCATTGGCGGACATCGAAAAACAGATCGCCGACTTCGGCGCGCGCGCGAAAACCGGCAAGATCACGCTGGAAGAATTGAGCGGCGGTACCTTCTCCATTTCCAACGGCGGCGTGTTCGGCTCCATGCTTTCTACGCCGATCATCAACCCGCCGCAGAGCGCCATCCTGGGTATCCACGCGACCAAAGACCGCCCCGTCGCCGAGAACGGCCAAGTGGTCATCCGCCCGATGAACTATCTCGCGCTGTCCTACGACCACCGCATCATCGACGGACGCGAAGCCGTGCAGTTCCTCGTCACCATCAAAGAGGCGCTGGAATTTCCGGGGCGCGTGTTGCTCGATTTGTAAATGAGCGGTTTTCGCGCGTATCGCATTTTCGAAGAAAACGGCAAATCGCAAGGCCGTTTCGTCGATCTGGCGCTGGATGACCTCGACCCCGGCGAGGTGGTCATTCAGACGCACTATTCCAGCGTGAACTACAAAGATGTGCTTGCCGCGACAGGGGCGGGTAAAGTCATTCGGCGCTTTCCCTGCGTGGGTGGTGTTGACGTATCCGGCGTAGTGGCGAGTTCGACGGATGCGCGTTTTACGGTCGGCGAAAAGGTGCTGGTTACCGGCTATGACATGGGGGTGGCACACGATGGCGGATTTGCCGAATACGTGCGAGTTCCCGCCGATTGGCTGGTGCCGCTGCCGTCCGCTCTTTCTTTGTTCGAGGCGATGGCGCTGGGCACGGCGGGATTTACTGCGGCGCTGGCGATTCACCGTCTGGAACAGAACGAGCTCGCACCGGGAAAAGGCAAAGTAGTCGTGACCGGAGCGACGGGCGGCGTGGGCAGTCTCGCTATCTGCATGTTGGCGCAACTCGGTTACTACGTGGTCGCATTGACCCGAAAAGACGGCGAGCACGCATACTTGAAAGCATTGGGCGCGAGCGAGATATTGTCGCGCGGCGAGATCGACGTGAAGAGTCCGCGTCCCTTGGAAAAAGCGCAGTGGGCGGGCGCGCTGGATGCGGTGGGCGGCGATACCTTGGCTTGGTTGCTGCGCACCACGCAGCAGGACGGCGCCGTCGCCAGCTTTGGCAACGCGGGCGGTGTCGAGCTGCACACGACGGTGTTCCCGTTCATTTTGCGCGGGGTGAAATTGCTGGGGGTGGACTCCGCAGCGACCGCGATGCCGCTACGCAAACAGATTTGGCAACGGCTGGACGGAGGATATAAGCCGCGCGAATTTGCGCAGATCACGCATACCGTGCCGTTCGCTCAACTGCCGGAGATATTTCCCAAGATGATGCGCGGCGAAACGCGCGGTCGCACGGTGGTAGATTTCGGTATAAAACGCTAAAAAAATCGGTGCTATAATGCGCGCCCTTCGCGGCTCGTTCGAGTCGATGCAGGTTGTTTATGCCCGGATGGCGGAATTGGTAGACGCACCAGATTTAGGTTCTGGCGCCGCGAGGCGTGGAGGTTCGAGTCCTCTTCCGGGCACCATTGCTAAACATTAGCAGCTTGACTATTTTAATTCACTTCAGCATCAAAACCGTTTCGCCGAATATTTCTGCTTTGTTTTCAAGTCCTGTGATGTACATATTTTTGCAGCAATCGCATGCCGTTGAACACCACAATCAGACTTGCTCCCATATCGGCGAAGACTGCCATCCAGAGTGTGGCTTTCCCGGCAAGCGCCAAAGCGAAGAATATCGCCTTGATGCCGAGCGCGAGCGCGATGTTCTGCCGCAGCACGCGGGACGTATCGCGGCTTAGCCGGATGAAGTCAGGCACCTTGCGCAAATCATCATCCATCAGGGCAACATCGGCAGTCTCGATAGCCGTATCGGTTCCGGCCGCGCCCATGGCAAATCCAATGGATGCCTTGGCCAGCGCAGGCGCGTCGTTGATACCGTCGCCCACCATGCCTACCTTGCCGTAACGGCTGATCAGCTCATCGATCACCGCCAGTTTGTCTTCCGGCAGCAGGTTGCCGCGCGCATCGTCTATCCCTACCTGAGTGGCGATGGCACTGGCCGTGGTCTGGTTGTCGCCGGTCAACATCACCGATGTCACACCGAGCGCGTGAAGCTGGCGGATAGCCTCCGCGCTGTGCCCGCGCACCGTGTCGGCCACGCCGATAATGCACAGCGGTTCGGCTTCCGTGGCGAGTATCACCGCCGTCTTGTCTTCCTTTTCCAGACGGCTCAGCACTTCCTCGACATGCAGGCCGCAGACACCCAGGTCTTCACACAGCCGGTGGTTGCCTACATGGTAAAGCTGACCGTCAACTACCGCCCTGGCGCCGCGCCCGGTGATGGATTCGAACGACGAGCTTGGCAACAGCGCCCGTTCCGTCTTTCCGCCGCTCTGCCATGCCGCCACGATGGCTACCGCGACAGGATGCTCGGAATGCGCATCCACGCTGGCGGCCAGTTGCAGCAATTCGTCCTTGTATCGATCAACCAAAGGCACTACATCGGTCACGATTGGCTTGCCGTGGGTGAGCGTGCCGGTTTTGTCCAGCGCCACGGCCTTGAGCAGGCGGCCATTCTCCAGATGTACACCGCCCTTGACCAGTATGCCCAGTCTTGCTGCTGCGGCCAGGCCGCTGACCACGGTAACCGGCGTGGAGATCACCAACGCGCAGGGGCAGGCGATCACCAGCATGACCAGCGCCTTGTAGAACCAAGGTTGGAACGCAGTGCCGAACAGCAGCGGCGGTACGACTGCCACCAATACCGCGAACACCACCACGGCAGGCGTGTAGTAACGCGCGAACTGATCGACGAAACGTTGCGTCGGCGCGCGCTGGCCTTGCGCTTCCTGCACCGTATGGATGATGCGATCCAGCGTGGTGTTGCCCTTGTTCGCTGTGACGCGGAATTCAAGCATGCCGCGTTCGTTCAAAGTGCCCGCGAACACTGGATCGCCCGCCGCCTTCACCACGGGCATGCTTTCTCCGGTGATCGGCGCCTGGTTCACCGAGCTGCCGCCCGCCGTGACCAGACCATCCAGCGGGATGCGACCGCCCGGTTTGACGCGTACGCTTTGTCCGACCCGCACATCGGCAGCTGCCATTTCTTCCCACTCTCCACTGTCGAGTTGCACGGTGGCGGTATCCGGGGTCATGGCCATCAGCCCCTTGATCGTATTCTTGGCCCGTTCTAGTGAAAACGATTCGATCAATTCGGCCAGCGCAAACAGAAAGATCACCACCGCCGCCTCCGGCCACTCGCCGATGGCAAGCGCGCCGATCACGGCGACGCTCATCAGGAAATTCATGTTCATGGTGAAGTTTTTGAGCGCGATCCATCCCTTTTTCAGGGTGCCGAGACCGCCGGTAGCGATGGACAGCAGGGCCAGGGTGATCACCGCAACCGACTGCTCGCTCGCCCCGCTCCAGGCGACGATTTCCGCAGCAATGGCGGCGGTGCCCGACACCGCCATCAGAGCCCATGTCCGGCGCGACACCACGGGAGTTTCCGCTTCGCAAGTGGTGCAGGAGCCAGGCTGGCATTGCTGCCCGATGTCTGTCTTCATGCCTATCTCGCGCAAGGCATCGAGTATGGCTTGATCGTCGTCCAGCATATGCATCACCGTAAGGCGGCGTGCCATCAGGTTAAACGACAATTCACCGATGCCGGGCACGGCCCCGAGATGTTTGCGGATCAGTGCCTCCTCGGTTGGACAGTCCATGTTGCTGATGATGAATACCGACTGCTTCATTGCCTGAATCCCGTCGCTCTGTACATGCCGAACCTGCCCGCTTTGATGCATCACATAAACGGATGCTCGAATGACAGGTATAGAAAAATGTTCCTTTTGCCCGCAGATGGACCTATTCCAATCGGCATGGAAATCCCCGGCACGATCTGGAGGCCGGAACTATAGTTGCTGGCGAAGCGAACGCCAGGATTGATGAATGCAGTATTTTCCTGCCGCTTGCTGCCATCCGGCTGAACTGCTTCAGAGGTAATTCCAACCGCTTCGAGCATCAGGTTGAAATTCTCTGAGGTAAGGTATATGAGGCTCGCGCCATAATTAAACCCGGTCGTATTGGCCTTTGCTCCACCGGGTTCCTTGCTGCCTGACGTGTACGTCGCGCCAATATTCCAGTGGGTGACGACTGTGTCGGACAACGTCACACTCAACGGGATGTTGGTCTGGATACCGACAGCATCCGTTCCGTGGCTTTTCCTGTAATCGCCGGTGGGCAGGATGACAGCAAGCCGGGGAGACAATGCGATCTCGTCCTTCGCAATGGCCTGATAGCGGTAGTTGAGCGCAATATCCCCAACACCGCTTGAGTTTAGGGGGTCGGCCATATGCACCACAGGAATGCTATAGGAAAGCTGATGGGTCTGGTCCCGAAGCGGCCACTCCTGAGTAAAGGTATAGACCCAGTCTTTGGTCTTTTGCGTGTACTGGTAAGACTGGATGTGTTGAACAACGCCCGCTTCTTGGTTGTAAGCTTCTTCCATCAGAAACGAGTTGTCCTCGATTTTTTTCGACTCTTCCGCGTAGCCCTGTAAAGGTATGCAAACAGCAAACACCAACATCCGAGAAACTCTTTTATTCCACATAACCCCCCCTTAAGTTAGCTACTCAAAGCGCACCTGAAAGGCTGTTTCCGCCTGATCCGTGCAAACACCGGCAGGCTTTACGGCACCGCCCCACATCACACGACAAGAAATTTCCTGACCGTCAGCAGACTTGGCAACAGTCTCAATGGAATACGTTACATGATCGGTATCGAGCCCGGAAAATATCCGCTCCCAATGCTTCGGATTAATGCCGTAATAGCGTTTGCGTAGTTCCGCCATATGGGTATAGCGCTCAATGATAAAGCCACGAGCCTCATATTGGCGGTTCGGCGCCTTCAGCACAAGGAGGTTGCCGTCCCCGCGATCATGCACCAATTCGCCACTCACAAACGGTGCGCTGCCTTGCTTGGCGCAACCTGTAAACATCAAGATTGTCAGTATGCTCAAGTAAGATTTTTTTATGATATTTCCTTTCATCAATAAGTTGTAGCTATTCGAACCGTATCAGTCGCTCGAAAAACAACACGACTGGCGATTTCCTCATGCGGCAAGTTCATCCGCGTCATAACGCCCCCTGTTTTTCTACCGCAGTCACCTGAAAGATACCGTATCCGAGCAGACCGCAGTCGGCTGCTCGCAACGCCTGCAAGACATCGTCCACATCCTCGTCCTCGAGCAGAATGTCCACGCGAACGTGAGGCGTATAGCCGATCACGCGGTCGCGCGCGGAAAGCGTCGTGTCGGATTCGTCCTGGAGGCTGTGGCCTTCGACTTGGATGAAAGTGAATCCGGCCACCTGCTCAAGGCTGCGCAGTGTATCCGCCAGCGCCCGTTGAATATCGGCATGCACGATCAATGTAAGATTTTTCATAGAGAGTTCCTTTGGGGGTTCCTGATGCTCGACTCAAAACGAGTCTCGATCCAGGCATAGAGTGTGGGTAACAGCACCAGCGTGAGTAGCGTCGAGGTGAACAGCCCTCCGATTACCACCACGGCAAGTGGTCGTTGCAACTCGGAACCGGGGCCGGTGGCGAGCAGCATCGGCACGAGCCCGAGGCTCGCTATCAACGCCGTCATGAGCACCGGTCGTAACCGCCGCTCTGCGCCTTCCTGCACGGCTTGTAGCACCGAGCGTCCAGCCGACCGCAGTTGGTTGAAGTAACTCACCATAACGACGCCGTTCAGCACTGCCACGCCGAACAGTGTGATGAAGCCGACCGAGGCCGGTACCGATAGATAAAGTCCCGAGACAAATAAGCCCACCACGCCACCGATCAGCGCGAACGGGATGTTCAGGATGACCAGCCCGGCCTGTTGCACCGAGCGGAAGGTCAGGAACAACATGAAGAAGACTAGCGCGATGGACACCGGAACTACCAATCCGAGACGTGCCGCTGCGCGTTGCTGGTTTTCGAACTGACCGCCATAGACAACGGCGTAGCCCGGCGGCAGCTTGACCTCGCGCTCGATGGCAGCGCGCAGTTCATCCACGAAGCTCACGACATCGCGCCCCTCGACGTTGCTGCGTACCGTCACTTGGCGCCTACTCGATTCGCGCTGAATCAGCACCGGGCCGTCCACTTCGCGTACGTCGGCGACTAAGCCAAGCGGCACTAAGGCACCGCTGGCAGTCTTGATCATCAGTCGTTCGATGGCCTGCGGCGAGGCGCGCGCGGTCTCTGGATAGCGCACCAGTACACCGGCACGGCGGTTGCTCTCGATGATCTCGGTGGCCACCCTTCCGCCGACTGCCATTTCCACCACCCGGTTCACATCCTCGTTATTGAGGCCGTAGCGTGCCAACCGTTCTGAGCGGATGACCACTTTGAGATAGCCCTGACCGGAAAGGCGTGCGCGGAAGACATCGCTTGCGCCGGTCGTGCGCTTGACGATATCTTCGATCTGTCCGGCTTTCTCCTCCAGTACCGTGAAGTCGTCGCCGAACAGCTTGATAGCGACTGCGGCGCGCGCGCCAGTCAGCATTTCCGACACGCGCATGTCGATCGGCTGGCTGAATCCAACTTCGACATCCTTGAATACCTCAAGCTTCTCGCGCAGCTTTTCATGCAATCCTTCCAGGCTCACTGTCCACTCGGCGCGCGGCTTGGTCTGGAGAAAACAATCCGTCTGGTAAAAACCCATCGGATCAAGACGCAACTCGTCCGCGCCGCTACGGCAGACCATGCCGGTAATCTCCGGGAGTTGCAGCACCGCTTTTTCGATTGGCGCATCCATCGCAAGTGAGGCTTCGAGCGAAATATCGGAGGCTTTCTCAAGGCTGATTAGCGGCGATCCCTCATCCATCGTCGGCATGAACTCCTTGCCGATATACGGGAACAGCACAACCGCACCGACAAGCGCCAGCAGAGCACCGCCCACGGCAATGACCCGTTGCTTCAGCGCCCAGCGCATGACTGGAAGATAGACGAGTTTGACCGCTGCAAGCACAGGCCCGTCATCGTGCGAACCGCCGCGCATCAGGAAACTGGCACACACCGGAATCACGGTGAGCGACAGCACCAGCGAGCCGATCAGCGCAAAGGCAATAGTGAGCGCAAGCGGCGCGAACATCCGGCCTTCGAGTCCGGTGAGGCTGAGCAAGGGCAGGAACACGATGATGATGATCAAGATGCCCGAAATTACCGGCGCCGCCACTTCCATCGTGGCGCGGTAAACTAGGTGCAGGCGACTCACGCCTCTGGGTGTGTGTGCGAGTTGGGTGTGGATGTTCTCCACTACCACCACCGCTGCGTCCACCAGAATGCCTATGGCGATGGCCAACCCGCCGAGCGACATGAGGTTAGCGGAGATGCCTGCAAGCCGCATGAAGATCAGCGTGAACAGCACTGATAGCGGCAGGATCAGAGCCACGGTGAGCGCGGCGCGCAGGTTGCCGAGCAGCACGATCAATACCAGCACCACCAGCACCACCGCTTCGCCGAGCGCCTTTTCAACCGTCCACACTGCCTCATTGATGAGACCGGCGCGGTCATAGTAGGGCTCGATTGTCACGCCCTTCGGCAGAGTGGGGGCAATGCGTTTGATTTCTTCCTTGACGGCTTTTACGACTGTACGACTGTTCGCACCCATGCGCAGCAGCGCCAGCCCGGTCACGGTCTCGCCATTCCCGTCGGCGGTGGCACCGCCGAAACGGGTGAGCGAGCCGATGCGCACCTGGGCGACATCGCTGACGCGTACTGGATGGCCGCTACGGGTGACGACTGTGATGCGGCGAATATCCTCCAGCGTTTGCAGTTGGCCCTCCGTGCGTACCAGCAGCATCTTGTCGGCGCGATTGATGCGATCCCCTCCGGCATTGCGGTTGTTGCGCTCGATTGCCTGCGCCAGTTCGTCGATGTCGAGCCCGTGCGCGGCAAGTTTGTCCGGACTGGGGATTACCTCGAAGGCACGCACTTCGCCGCCGAGCGCATTTACGTCGGCCACTCCGTCTACGGTGCGCAGTTGCGGGCGAATGATCCAGTCCTGAATGGTACGCAGCTCGGTGTTACTTAAACCCTCGCCTTTGACGCGGTACATAAAAATATCGCTCAGGGGCGTGGCAATCGGCGCAAGTACCACTTCGACCCCGGCGGGCAGCGCCGCGCGTGCCTGCGTCAGACGTTCCGTAACTTGCTGGCGCGCCCAGTAGATGTTGGTGTCGTCCTCGAAATCGATGACGATGTTAGTCAGCGCGTATTTTGTCGTGGAGCGCAGGGTCTTCTGGCGCGGCAAGCCCTGCATCTCCATCTCGATGGGAAAGGTGATACGCGATTCCACTTCCGTGGGCGCGAGTCCCGGCGCCTTGACGATCACTTGCACCTGCGGCGGCGAAATTTCAGGAAAAGCATCAATGGGCAGCGTGTTGAAAGACCACAGACCACCGACGGTGAGCGCTGAGGCCGCAAGCAGCAACATCAGCCGCTGGATGAGTGAAAAACGAATGAGCGCGGCGATCATGGCTGGGTCTCCATTGAGGAATTAAGTACCGAGATACCGGATGCAAGGCGCAGGTCGGCCGCCGCAAGCGCGCTTTCCTGTTGCAGCTCCAGGTAACGGGTACGGGCATCGAAATAAGTGTTGCTGGCATCAACCAGTGTGAGGACATTGAGTTCACCGGACGCAAAGCCTCGACGTGTGAGCGAATACACCTTGCGCGAGGGTTCAAGCAGGAGGGTGTCTTTTATTTTGTGTAAACGGAATTGCTTAATGCTGCGGCATCCGTTCCTCAAACTGGATAGTAAACCGATTTAGCGCCGCCTTCCAATCG